>NZ_JBFUMN010000007.1:0-174741 GCF_054049335.1 Roseateles sp. P5_E1
GCCTTTGACGCCTATGTCGAGTCGCGCGACTTGCCCCGCGAGTTCCCCGGCGTGCGCGGCTTCGGATTCATCGAGAGGGTGGCGCGCCGCGACCTGGCCGCCTTCGTCGCGGCCCGCCAGCGCGAGGGGGGCACCGAATTCCGCGTGCATGGCTCGGGCCAGGACCCGACGCTCTACGTCGTCACGCAGATTTCGCCGTTCTCGCACAACTTCTCGGCCTGGGGCATCGACTCCGGCGCTAACCCGGTGCGCCGCCAGGCCATCGAACAGGCCATCGACAGCGGCGAGGCGACTCTTTCCGGCCCCGTGCGCCTGGTGCAGGACCCGCTGAAGGGCACCGGTTTCCTGCTGCTCGTGCCGGTCTATCTGCAGGGGCATGACCCCGGCACGCCGGCCGAACGCCGCKCCGCGCTGCTCGGCCTGCTGTATGCGCCGCTGGTGGCGGGCGACCTGCTGCGCGGCGTGGCAGAGCCGGCGTCGTCGCTGCTGGACCTGAAGTTGTCCGTCCGGACGACGGACGCCGAGTTTCAGCCCCTGCTGGCGACACGTGCGGGCCAGGCGCTGACGCCGGCCGAGGCGGCCGACTACGAGCTGAGCGACGCGCCGACGGCCGATTCGTTGCGCTTCACGGTCGCCGGTCGCGAGTTCATGCTCGATACGGCCCTGACCCACGAGGCGTCCATGCGGCTGCTGGGCCTGTCGGGCCTGGGCCTGGAACTGGGCGGGGCGCTGCTGAGCCTGCTGCTGGCCGTGACGGTCTATCTGCTGGCCGCTGGCCGCACCCGCGCCGAAGAGATGGCGCGCGGCATGACCGCCGACCTGGCGCGGCTGGCCATGGTGGCCAGCCACACGACCAACGCCGTCCTGATCACCGACACGGATCGCCGCATCAACTGGGTCAACGATGGTTTCACGCGGCTCAGCGGCTTCACCAGTGCGGAGGCCGTGGGCAAGCGGCCGAGCGACCTGCTGCATTCCGAGCTGACCAACGAAGACACGGTGCACGGCATGCGCGAGGCCATGAGCGTTGGACTGGGCTGCAAGGTCGAGCTGATACGCCGCGCCAAGGACGGCCGCGACTACTGGGTGGACGTCGAGGTCCAGCCCCTGCACGACGCCGAGGGCGCGCTGACGGGCTTCATGGTCATCGAGTCCGACATCACGGCCCGCAAGCAGCTCCAGGCCCAGGCTGACGAGGCGCGCCAGAGCCTGCAGGACCTCTACGACAACGCGCCCTGTGCCTACTACGCGCTGGACGAGAACGGGCGCTTCCTGCAGATCAACGCCCTGGGCCTGAGCTGGCTGGGCTGCACGGCCGAAGAGCTGATCGGCCAGGCCAGCCCGGCGGACTTCTTCGATGCCGAGGGCCGCCTGCTGTTCAGCCAGGCCTTCCCCCGCTTTATGCGCGAAGGGCGCATCTCGGAGCTGGAGTTCAGCGTCAAGGGCCGCCAGGGCGAAGCCCGCCGCGTCAGCCTGTCGGCCACGGCCGTCTACGACGCCAACGGCAACTACCTGCGCAGCCGCTCCGTGATGTTCGACATCAGCGAGACCCACCGCATCCGCCAGCAGTTGCACCAGTTGACGCTGGACCAGGAAGCCATGCTGGAGAGCGATCTGGTCGGCATCGTCAAGCTGCGGGACCGCGTGACCGTCTGGCGCAACCAGGCGCTGGAGCGCATGTTCGGCTACGCCGAGGGCGAACTCCTCGGTGCGCCGGTGCGCCAGCTTTATGTCGACGACACCGCCTACGAGACCCTGGGTGCGCTGGCCTATCCACAGCTCAAGGCCGGCGGTCGCTTTCGCACCCAGCTGCAGATGCGGCGCAAGGACGGCTCGTTGATCTGGGTGGACCTGGCCGGCGTCGAGCTGCCCGCCGTATCCAGCGAACGGGGTGGCGAGTCGCTGTGGATGATGGTCGACATCACGCAGAGCAAGGCCCACGAGGCGCGCATGGAGCGCGCGGCCCTGCACGACGCATTGACCGGCCTGCCCAACCGCCTGCTGCTGGGCGACCGGCTCAAGCAGGCCATTGCCGCCGCCGAGCGCAGCGGCCATGTCTTTGCGCTGGCTTATCTCGACCTGAACGGCTTCAAGCAGATCAATGACAGCCATGGCCACGACGCCGGCGACGAAGTGCTCAAGGCCGTGGCCGCCCGCCTGCACACCGGCCTGCGCGCCAGCGACACGGTGGCCCGCCTGGGTGGCGACGAATTCGTCGTGCTGCTGACGCCGACCCTGGTGCCGGCCGACGCCGAACCGGTGCTGAACCGGCTGCTGGACGCTCTGTCCCAGCCGATCACGCTGGGCTCGGGCGAGCAGGTGGCCGTGGGCAGCAGCCTGGGCCTGGCCCACTTCCCGGTGGATGGCCAGACGGCGGATGCGCTGATGCGCTTCGCCGACGAGGCCATGTTCGCCAACAAGCGCGCCGGCCGCGCTCGCGCACGCACAAGTTAGCAAACGTTTCCGCCGGGGCGTATTCACGCCCGGCGGGCACTGTGCGCCGATCGGTTGTAACAGCTGCCCCCGGCTTGGGGCATGATTCGCGCCCATGCTGACCCGCCGCCAAGCCCATCTCGCCCTGGCCAGCCTTGCGCTGCCGGCCACATCTGCTCGCGCCCAGGAACGCCGCGCCATCGTGCTCGGCCAGTCCGTGCCGCTGACCGGCCCCGCCGCCCAGCTCGGCCTGCAGATGCAACTCGGCGCCAAGGCCTATTTCGATGCCGTCAACACCAGCGGCGGCGTGGGCGGCCTGCCCATCGTGCTGAAGACGCTGGACGACGGCTACGAACCCGCGCGCTGCAAGGCCAACACCGAGAAGTTCATCCAGGAGGATGTCTTCGCCTTGTTCGGCTATGTGGGCACGCCCACGTCGGTGGCGGCGCTGCCGCTGGCGACGGCCGCCAAGATTCCCTTCATCGCCCCCTTCACCGGCGCCGAGGCGCTGCGCGACCCGTTCAACAAGCTGGTTTTCCACATCCGCGCGTCCTACTACGACGAGACCGAGCTGATCGTCAAACAGCTGACCCAGCTCGACCTGAAGAAGATCGCCGTCTTCCACCAGAACGACGCCTATGGCCAGGCCGGTCTGAAGGGCGTGCTTCGCGCGCTGGAAAAACGTGGCCTGCAGCCGGTGGCCGTTGCGACGGTGGAGCGCAACAGTGTCGACGTGGCTGCGGCCATCAAGACCCTCGTGCCGGCACAGGCCGAGGCGATCGTGCAGATCAGCGCGTACAAGAGCTGCGCCGCCTTCATCCGCGAGGCCCGCAAGGCAGGCTATTTCGGCCAGTTCTACAACGTGTCCTTCGTCGGCACGCAGGCCCTGGCCGATGAGCTCGGCAAGGACGCCGCCGGCATCGTCGTCTCGCAGGTCATGCCGTCGCCCTTCGGCACCGCGGTCGGCCTCGTCAACGACTACCAGCAGGCCCTGCGCAAGCTCGACGCCAAGGCCGAGCCCAACTACACGAGCATGGAAGGCTATGTCGCGGCACGCGTCATCGTCGATGCCCTGCGCCGCCTGGGCGGCCGGCCCACCCGCGAAGCGCTGATCGCCGCGCTGGAAACCTTGTCCGGCTACGAGTCACGCGGCTATCACCTGAACTTCTCGCCCACCAAGCACACCGGCTCCAGCTTCGTGGAGCTGTCGATGCTCACGGGCGACGGAAAAGTCAAGCGTTGAAGCCCCTCGTCCAGTCCGGCCTGGCTGAACGCCGGCCAGCCTGACCGGTCCCCCAAGGGGACGGCGATGCTTGCGGCATTGAGCCGCAAGCACATCGCCCTCGGCGGGCCGGCTAGGGGCGGCCCGGCGCTCGGCCCGCAAGAGCCATCACGCGCGCTCGTCTTTGGGCGAGCCCATGACGATGAAGCTCGTGATCATGCTGACCTGGGGCAGGCCGCCCAGCACGTCGGCATGGAAGCGCTTGTAGGCCGGCAGGTCGGCCACCTCCACACGCAGCAGGTATTCGAAGGCACCGGTCACGTTGTGACACTCGCGCACGACCGGGCAGTCCTTCATCGCCTGCTCGAAGCTCAGCTGCTCGTCCAGCGTGTGGCGCGACAGGCCGATGGCGACATAGGCGACGAAGCCCAGTCCCAAAAGCGTCGGGTCCAGCACCGCCCGGTAGCCCTTGATGACGCCCAGCCGCTCCAGCTCTTGCACGCGGCGCAGGCAGGCCGAGGGGCTGAGCGCGATGCGCTGGGCCAGCTCGGCATTGGTCAGGCGCCCGTCCTTGACCAGTTCGCGCAAGATCTTCTCGTCGATGGCATCCATGGCCGCAGATGATTGCACAAGACCGGCCGGCGGCACTGCAAAACGCAAGCCCATTCGACGCCGACCTGCCTAGAGTTGCGCGCCATGGAAACCACCCTCAGCACCCTGGCCGCCCTCACCGGCTTCGCCTTCGTCATGTCCATCACGCCCGGACCCAACAACCTGATGCTGCTGGCCTCGGGCACCAACTTCGGCTGGCGGCGCAGCCTGCCGCATCTGCTGGGCATCAGCTTCGGCTTCGGCGTCATGCTGGTGCTCGTCGGCCTGGGGCTGGGCGAGGTGTTCACGCACTACCCCGGCCTGCATGAGGTGCTGAAGTGGGCAAGCCTGGCCTATCTGCTCTACCTCGCTGTCAAGATTGCCCGCGCCGCGCCACCGACCGCCCAAGGCGGCGGTCAGGGCCGACCCATGGGCTTTGGCGCTGCGGCGCTGTTCCAGGTCGTCAACCCCAAGGCCTGGGCCATGGCGCTGACGGCCGTGACAGCCTATGGCGAACTCGGCATCGCGGCGCTGACAGCCGTCTTCGTGCTCGTCAACCTGCCCTGCTGCGGCTCATGGGCCCTGCTGGGCGAGCAGATGCGCCGCTGGCTGCACCGGCCGCGCGCGCTGCAGGCCTTCAACTGGGGTGCCGCGGCGCTGATGGTGGTGTCGGTGCTGCCGCTGCTGCGGAGCTGACGCCGCTCAGTCGGCCATCGGCTCTACGCTGACGCTCACGCCCAGTGTCGCCACGCCGCCGCCGCGCAGCACGCCGCGCAGCGGCGCCACGTCGGCATAGTCGCGGCCCCAGGCCAGCGTGACGTGGTCCAGGCCCGCAGGCACGGCATTGGTCGGATCCAGGGCCAGCCAGCCCTGCTCGGGGCACCACAGTTCAACCCAGGCATGCGAGGCATCCGCGCCGACAAGTTTGGTCACGCCCTCGGGCGGGCGTGTCAGCAGATAGCCGCTCACATAGCGCGCCGCCAGGCCCAGTGAGCGGCAGGCGGCGATGAAGACGTGGGCGAAGTCCTGGCAGACGCCGCTGCGCAGGGCCAGCGCGTCGGCGGCGCGGGTCGCCACCGTCGTGCTCTGCGGCAGATAGCGCAGGTCGGTGTGGATCTGGTGCATCAGCGACAGGCCGCCGGCGGCCAGCGTGCGGCCGGGCGAAAAGGCGCGGCGCGCATAGGCGCGCAGCGTCTCGTCGGGTGCGGCGTAGTTGGAGGCGAGCGCGAACTCGTCGGCCTCCTGCAGCGCACGGCCAGCGCGGTAGCGCAGGCCGGCCGCAACGGCCTCCCAGGCCTGGCCGCGGCCGGGCTCGGGCACCGGGCGGTCGCTGAGCTCCACCTCGAAGCGGCTGTCGACGACGAGGCGTTCATGCACGCGCGCATGGCCAAAGCTCAGGTGCTGGTTGCCCCAGGGGTCGCGGCGCAGATGCCGGGCCAGCTCGCCCGTGTCCAGCTCCAGCCCCTCGACGCCCCAGCCGTCCGGCAACGGGTCGATGTTGAGCCGCCAGTCACTGACCTTTTGCCAGGGCGTGTGGCGTGGCGCCAGGCAGGCGGCGTGATAGGCCCATTCCACCGAGTCGTCGTAGGTGTACTCGGTGACGTGATGGACGGCGAGCCGGATGCCTGTCATTGCCAGACTCGCTGTTCTGCGCCGAGCACATGCGCGAAATAACGCTGGCTGATCAGGCTGGACAACTCGCCCGCCTGGGCCGCCGCGCGCGTCAGATGCTCGACAAGGGCCGGCCCTGACGCCGCCAGTTCGGCCAGCGGCCAGGCCTCGGGCACGGGCAGCTCGGCAGCGATGTCGGCGGCCCAGCCGGGATCGTGGCGGGCCAGCTTGGCGAAGCGGTCGCGCAGCGTGCGCGCCACCCAGGCCAGCGACCGCGGGTTGTCGGTGTCGTGCACCAGCAGGTGCAGCAGCGGCGGCGCCTCGCGGCGCGCCTGGAACTGGGCACGGTAGGTGATGGTCGAGTCGAACACGCCCAGCAGCAGGCCGAAGCCGTCCTCGGTCAGCGCCAAGCCATGCTCGAAGGTCTCGGCCAGCACCTCGGCATGGAAGGACAGGCGCTCGATCTGGCGGCCGATGGACAGCAGCCGCCAGCCGTCATCGCGCGTCATGCGGTCGGTCTGGGCGCCGGTGATGGCGGCCAGGTGGGTGTCGGCGCGCGCCAGCACATTGAGCACATCGGTCACCGGCGTGCCCGGACCGGGGCGGTCCAGCACAGCGCGCAGATGCTGCTCGAACTGGGCGGCTGTTTCGTGGATGAGGCGCCAGGCCTCGGGCGACAGGCGCTCGCGCAGCGCCTGGGCGCAGGACTGCAGCGCACGCAGGTTCCAGCCGACGCTGGTCTCGCCGGACGCCGGCAGCAGGGCCGTCAGGATCGCACGCTCGAAACCACGCGGGTCGTCCTCGGCCGCGGGCGCCTTGGCGCCGACAAGGCCATGGCGGCGCGCCAGCGCGTCCAGCAGCGGCAGCATGGGCGGCGGCATCGCGCCGCGCTGCACCATGACGCTGGCCTCGATGACATGACGCGCCAGCCGGGCGCTGTTCTCGGCACGCTCGGTGTAGCGGCCCAGCCAGAACAGGTTCTCGGCGGCGCGGCTGGTCACCGTCCAGTGCACGTCGCGCAGGTCGGCGGCCTGCAGCGGCTGGGCCAGCAGCGTCGTCGGGTCGACCTCGCCGTCGGTCATGACCCAGGTGTCGGCGCTCAAGCTGCCGCGCTGGATGGACAGCCAGGCATCGGCCAGCGGGTCGCGCTTGGGCGCCACGCGCGCCAGGCCGCCGGGCAGCACCTTCCAGCCGCCCTGGCCGTCGGTCATGGCGAAGACGCGCAGCACCGCCACGCGCGGCTCCAGCGCGCCGCGCGTCCAGACCGGCTGCTTGGTGGGCTTGACGCGGGCCTGCAAGGTGTAGGCGGTGGGGTCGGCGTCGATACGCTCGGCCAGCTCCCAGAGCTGCTCGTCGGTCAGTTCCGCGGCGACGATGGGCGAGAAGCTGCGCGTCGTGCTGCTGGCCGAGAAGGTCGGCACGACGACAAACTCCGCCAGCCGCGGGCGCAACCTGCGCCAGGCGCTGTCCTCGCCGCACCACCAGCTCTGGATGGCTGGCAGCGTCAGGTCCTCGCCCAGCAGGCTCTCGGCCACGCCGGGCCAGAAGGCGGACAGGCCCGGGCTCTCCAGCCAGCCGGCGCCCGGCGCATTGGCGATGACGACCTCGCCGGCACGCGCTGCCTGCAGCAACCCCGGCACGCCAAGGATGGAGTCGGGGCGCAGCTCCAGCGGGTCCAGCCAGGTGTCATCAACGCGGCGCAGCAGCACATGCACGCGCTCCAGGCCGGCCAGGGTCTTGAGATAGACCTTGTCCGCGCGCACCGTCAGGTCGGCGCCTTCGACGAGGGTGATGCCGAGATAACGCGCCAGGAAGGCCTGCTCGAAATAGGTCTCGTTGCGCGGCCCCGGTGTCAGCAGCGCGACGCGGCTGCGCTCGCCGGCGGGTGACAGCTGGGTCAGGGTCTGGATGAAGTCGCGGTAGCTCGCCGCCAGGCGCTGCACGGCCATCTGCCGGAAGGCTTCGGGGAACTGCTGGGCAATGATGAGGCGGTTCTCGAGCACATAGCCCAGGCCCGACGCCGCCTGCGTGCGCTGGCCGACCACCCACCAATGGCCGTCGGCGCAACGCGTCAGGTCGAAGGCCAGCACATGCAGGTGAACGCCAGCGGCCGGCTTGGCTCCATGCATGCCGCGCAGGTATTGCGGGTGGGCCAGCACCAGTGACGCGGGCAGCAGGCCTTCGCTCAACAGCTTGCGCTCCCCGTAGGTGTCGGCCATGACGGCGTTGAGCAGGCGCGAGCGCTGGGCGATGCCGGCCTCGATATGGCGCCATTCGTCCGGCTCGATGAGCATGGGCAGCAGTTCCAGCGGCCAGTGGCGGGCCAGCGGCGCACCCTCTCTCTCGTCCTGGCCAGGCAGCGGTGGGGCATCGCTGTGCACGTTGTAGCTGGCACCGTCCTCCAGCACGCGGCGCTGCACCCGCAGGGCCTTGGCGCTGAGCTCCTGCCAACCCGCCGCACCGCCGGCCGCGAAGAAACGACGCCAGCGCTCGGTGAGGCCGCCCTGGGGCTCGCCGGGCTGGTTGACCTGGCCGGTCAGCTCATAGAAGTGGCCGTCACGGCTGCGCAACGCGGCCGAAGCGGCAAGCGCCAGCGGGTCGGGCGCCAGCACCTCCTCGGGCTCGTCGGGAAGCAGGCTCCACTGGCTGGGGGTGAGCTCAGACATGGGCGAGGAGGATCGATGCGGTCATGCGGCGCGAAGAAGGCGGAAAAGGCATTGTCGAGCAATGTCCGCGCCGCGCCGGCCCGGGGCTGCGGGGGGTGCGCCGGCTGGCGCCGGTCACTGCTCAGGGCGCCGGTAAGCCCGGCTCGCTGGCGACCTGGCCACGCGGCGACAGAAAGGCGCGCAACACGCGTTCGGCCGAGTCCGGGTCATCGCGCCAGGCGCCATGGCCCACGTTGGCAAAGCGCTCGAACTGCACCCATTGCGCCGGTAGCGCGGCAACGATCTCTTCGGCGTCCTGCGGCGGCGTGACCGGGTCCTGCTCGCCGGCCATGACCAGCACCGGGCACTGCACATTCGCGAGGCCCGGGCGAAGGTCCATGTCGCGCAGCTCGGTGCGGGTGTGGGCGAACAGGATCTCCGGCTTGAACATCATCCAGCCGCCGGCGTTCGGGTTCTTGAGCTGCGTGTTGTAGAGGCGGCGGCAGACCTTTTCATACACGGCCCAGCTGGCCGGGCCGGGGTTCTCCCAGAACTCGCGCGTGGCGGCCGCGGCGTCCGGCCCGCCGAGCGCACCGAAGCGCTCGATCTTGCGCTCCAGCCCGAAGTGATGCGAGGTGCTGGACAGCACGACCTTGCCCGGGTGCTCCGGGTGGCGGGCCAGATAGCGCTGTGCGACAAAGCCGCCGAAGCTCTGGCCCAGCACGATGGGCTTGACGACGCCCAGTGCGTCGCACAGCCGCACGATGTCGTCGGCGAAGACGTCCAGCACCCACTCATCCGCCGGCCGCGGGTCGCTGCGGCCATGGCCGCGCTGGTCGAAGTAGACGACCTGGCAGAGATCGGTGAAGCGGCTGAAGAAGGGCCGGAAGGCGGTATGGTCGAAACCCGGGCCGCCATGGATGAGGATCAGCGTCGGCTTCTCGCGCAGTTCGGGGCCGACGGGCTCATGGCCCAGGCCCTCAATGTCGACGAAGAGGCGGACGCCGGGTTCGATTTCGATGCGCATGTTTCGGGTCTTAGCGCGATTCGCGCTGGTGGCGAATCGAGATTACAACGGCCACATCAGCGCGCGGCACGTATCGGTAGCGGACGACGTAACCTCGTGCAGCGCGGCCGACGACCAGTTCACGCGTGCCGGTGCCGGCACGGCGTCCGATTTCTGGCGCGTAAGTCAACACACGCAGCGCATCGAGCAACTCGTCTTTGCGCTCGACGGCGTTGTCAGCATCGTGCGCCATCAGAAAGTCCGTGATGCGATCCAGATCGTCAATTGCACCGCGCCCAAGCTCGACACTCGTCATTCGAGAATCTTGCGAGGCTTCGGCAGTACCGCCGGCTTACCGGCAACCTTGGCATCGAAGTACGCCTTGGCTTCGTCAAGACTGACGGCTTCGCCAGTCTTCAGGAACTCAGTCCAGCGCTCCTCGCAGATCCTGTCCATCTCCGCATCGAATTCCGCCTGCTCGACCGACTCGGCAATGGCATCGCGGATGAAGGCATGCGCCGTCTTGCCGGCCCGCGCGGCGGCTTCGCTCACGCGTTCCTTCAAGTCGTCTTCCAGGCGAATGGTCGTCGTCGACATGGGGGCTCCAATGTTGTAGCGCAATTGTGCTACATCAACCCACCTTGCGCAGATCCAACGTGAACGGGAACTCCAGGCTGCGCTTCGGCTCACCCACCTCGACCTGGCCCGGCGTGTGGCCCATGGCCACGAAGCGCGACAGGCGGCGGCTCTCGGCCTCGTAGGCGTTGACCGGCAGCGTCTCGTAGCTGCGCCCGCCCGGGTGCGCGACCGAGTAACGGCAGCCGCCCAAGGACCGGTTCTGCCAGGTGTCGACAAGGTCCAGCGTCAGCGGCGCGTGGATGGGGATGGTGGGGTGCAACGCCGACTCCGGCAGCCAGGCGCGGTAGCGCACGCCGCAGACGAACTCGCCGACGCGGCCCGTGGGTTGCAGCGGCACGGGCACGCCGTTGACCGTCACACGGTGGCGCGGGTCGACGAGGCCGGTGACGAGCAGCTCCATCCGTTCCAGCGACGCGTCCACATAGCGCACATTGCCGCCGGCCGAGCCTTCCTCGCCCATCACATGCCAGGGTTCCAGCGCGCCGCGCAGCGTCACATGCACGCCGCGGGCCACGAACTCGCCGTACTTCGGGAAGCGGAACTCCAAGTGCGGCGCGAACCAGTTGGCGTCGAAGGCATAGCCGGCCTCGCGCATGTCCTGCATGACGTCGGCAAAGTCCTCGCGCACGAAATGCGGCAACAGCCAGCGGTCGTGCAGCTCCGTGCCCCAGCGCACCAGCGGTGCGCGGTAGGGTTTGTTCCAGAAGCGGGTGACGAGGGCGCGCAGCAGCAGTTGCTGCACGATGCTCATGCGCGCATGCGGCGGCATCTCGAAAGCGCGCAGCTCCAGCAGGCCCAGGCGGCCGGTGGCGGAGTCAGGCGAGTAGAGCTTGTCGATGCAGAACTCGCTGCGATGCGTGTTGCCAGTCACGTCGACCAGTACATTGCGCAGCGTGCGGTCGATAAGCCAAGGAGCGACGTTGTCCCCGAGCTTGTGGATCTCGCCCAGCGCAATCTCCAGCTCGCGCAACTGGTCGTTGCGCGCCTCGTCCACGCGCGGCGATTGGCTGGTGGGGCCGATGAAAAGGCCGCTGAAGAGATAGCTCAGGCTGGGGTGGTTGTGCCAGTAGGCCAGCAGCGACGCGAGCAGCGCGGGGCGGCGCAGGAAGGGCGAGTCCGCCGGCGTGGCGCCGCCGAGCACGAAGTGGTTGCCGCCGCCGGTGCCGGTGTGGCGGCCGTCGATCATGAACTTCTCGCTCGACAGGCGCGTGAGGCGCGCGGCTTCGTACAGGAACTCGGTGTGGTCGACCAACTCGCGCCAGTTGTGGGCCGGGTGGATGTTGACCTCGATGACGCCGGGGTCTGGCGTGACCTGCAGCAGCTTCAGGCGCGGGTCGCGCGGCGGCGGGTAACCCTCCAGCACGATCTTGTAGCCCGTGTCCTCGCAAGCCGCCTCCACCGCCGTCAACAGCTCCAGGTAATGCTCGAGCTTTTCGAGCGGCGGCATGAAGACGTAGAGCACGCCGCTGGCCTTGCCCTTGCGTTCGGCCGCGGGGCCGTTGGCGCGCCGCGGGTCGCGGGCTTCGACGCACAGCGCCGTGCGCGTGACGTCACGGGCGCTCTCGAAGCGGCCTGGTGCGGCCTGGGTCGAGGCGTCGCCTGCCCCTGCCGCACCAATGCCGGCGCCACCCGCAGCAGCACCGGCCTTGCCCCCCAGCCGCAGGCCCGGCACCGGCCCGGCCGACGTCACGCCCAGCGTCTGCACGCGCAATGCCGCCGCGGCGGGCAGCATGCCGCGCGGTGCGAAAGGATCCTGCTCGATCAGATAGGGGTAGTCGCCCTTGCTGACCCAGGGGAGCGAGTCCAGCGGCAGCCGCCAGCCCATCGGCGAGTCGCCGGGATGCAGGTAGAGGCGATCGTCGCGGAAGAACCAGGGGCCGGTCTGCCAGCGCGTGCCGGCCAGGGCCGGCGAGTCGCCGCTGTGGGCGATCGGCAGCACATAGCCGACGACCTCGGCCAGGCCTTGCTCGAAGATGCGGCGCAGGCGCGCCCGCTCCATCTCGTCGTCCAGCCGCGAGTCGAAGGGGTCGACGTTGACCGGCAGGCGGCGCTCGCGCCACAGGTAGTAGAAGGTGTCCTCGTAAGCGGGCTCGACATGGCTGTCTGGCAGGGCCAGGCGGCGCGTCAGTGCGCTCATGAAGGCCTGGGCATGCGTGCTCGTGTAAGCGTGGCCCTCGCGTTCGTCAGCGAACCACTCCGGGTTGCGCCAGCAGGGTTGGCCGTCGGCACGCCAGTAGATGGACAGCGCCCAGCGCGGCAGCTGTTCGCCGGGATACCACTTGCCCTGGCCGAAATGCAGGAAGCCGCCCTGGCCGTACTCGTCGCGCAGCCTGTGCGTGAGCTGCTGGGCGTAGATGCGCTTGGTGGGGCCCAGCGCCTCGGTGTTCCATTCGGGCGCGTCGCGGTCGTCGATGGACACGAAGGTGGGCTCGCCGCCCATCGTCAGGCGCACGTCGCCGGCGGCCAGTTCGCGATCCACCTGCTCGCCGAGCTTCAGCACCTCGGCCCATTGCTCCTCGGTGTAGGGCTTGGTCACGCGCGGCGACTCGTAGATGCGCGTGACGCTCATCTCGTGCTCGAACTCGACCTCGGCTTTGTCGACGGCGCCGCTGATGGGCGCAGCGCTGCCGGGCGTGGGCGTGGCCGCCAGCGGGATGTGGCCTTCACCGGCSAGCAGGCCGGAGGTCGGGTCCAGGCCGATCCAGCCCGCGCCGGGCAGATAGACCTCGCACCAGGCATGCAGGTCGGTGAAGTCGACCTCGGTGCCGCTGGGGCCGTCCAGCGCCTTCTCGTCGGGCGTCAGCTGGATCAGGTAGCCCGACACGAAGCGCGCCGCCAGGCCGAGATGGCGCATCAACTGCACCAGCAGCCAGCCGGAATCGCGGCAGGAGCCGGAGGCTTTCTCCAATGTCTCCTCGGGCGTCTGCACGCCGGGCTCCATGCGGATCAGGTAGGAGACGCTGCCCTGCACCTTCTGGTTGAGTTCGACGAGGAAGTCATTCGTCGAACGCCGGTCGAGCGGGATCTCCTTCAGGTAGGCGGCCAGCAAGGGCGTCAACGGCTCGACCTGCAGATAGGGCGCGAGCTCGATCTGCTGGACCTCGTCGTACTTGAAGGGGAAGGTCTGGGCGTGCTCTTCGAGGAAGAAGTCGAAGGGGTTGTAGACCGACATCTCGGCCACCAGGTCCACCGTGACGGTGAACTCGGTCGTCTTCTCGGGGAAGACCAACCGCGCCAGGTAGTTGGCGAACGGGTCCTGCTGCCAGTTGATGAAATGGTCGGCAGGTTCGATGCGCAGCGAGTAGCTCAGCACCGGCGTGCGGCAATGCGGCGCCGGCCGCAGCCGCACGACCTGCGGGCCGAGGCTGACGGGGCGGTCGTATTTGTAGCGGGTGACGTGCTTGAGGGCGACGTGGATGCTCATGTCAGTTGTCCGTTCTGCATTCGCGGCTATCGCGACGCATAGAGTTATCGGGCCGAGCGCCGGGCCGCTCCCAAGCCGGCCCGCGATGGCGATGTGCTCGCGGCTCAATGCCGCGAGCATCGCCGTCCCCTAGGGGGACCGACCGGACCCGCCCGCGTTCAGCGCGGCAGGACAGGGCGAGGGGCACTGTCATCCTGTCGAAGGAACGAGGAAGTCGCGGCTGATGCCGGCACCGAGATCGGCCACCTCGGCGAGGAAGTCGTCCAGGAAGGGATGCAAGCCCTTGGCCAGGATCTCGTCGATGCGCCCGAAGGCCAGTTCCGCCTCCAGCCGCCCGACGCGGCGCAGCGTCTCGCCCGACTGTGGATTGGCCACGCGCTTGAGGTTGGCCAGCATGCGCGTCACGCAATGCGACAGCGAGCGCGGCATGTCGGGCCGCAGGATCAGCAGCTCGGCCACCTTGTCGGGCTGGATGACGTTGCTGTAGACCTTGCGATAGATCTCGAAGCCCGACACCGAGCGCAGCACGGCCGACCAGTAGTAGAAATCGCGCGCCGTGTCGCGCTCGGAGACGATCTCCCCGTCGTGGCGATAGAACTTGACGTCCAGCAGCCGCGCCGTGTTGTCGGCCCGCTCCAGGAAGGAGCCGATGCGGATGAAGTGAAAGGCCTCGTCCTGCARCATGGTGCCGACCGTGACGCCACGCGACAGGTGCGAGCGGTACTTGACCCACTCGAACAGCTGCGACGGATCTCGCGTCAGCAGGCCTTCGCGCAGCAGGCGACGGAACTCCAGCCAGGTCTGGTTCATCGTCTCCCAGACCTCGGTCGTCAGCGCACCGCGCACGGCCCGCGCGTTCTCGCGCGCCGCGCGCAGGCAGTTGAAGATGGACGAGAGGTTGTTCTCGTCGGCCACCATGAACTCCATGACGCTGCGGCTGTTGATGCGCGGGTACTTGGTGTTGTAGAGGCTGTTCAGCTCGGAGATCGACACCAGGCTGCTCCACGACTGCTCGGATTCCGTCGCCGATTGCGGCTGGAGGGAGGTCTGGTAGGCGATGTCCAGCATCCGCGCGGTGTTTTCGGCCCGCTCGATGTAGCGGCTCAGCCAAAACAGGTGGTCAGCGGTCCTAGACAGCATGCTTCGACTCCCTTTCGTTGGCCGAAAACACCGCGCGCGCTGATGCGCGCTGCCGTGTTGTGGCTTCGCCCCGAGCGCCGCGCGCTCGACCCGCCCGCTCGATGTAGCGGCTCAGCCAAAACAGGTGGTCAGCAGTCCTAGACAGCATGCTTCGACTCCCTTTCGTTGGCCGAAAACACCGCGCGCGCTGATGCGCGCTGCCGTGTTGTGGCTTCGCCCCGAGCGCTGCGCGCTCGACCCGCCCGTTCGATGTAGCGGCTCAGCCAAAACAGGTGGTCAGCGGTTCTTGAAAGCATCGATCAGTCCTCCCTCAGTCCTCAAGAACCCAGGTGTCCTTGGTTCCACCACCCTGGCTGCTGTTCACCACCAAGGACCCCTCTTTCAACGCCACCCGAGTCAACCCGCCGGGCACCATGCGCACGCTCGACCCCGACAGCACGAAGGGTCGCAGATCAATGTGACGCGGCGCGATGCCCGATTCGACGAAGGTCGGGCAGGTCGACAGCGACAGCGTCGGCTGGGCGATGTAGTTGCCCGGGTTGGCAATGAGCTGCGCCCGGAAGGCCTCCACCTCGGCCTTGGTGGCGGCGGGGCCGACCAGCATGCCGTAGCCGCCCGCGCCGTGCACCTCTTTGACCACCAGCTCGGACAGGTGCGCCAGCGTGTAGGCCAGGTCTTCCTTGTCGCGGCAGACATAGGTCGGCACGTTCTGCAGGATGGGTTTCTCGCCGAGGTAGAACTCGATCATCTTCGGCACGTAGGGGTAGATGGACTTGTCGTCCGCGATGCCGGTGCCGATGGCATTGGACAGCGTCACCTTGCCCGCTTTGTACGCATCCACGAGGCCGGCGCAGCCCAGCTGCGAATCGGCGCGGAACACCTTGGGGTCGAGGAAGTCGTCGTCCAGGCGGCGGTAGATCACGTCGACGCGCTTGGGGCCGCGCGTGGTGCGCATGTACACAAAGCCGCCGTCGACGAACAAGTCCTGACCCTCGACCAGCTCCACGCCCATCTGCTGGGCCAGGAAGGCGTGCTCGAAGTAGGCCGAGTTGTACATGCCCGGCGTCAGCACGACGACGGTCGGGTCCGACACGCCCGAGGGCGCCACGCTGCGCAGCGTGTCCAGCAGCAGGTCGGGGTAATGCGCCACCGGCGCGATGCGATGGTTGACGAACAGCTCGGGGAAGAGCCGCATCATCATCTTGCGGTTCTCGAGCATGTAGCTCACGCCGCTGGGCACGCGCAGGTTGTCTTCCAGCACGTAGTAGTGGCCGCTGCCGTCGGCGTGGCCGGCGCGCACGATGTCGACGCCGGCGATGTGGCTGTAGACGCCGCCGGGCACGTCCACGCCCATCATTTCCTTGCGGAACTGGGCGTTGTTCAAGATCTCGTCGGCGGGCACGATGCCGGCCTTGAGGATTTCCTGGTCGTGATAGACGTCGTGGATGAAGCGGTTCAGCGCCGTCACGCGCTGGGCCAGGCCGGCCTGCATGGAGGTCCACTCGCTGGCCGGGATGACCCGCGGGATCAGGTCGAAGGGGATCAGGCGCTCGGTGCCTTCGCCCGAGTCCTTGTCGCCGTAGACGGCGAAAGTGATACCCACGCGTCGGAAGATCAACTCGGCCTGCTCGCGCCGCTCGCGCATCAGCGACTCGGGCTGCTCGGCCAGCCAGCGGGCGTAGCTCTCGTAATGAGCACGCACGCCACCGGCCTGCTGGGCCTGGCCGGTAGCGCCTTGCCACTGCAGCGCAGCGGCATTCATCTCGTCAAAGGCGGTCTGCATCGTTGCTCCTGTTCCCTGCCTCGCGACGCAAGTTCCGCGCCCGCGCTAGAAAGAAGCTTCTGGTGCGTGCACGCACGACTTGCGTGCATACCGCCCGGTACATGGGCGGCATGCACGGTTGTACACCGGGTCGAGGCCTCAGAAACGCAGTTGCAACCCTGTACTCGCCGACCGGCCCGCCTGGGGCGCCAGGTCGCGGATGGTCGGCACGGCGGTGGCGTTGTAGGCCAGCTTGTTGCCCAGGTTGTCGAGCTTCAGGTACCAGAGGGCGTCGGTCTGCCCCCAGCGCAGCTGGCGGGCGACGGACAGGCGCAGCGTGCCGTAGCCGGGCGTGGGCGTGTCGAACTCGGCGACGCGGGTCTGGCGGGCGGCGCCGCGCCATTCCAGCTTGCCGGACCAGTCGCCCTGCCGGGCCTCCAGGCCCAGCATGGCGCGCAGCGGTGCCAGGCGCGGCAGGGGCTCGCCGGTGGCACGGTTGTCGCCGCGCACGGCGTCCAGTTGGCTCAGCAACGCGATGGTGGGATGCAGCTGCCAGCGGCCTTCCAGCTCGACGCCACGCAGCCGCGCCGGCACGGCCTGGAAGTTGTAGACCGGCACCGCCTCGCCGTCGTTGTCCACCGTCGCACCGGTGGCTTGCAGCGCGATGTAGTTGGTAAAGCGCGTCTCGTAGACATTGACGTGGACATGGCTCTGCGCCGATTCCCACTTCAAGCCGACGTCCAGGCCCTTGGACCGCTCCAGGCCCAGGTTGGCATCGCCCCGCTCATACGCCGCGCTGGCCAGATGCAGGCCGTTGGCAAACAGCTCGTAATAGGCCGGTGCGCGCTCGGTGCGGTTCAGGTTGGCGCTCAGGCTCCAGGCGTCGCTCAAGGGATAGACGCCGCTGAGCGCGACGCTGACGGGTTTGAAGCGCCTGTCCGCCGGGGTGCCGAAGCGCTCGCCACCGTCCGAGTCCACCGTCACGCGCTCGCTGCGCGCGCCCGCCGACCAGTCCACGCCGCCCAGCCTGGCCTGCTCCAGCACGAAGACGCCGGTATTGCGGGTGCGCGTGCTGGGTACGAAGGCTTCCTCGCCCAGGGCCGAGAAGTCCAGCGACTCGGTCTGCAGGCCGACCAAGCCCTTGACCGGGCCCCAGGGGGTCTGGATCGCGGCGTGCTCCACCTCCAGGCGCCCATCGGTGCCCGTGCTCTTGAAGGTCGTGCCGATCTCGCCCGTGCCCTCCACCTCCTGGTGCTCGTAGCGGTTGCGGCTGAGTTGCCAGCTGACGCGGTGGATGGGGCCGTCGGCCGTCGCCCACTCGCCCGCCGTCGCCAGGCGCTGGCGCTGCATGCGGATGGTCACGTCCTCCTCGGCCGTGGTGCCGTAGTTGGTGTGGAAGTCGTCCACGGACACGCCGGCATAGCCGCCCTGGAAGAACACCGAGCCGCCCACCGCACCGCCGTGGCTGCGCGCGGCGGAGTTGCGCACGCTGGTGCGGCTTTCACCCTCGCTGTCAAAGCGCGGGGCGACCTGGTCGTCGGCATCGCGCCCGGCCAGGTCGACATGCCAGCCAAAGCCCGAGTGCGGCTGGCCCACACCGCCGTCCAGCACGACGGCACCGCTCTTGTCGCGGCTGGCACCGCCCAGACGCACCTCAGCCGCGCCGGTCAAGCCGGGCGTGAAGTTGCGCGGGATGCGGTTGTCCAACGTGTTGACGACACCGCCCACCGCGTTGCCGCCGTACAGCAGGGCCGCCGCGCCGCGCAGCACCTCGACCTTGTCGATGACCAGCGGGTCGATGGCCACGCCATGGTCGAAGCTGAGGTTGGACGCGTCCACCGACGCGCCGGAGTTGCTCAGGATGCGCACGCGGTCGCCATCCAGGCCGCGGATGCTGGGTCGGCTGGCGTTGGGACCGAAGTTGGTGGCGGCAACGCCAGGCAGGCCCTGCAGCGTGTCGCCGAGGTTGGCGGCGCGGGTCAGCACGAGCTGGTCACCGCTGAGGGAATCGCTGGGTTGGGCCAGCACCTGGCTCTTCAGCGGGTTGCCGGTGACGACGACCTTGTCGAGGGATTCGGCGGGCTCAGCTTGAGCAGAAAGGGAAACAAGACAGGCGGCCGCAAGGGGCGCCAGGGCAAAGGAACGCATGGAGGTACTTCCGCAAGAAAACGCAAACACCCGCGCCAACTTTGGGCGCGGGAAGGCTTGGACTTCAGGCGGAAGCGGGCGGCGCGCGGGCCGGGGGCAGGCCGAGGCTGACCGCGCGCGGTACACCGCCGCGGGCCACTAGCGGCGCGGCATGCGTGGCCGAGCCGACAGCCAGAACCACCGGTTCGGCCACTGGCGCGCCGGCGCCGAGGTCGGCGGCGGTCAGGCAGAGGTCGCAGTGAACCAGGTGGGCGATGCCGTCGTCCTGGCGGTCGCTGCCGACGTGCGACAGCGCATGCACCCCTGCCATCGCTTGCGCGAGGGGGAGTAGCAGCGCCAGCCACAACAGCCAGTTTCTTGACCAACGACGAAGGTTCACGGAGGGGCCTGTTACCAGGGCAAAGATCGGTGCGAGAGGGTCTGCGCGGGTGCAGGGCTAGACGCGCGGCGCCGCCAGGGCTCATGCCCAGGCCAGGCGCGCAACAACGCCATGCGCCCGCGCAGACCCTCTCCCGAAGGGTTGTCACTCAAAAGCCTGCGCGCGGCGTTGCGAAGCCTCGCTGGGGACGACCCCAGCTTCGTTTCGCGCCTTGCTCGCAGGCTTTTGAGTGGCAACGCACCCGACCTTTGCCCTGGTAACAGGCCCCGATCCTAAACTCAGGCCTCTACAGAGCCTGAAGTCACCCTCTCATGAAGCTCATCGACACCATCCTGGCCGACGCGCCGGCCATCACAGCCATCCGCCGTGACCTGCACAAGCACCCCGAACTCTGCTTCCACGAGCAGCGCACCGCCGACGTCATCGCCCAGGCGCTGACCGACTGGGGCATCCCCGTGCACCGGGGCCTGGGCAAGACCGGCGTGGTCGGCATCGTCAAGAACGGCTCGTCCGACCGCGCCGTCGGCCTGCGCGCTGACATCGACGCGCTGCCGATGACCGAGCGCAACGAGTTCCCGCACGCCAGCTCCTACCTGGGCCGCATGCACGCCTGCGGCCATGACGGCCACACCGCCATGTTGCTGGCCGCCGCCAAGCACCTGGCGACGAACCGCAACTTCGACGGCACCGTCTACCTCGTCTTCCAGCCTGCCGAGGAAGGTGGCGGCGGCGCGCGCGAGATGATCAAGGACGGCCTGTTCGATAAGTTTCCGATGGAGGCCATGTTCGGCGCCCACAACTGGCCCGGCATGCAGGCCGGCCAGTTCGCGCTGAAGAGTGGCCCGGTGTTCGCCAGCAGCAACGAGTTCAAGATCACCTTGCGCGGCAAGGGCTCGCACGCGGCCATGCCCCACCTCGGCCTGGACCCGGTGCCGGCGGCCTGCCAGCTCGTCACGGCCTTCCAGACCATCGTCAGCCGCAACAAGCGCCCCATCGACCCCGGCGTCATCTCCGTGACCATGATCCACGCCGGTGAGGCGACCAACGTGGTGCCCGACTCAGTGGTCATGGAGGGCACGGTGCGCACTTTCACGCTGGAGCTGCTGGACCTGTTCGAGCGCCGCATGAAGGAGATGACCGAGCAGCTCGCCGGCGCCTTCGAGCTGACTGCCGAGTTCGAATTCCGACGCAACTACCCGCCGACGATCAACCACCCCGAAGAAACCGAATTCGCTCGCCGCGTGCTGACCGACATGGTCGGTGCCGACAACGTGCAGGAGTTCGAGCCCACCATGGGCGCCGAGGACTTCAGCTACTACCTGCTCGACAAGCCCGGCTGCTACTTCCTGATCGGCAACGGCGACGGCAGCCACCGCGTCGGTGGCCATGGCATGGGGCCCTGCATGCTGCACAACCCGAGCTATGACTTCAACGATGAGCTGATCCCGCTGGGCGGCTCGATGTGGGTCAGGATGGCTGAAGCCTGGTTGAATACACCGCGATGAATCACGAGCAAATCATCCAGGACACCCGCGACTGGGTCGTCAAGGCCGTCATCGGCCTGAACCTCTGCCCGTTCGCCAAGGCCGTGCACGTCAACGAGCGCATCCGCTATGTCGTCAGCGACGCCACCGAGCCCGAGGCGCTGCTGAAGGACCTGGCCCGCGAACTGCTGGCGCTCAACCGTGCCGATCCGGAAGAGGTCGACACGACGCTGGTCATCCATCCCAATGTGCTGACCGGTTTCCTCGACTTCAACGACTTCCTGGACGCGGCCGACGCGCTGGTGGAAGAACTGAAGCTCGACGGCATCCTGCAGATCGCCGACTTCCACCCCGCATACCAGTTCGAAGGCAACGAGCCCGACGACATCGCCAACTACAGCAACCGCTCGCCCTACCCGACGCTGCACATCCTGCGCGAAGACAGCATCGAGCGCGCCGTCGAGTCCATGCCCGACACGGCGTCCATCTACGAGAACAACCTAGAAACGCTGGACAAGCTGGGCGTGGAGGGCTGGCGCAAGCTCGGCCTCAAGGGCTGAGGCTCATTCCTTCACCCAGGAGAACGCGCCGCCGCCCTTCTTGGGCGAATTGGCGCGTGTGCGCAACACGGCATCGAAGCCGCTCTTGCCGCCATTCCAGATGGCTGTCAGCAAGCTGACAACATCGTCGCGGCTGTAGGCATCCAGGTCGGCACGGAACTGCTTGATCGCCGCCGCCAGCATGTCGCGCGGCAGCTCCTGGTGGGTTGCCAGCACGAGGAACATGGCAGCGAACAGGTCGGGCCGGCTGCCACACAACACCTGGATGCGTCRCAGTGCCTCGGGCGGCGCCGCGCGCTGGCCCGGATGCAGCCAAGTCAACTCGTCTGGGCCTTCGGCTTGCACGTCATCGGCCATCGCGGTCTCCTCGTGCCGCTCGTTGGCGGCTTGATTTATCACAGCGTCCGCCTAGTGTCAGTCATTTATGACCCAAAACGTGCAGCAAACCACGTTCAAGAGGCTTTCCGAGGCATGCTGACGCCCCAGTCATGCGGCAAACTCCGCGGCTGCTCTCGTGTCCCCCGCCACCATGCAACCCAAGACCCTCGCCCTCATCGATGACGACGCTGAGTACTCCGAGTTCCTGACCCAGCATCTGCAGGAGCAGCAGGGCATCGCGGTCAGCCGTTTCGACGACAGCAATGCGCTGCTGGCCTCGCCCGATGCCTTTGGCTTTGATTTCTATCTCGTCGACCTGATGCTGCCCGGCGTCAACGGCGTGGAGCTGATCAAGATCCTGCGCCGCCGCACCGATGCCGGCGTCGTCGTCGTGTCGGGCCGCCTCGGGCCGGAGGTCTTCCGCGAGGTCATCACGGCTGGCGCCGACATGTATCTCGTCAAGCCGGTGCAGTTCGAGCAGGTGTCGCTGGCGATTGCCGCCGTGCAGCGCCGCGTTGCCAAGCCCTCGGCGGCCGACGCGGTCTGGAAGCTGGACCGCGCCAGTGGCGAGCTCGTCGTGCCCGACGGCACGCGCATCCAGTTGAGCGAGGCCGACCGCCAGCTGCTGGAATGCTTTGCCCAGGCCGGCGGCGAACCGGTCACGCGCGAGACCCTGCTGAACAAGCTCGGCCGCGAGGTGCCAGAGGGCGAGACCGACGACGGCCTGTCGGCCACCATCTACCGCCTGCGCCGCCGCATCGAGCGCGCCACGCCCACCCTGGTGCCGCTGCAGAGCAAGTCGCGGGTCGGCTATGTCTTCCGCGCGCCGCTGCAGCTGATCTAGACCTGTTTTCTGAAGACGCCTGGGGCCAGCGCATCCAGGCCCGGCGTCGTGACCAGGCCCTGCTCGGCCGTTCCAACGAAGAACAAGCCCCCGGGATGCAGCCGCGCCAGCACTTGCGCCAAGACGGTCTGGCGCGTCGCCGCATCGAAATAGACCAGCACCTGGCGCAGCCAGATCGCATCAAAGCCCTGAGCGCCGTGCAGCGGTGCGCGCAGGTCGTGGCGCTCGAAGCGCACGCGCTCGCGCAGGCCGGCCTGCATCTGCACCAGGCCGGTACTTGCCGGGTCGCCGCCCAGGCCGTAACGGCGCAGCCGCTCCGGCGTGACCTGGCGCAGTTGCGCCTGCGGGTAGAGGCCCTCGGCGGCGCTGCGCAAACGGCGCTCGTTGGTGTCGGTGCCCAGCACCAGCCAATCAGCGCCGACGCGCCCGGCCTGCTGCAGGTCGGCCAGCAGCATGGCCAGGCTGTAGGCCTCGTCGCCAAAGGAAGTGCTCGCGCTCCACAGCCGCGGGCGCTGCGGACGGACACGGCTCAGTTCGGACTCCAGCAGGTCGAAATGCATCAACTCACGGAAGAAATGGTTTTCGGGGGTGGTCAGCAGGTCGACAGCCATCTGGAATTCGCCGCCATCGTCCGCCGTGGCGATCAGCGTGACATAGGCCTCATAGCTGTCCAGGCCGAGGCGCTGCAGCCGCGGCGCCAGACGGGACGCCACCACGGTCCTCTTGACCGTCGCAAAGCCCAATCCCAGGTTCTCCTGCATCAGCCCACCAAGCCGCACATACGTGTCTTCGCGCAATTCCGGCAAGCCCATCGTTCAGGCGTCCTCTCGGGCCGTCGTGGCGATGAGATCGGCCAGGCCGAGAGCGCGGCAGGCGTCGGCGGGCACGTCGCTGGCCCACGTCAGCTGCAGGCTCTGGGCACCGGCGGCATCGAACTGCTCGACGGCCGTGTAGAGGCCGATCTCCATCGGCAGGCTGCCCCGGCAGCTGACGCGCTGGCCCGCCTGAGGGGTGGAAAGGACGACGGCCAACATGGCTCCAAGCCTAGGAGCTGCCGACAGCCGCCGCTGCGGGGAATTCTTGACCGGGTCTGTCGGGCCGCCTCAAGACCCCGCTGCGGCGTGATCCAGGCCACGGCCTCGGCCGCCTTCAGCGGTCCAGCACGCCGCTCATGCCGACGGCAACCCGTTTTCGGGTCGATGGCGCTGCACATCACGCATCAGGCGCGCGACGACGAGGCGCATGACGTGGAAACCGAGCTTGGGGTTCTGGTAGTAGAGCAAGGCCATCTCCTCGGCTGTGAGGCTGTAGACGACGCAATCGCCCGGAGCCTCCAGCGTCAGCGTGCGGCGGTTGTCGGGCGCGAACAGGCCGATCTCGCCGACCAGGCTGCCCGGCGGCAGCAGTTCGTCGTATTCGGCCAGCCGCAGCGTACCGGTGTCGAGGTAGAGCATCTCGGTGGCGGCATCGCCCTGGCGCCACAAGGTGGTGCCGGCTTTCACGGTCCGGCGGTGCATGTGCGGCAGCAGCCACTCGGACACTGGCGTGCCGTCGCGCGCGTTCTCGATGGCCTTGACGAGCTTCCTGATCTGCAACGTCTTCTTGATGTTGATCGGGATCAGTGCGCCATAAAGCAGCAGCGTTGGGAGCGCCGACTTCAGCGCGCCATAGGCCACGAGGAAGCAGCAGGCCGTCAGCGCCGCGATGCGCAGCGGCAGCATGCTTTTCATCAGATAGCTGGCCAGCATCAGCGTGGCGCCGATGAAGCCGAGGATGGTGGCGAGGGTGTCGGTCATGGTTGGAGCAGCGCCTGAACTTGGGGTTGGGCCAGCACGGTCAGCGCATGCGCGTGGCCCTGCTCGACGATGGCGTCGAAACGCTGCCAGGCCAGCAGGCCGACACGCTCCAGCGGCGGGTTGAAATAGACGTCGCAGGCGGCCTGCGCGGCACGGCGGCGCGAGCTGCTGTAGAGGATGGTCACGTTGAGCAGATAGGCCGACAGCGCGGGCAGCCGGTAGCGTCGCCGCGAGCGCGCGCGCCAGCGGTCGCGCAGCAGCGCCCAGGGGCCGGGCACCTCGTCGAAGTCGAGCTTGCGGGCCTTGTGCAGGCTGAGGTCGGCGCCGATGACCAGGCCCACGCCGCGGCGCGCGCGCATCACGTCGACGGGGAAGTTGTTGAAGCTGCCGCCGTCGCAGAGCAGGTCGCCGTCGACGACGACGGGTGGCAGCGCGCCGGGGATGGCCGTGCTGGCGCGCAGCGCACGCTCCAGCGGGCCGTGGGTCAACAGGGCCTCGCTGGCCTGGGAATAGTTGGTCGCCACGCAGAAGAAGGGCTTCCACAGGTCCTCGATGCCGGCGCCCGGGCCGGCCAGCCGGCCGAGCGCTCGGTCCAGGATGCCGCGCAGGCGCCGGCCGCGGATCAGCGAGATCAGCGGCAGCAGGTTGAAGTCACCGGTCGGGTTGACCTTGAAGGCCTCGCGCGCAACGGCCGTGGTGTGCGCCAGCGGCTGGTCGGTCGCGGCCAGCGCCGCCATGACCGCGCCCATGCTGGTGCCGCCCACGCAGTCCACCACCACGCCCTGCTCCTGCAGCGCGTGCATCAGGCCGAGGTGCGAGAAGCCGCGCGCGCCACCGCCGGCCAGCACCAGGCCGACCGCGCGGCGCGCCTGCAGCCGTGCCAGGCGGGCCAGGTCGCCTGCCAGCGCGGGGCGCACGTGGAAATGATCGGCCACCGGCCGGCGCGCCAGCCAGGCCGCCGTGCCGCGCGGTGCCGGCGTGTCGGCCGCGTGCAGCAGCACGAGGATCTCGTCGGCCTCCGTTCGTGGCGGGCGCTGCACCAGGCATTGCGTCTCGCTGAGGTGCACGGCCGGCGCGGCGCCGGCATTGGCCAGCAGCAGCACCTCGTCGGCATGGCGGCAGCAGCGCTGCGTCCAGGGCGTGGGCGCGTCGTCGGCCAGCAGCAGCACGAAGTCGTGGGCGGCCTCGACCTCGTCCAGCCACAGCGACACCTGGCGATAGCGCTCGCCTTCGTCGGCCGCCGCGCCGACGGCGGCATCCACCGCGGCCGCGTCGACGACGCAGACACGGCCGAAACGGCCAAGCCCCGCCGCCAGGCCGAGTGCCAGCCCGGCCGCGTCCACGCCGGCGGTGATGGGCAGCAGCGCCTGCACGACCGGCGCAGCGAAGGGCGCGGGCGCATGTTCGGTCTGCAGCCGATGCACGATCTGGCGCGTCAGCGCGATGCCGACGCGCGGCTGCTGCTCGATCAGGCGCAGGAAGGGATCCTTGTCCAGCCGCACGAGCACGGAGTCGCGGATGGCGACGACGGTGGCCGAACGCGGTGCCGCCGTGTACAGGCTCATCTCGCCGATGACCTGCCCGCGGCCCAGCTCACGCACGACACGCGGCGCCTCGCCATCACTCGACACATAGGCCCGCAAGCGCCCGCTGACCGACAGATACATCGAGTCGCCCGGCTCGCCCTGCTGCATCAACGTCTGGCCGCCAGCCACCTCGACCCAGGTCAGCTGCTCGCGCAGCAGGGCCAGCGTGGCGGCGTCGAGCTCGCCGAAGGCCTGGGCCAGCAGCTCGCCAAGCAGGCGGTCGTGATAGCCCTCGGTCATGTGAGCCCCCCGTCCAAGGAATACCTTGGCCGGCCCCCCGAGGGAGCGGCGATGCTCGGCGGATTGACCGCCGAGCACATCGCCATGGGCGGGCCGGCTTGGGAACTGGAGTCGGACACAAGCAGTCCCTGCGGACTGCTTGTGCCTACGGAAGGACCTGGGCCTCTGGCCCAGGGCAGGCCCGGCGCTCGGCCCGCAAGTCGAAGGCAATTCACAGAGCCAGTCACGCCAGCACCAGCGCAAAGACGTCGACCGAGCTCGTCTTGCCCTTGAACTGCACCGGCCCGATGGGCTCGCTCGGCAGCGCGCCTGCGAGCTGGGCATAGGTCGCGGCGTCGAACAGCACGGCGTGGCCGGCCACCTTGGTGTGAGCTTCCATGCGCGCCGCGACGTTGACCGCGTCGCCGATGCAGGTGTAGGTGGCGCGCTGGCGCGTACCGGTGTAGCCGGCCACGACATCGCCGCTGGCGATGCCCACGCCGATGCGGATCTCGGGCCGGCCGGCGGCGCGCTGCTCCTCGCTGAACTGGGCCACCATCTCAATCATCTCGGCCGCCGCCAGCACGGCGCATTGGCCGGCCGCGGGCAGCGGCTGCGGCGCGCCGAAGATGGCCATCAGACCGTCGCCGATCATCTGGTTGACGACGCCGCCATGACCGTTGATGGCCGCGAACATCAGCGTGTAGTAGGTGTTCAGCAGCTCGATGATGTCCTCGGGCGGCTGCGATTCGGCAAGCGTCGTGAAGCCGCGGATGTCGCAGAACAGCACCGTCGCCTGCACCCGGCGCCCGCCCAGTGCGAAGCCCTCCGCCTCCAGGTCCTGGGCCACCTCGCGGGTCGCGAAGCGCCGCACCAGCTCGCGCTGCTGGTCACGCAGGCGCTTGCGCTCCAGGCTGGCGTTGATGCGCGCCTTCAGCAGCACGAGGTTGACGGGCTTGTGCAGATAGTCCTCGGCGCCCAGCTCGATACAGCGCACCACGCTGTCCATGGCCTCCACGGCCGACGTCACGATGACTGGCAGCTCGCGCAGCTCGGGGCTGGCGCGCAATCTTTCCATCAGTTCGATGCCACCCATGACCGGCATGTGGATGTCCACCAGCAGCAGGTCGAAGGCGCTGTCCTGCAGCCGCGCCAGGGCCGCGTGGCCGTCTTCGACGCTGACGACCTGGTGGCCCAGCAGCTCCACGTGCCGGGCCAGCAGCAGGCGGTTCACGCGGTTGTCCTCGACGAGAAGGATGCGGGCGGATGGGGCGCGGCGTTCACGCATGGCGGCGCTCCTTCAGGTCGGCCGCGACCGCGGCGAACAGCACGGCCAAGGCATCGACACGGGCCGGAGCGGCGGCGCCCAGTTCGGCCAGTGGCGTGTGTTCGAGCTCGCGCGCCGCGGCGGCCAGCGCCGTGGCGCCGAAGGTCAGGCCGTTGGACTTCAGCGAATGCGCCTGGCGCGTCCAGCTCGTGACGTCGCCCGTCGCGGCGGCCCGGCGCAACGCCGCAAGGCCCTGGGGGCCGTCTTCCAAGAAGGAGTCGATCAGTTCGACGACGAAATCGGCCCCCGCCGTTTCCTGGAGGTCGGCGAAAACCTCCGCGTCAATCACCGGCTGGGACATGCTCAGGCTCCTTTCGTAGCGGTGTGCGCTGCAGCGCCAGCACCAGCTCGTCGACTCGGATCGGCTTGGTCAGGTAGTCATCCATGCCGGCGGCCAGGCAGGTTTCCCGGTCACCCTGCATCGCATTGGCGGTCATGGCGACGATATGCGGCCGCCCGCTTTGGGCGTTCAAGCGCCGCGACGCCTCCAGCCCGTCCATCTCCGGCATCTGCACGTCCATCAGGACAAGGTCATAGGCCTGGCGTGCCACCGCCTCCAGCGCTTCGATGCCGTTGGCGGCCAGATCAGCGCGGTAGCCCATCTGCTGCAACAGGCGCAGCGCCAGCTTCTGGTTCACGACGTTGTCCTCGGCCAGCAGGATGCGCAGCGGATGACGCTCGGCCAGGTCTTGCGTGACAACCGGCTGGGCGCGCTGGCGGCGCGGGCTCGGCACGAGGTCGGCCGCCACCGTGGCGCGCAGCGTGAACCCGAAGCGCGCGCCGCGGCCCGGGCCGTCGCTCTCGGCCCACATGCGTCCGCCCATCAGCTCGGCCATGCGCCGGCTGATGGCCAGGCCCAGGCCCGTGCCGCCGTATTTGCGCGAGGTGCTCGCATCGGCCTGGCTGAAGCTCTGGAACAGGCGGGCCAGGGCTTCAGCGCCCAGGCCGATGCCGGTGTCGCGCACAAGGAAGCGCAGCTCCACGCCGCCTTCGGCCGGAGCGGCCTCCACTTCGACGGTGATGCTGCCTGCCTCGGTGAACTTGACCGCGTTGGACAGCAGGTTCAGCAGGATCTGGCGCAGCTTGGTCACGTCGCCATTGATGCCAGCGGGCACAGTGGGCGCGATGTCGACGGCCAGCGCCAGGCCCTTCTCGCGGGCGCGCGGCGCGATCAGGTCGACGGCCGCGTCCACGCAGTCACGCAGCACGAAGGGCGCACTCTCGATGTCCATGCGGCCCGCCTCGATCTTCGAGAAGTCGAGGATGTCGTTGATGATGGTCAGCAGCGCCTCGCCGGCCTCTCGGATGATGGCTGCGTGGTCGCGCTGCTCGCCGTCGAGCGTGGAGTCCAGCAGCAGGCCGCTCATGCCGATGACGGCATTCATCGGCGTGCGGATCTCGTGGCTCATCGTCGCCAGGAAGGCACTCTTGGCCGCATTGGCCTGCTCGGCCACGGCCTTGGCGGCCTGGGCTTCTCCGAACAGGCGCGAGTTCTCCATCGCCACCGACGCCGCCAGGCTCAGGCCCACCAGAAAGCTCAGCTCGCTGTCGCGGAACGGCTGGCCGCCCTGGCGCCAGACGGTCAGGGCGCCCAGCACGCGCTGGCCGGCGCGCAACGGCGCCACCATCATGCGCTCGTCGGGGTCCTCTTCGGTGCCCTCCATCCGGACGCCGCGCGGGTCGTCGCGCGCGGCGTTGATGACGCCGGGCTCGCCCTTGGCGATCAGCGAGCCGATGATGCCCTCGCCGGCCGTGATGACGGCGTCGCGCACCTCGCTTTCGTATCTGCCGACGGCGACGATGGCGCGGTAGCGCCGCGCCGCGCCCCCGCCCTCTTCTTCCGGCACGAAAACCGCGCTGTTGTCGGCGTCCAGCAGCTCCTTGGCATGCACGGCGATGCGGTTCATGACCGTGGCCAGGTCCAGCGTGGAGGAGATCTCGCGGCCCACCTCGGCCAGGGCCGCGCTCTCGCGCGTGCGGCGCTGGATCTCGTCGAACAGGCGCGCGTTCTCCAGCGCCACGCCGACGCTGGCTCCCACCGTGCTGAGGAAGCGCACGTCGGCCTCGCTGAAGGCGTTCTCGCGTTCATAGCTCTCGACCAGGATGGCGCCCAGCACCTGGTCGTTGCCGATGATGGGCACGTTGGCGAAGGACAGCGCCTGGTCGGTGCCTGGCACCGCCAACAGGCCGGCAGCGGCGATCTCGGCCACGTTGCGGCAGACCAGCGGCTGGCGCGTGCGGCGCATCTGCTCGAAGGGCCCGTCCGGCGCCGGCCGCTCCGGCGGCAGCTGGATGGGCACGCCGTGCTCGAGCTCGTAGAGGTAGTGGTTGAGGCCGCTGGCCGGGTCATACCAGCGGATGCCGATGTCCTGGGTCTCGAGCAGCTCGCACAGGCGGTCGCCGACACGCTGGATGATGGCCTCGAAGCTCAGCTCCGGCGACAGGCTCTGCTGCAGGTTGTTCAGCATCGCCAGCTCGTTGACGCGGCGCTCCACCTGCGCCTTGCTGGCCAGCAGCTCGGCCGTGCGCTCAGCGACGCGCTGCTCCAGGCCCTCGCGCAGCCGCAGGTTGGCCAGCGCGACGGCGGCCTGGGCGGCCAGCATGACGAGCAGATCGCGGTCGCCCTCGCGGAAGCGCCCGAAAGCGCCGTCCAGGTCGGCGTAGAGATAGCCGACCAGCTCGCGCTCGGCGATCAGCGGCGCAACGAGGCAGGAGCGTTGCTGCACGGCCGGCACGCCTTCGGGCCCGATGCGCAGGGCCGCCGCGCGGCTGCCGCGCGCTTCATCCAGCCAGGGTGTGATGGCGGCCAGCAGGGCCTCCTCGCCACCGGCCTCCCCCTGCGGCATCAGATGGCTGGCGATGTGGCGCAGGCTGCCGCCGTACTCCAGCACCAGAAGCACGCGTTCGGCGCCACTGATCTCGGCCGATTCGTCGACCAGGAACTCATGCAGCTCAGTGCCCGTGGCCAGCTCGGCCAGGCGCAGGCCGACGTCGACCTGGCGGGCGAAGCGCTCGTCCAGATGCGCGGCGCCATTGAGATGACGCGGCCTGCCGCCGTCGGCCAGCCAGGCCTGCACGACGGCACGCGCCACCGGCCGCTTGTTCAGCGAGTTGCGCCGCAGGCCCTCGTCGGACAAGCCGGCCAGGCGCAGACAGACGAAGCGATAGGCCCGCGCCAGCGCCACGCCGGCCTCGCGGCGGCGGCCGGCCGCACGCAGCGCCTCGCAGCGCCGCCACCACAGGGCTGGCAGGTCCAGGTTCTCCAGCGGCGCCAGGCCTTGGGCCCAGTGCAGGCGGGCGGCCTCGGCGCTGGCATTCAACGCCGCCTGCAGGTCGCCGGCGCCCAGTTCGGCCCAGGCGATGAGGCCGAGGTCGGCCATGCGCTGGGCGGCCGATGGCGAATGGTCGAGCGCCAGGCGGAACTGCACCGCTGCAGTCGCCGCATCGCCTTCCGCCATCGCCAGCTCACCTTGCAGGCGCGCGATCTCGGAGCGAAAGCCCGGGTTCTGGCGCGCCAGGCTCAGGGACTCGGCTTCGCCGGCATAGGCGCGCGCCTCGGCCAGCGCGCCGCCCTCCAGGTCCAGCCGGGCCAGCGCCGTCAGCGTGTAGGGCAGCAGCGCCGTCGCGCCGCTGCGGCGCCAGATCGCGAGCGCGGCCAGGTAGTGGCGGCGCGCGCGGCGCGTCAGGCCCAGCGTGACGTAGTGGTTGCCGATGTTGTGGATGGCCGTGCCCTGGCGCTCGGCATAGCCGGCCGCGGCATAGGCCGCAAGCGCCAGCTTGCACAGATGCAGGCAGTCGGCCAGGTCGGGGTTGTTGAAGGTCTGGGCGTTGTAGGCATTGCCCTGGCCCAGCAGGTCGCCAGTGGCCAGCGCCAGCGCCAGCGCGGCCTCGGCCGCCGCGCGCGCCTCGGCAACGAAACCCAGCATGCCCAGCAGCAGGGATTCGATATAACCGCAGCGGCCCCGGGGCACAGTTTTGCCGGCGGCGGCAAACAGCTTGGCGGCCTCGTGCACCCGGCCCAGCGCCACTTCGGGCTCCAGCTGGCAACGGCACTGGGCTTCGGCCAGCAGGGCCAGCGCATAGGCACGGTCGAGTGCGTCAGTGCCGGCCTCGGCCAATGCGGCTTCGGCGGTGGCGATGGCCGCCAGCAGTTCACCGCGGCGCATCTGCACCAGCCCGAGCGCGAGGCGGGCGCGGAGCCGCCAGGCGGGACGGCCCTCGGCCAGCTTGGCCAAGGCCGCGGCGGCATCGGCCGCAGCAGCCAGGGCGCCGAGCGCGATGAAGCTCTCGACGCGCAGCTCCAGCACCCGGGCGTCGCCGCGCCAGCCCGCGCTCAGGTCGATCAGACGCTGATGCTGGCCCGACCAGGCCAGGTCGGCCAAATCCTCCAACACGGCGACATCGGGGCGCAAGGGCATCGCGGGACAGGGCCTGTTCACACCACGGGGATCGGATGCGTTGCCACTCAAGGGCTTGCGAGCAAGGCGCGAAGTCGAAGCTGGGGTCATCCCCAGCGAGGCTTCGCAACGCCGCGCGCAGGCTCTTGAGTGGCAACCCTTCGGGAGAGGGGCTGCGCGGGCGCATGGCGTCGTTGCGCGCCTTGCCCGGGCACCCAGCCCGGGCTTCAGCGCACGCCTAGCCCTTCACCCGCGCAGCCCCTCTCGCACCGATTCCCGTGGTGCGAACAGGCCCTTTTGAAGCTGGGGCCGCGCGAGTCTAGTCCGCTCTAGTCGGCCTGGGGCAGCGTCAGCCTCATGACCGTCCCCAATGGGCCGGTGCGCAACAGTTCCGCCGTGCCGCCATGCATGTCCATGACGCGGCGCACGATGTACAGGCCCAGGCCGTGGGCCGACTCAGTGCCGCCGCTGCCGCGCGCGCCGCGGGTGAAGAGGCGGGGCAGCAGCTCGCGCGGAATGCCGGGGCCGGCGTCCGCCACCTCGAACTGCAGCACGGCGGGTTCATCAAAATCGATGACATGCAGGGTCACGGGGCTGACGCCGCGCGCGTACTTCAGCGCGTTGGACAGCAGATTGCGCAAGGCCAGGCGCAGCAGGCTCATGTCCATCAGCGCCGTGCGGGTGGCCGTGTGGCGATGCACGACGATGCGGTCGCGCTGTTCACGTGGCAGGTCGGCAATGGTGACGGCGATCAGCGTGTCGATGTCGGTGTCCTCGCGCGCGATGCGTCCGCCACCCGCCAGCAGGCTGGCCGCAGCCAGCGTGTTGTCGACGCCGGCCAGCACCTGGCCGAGCACGGCCTGGGCGCGGTTCAGCCTCTCCTGGGCCTGGCGCTCACCGCGGCCGGCCAGGCTGGCCGCCGCGCCCTGCAGGGCCGCGCTGGCGTTGTTCAGCGGCTGGCGCACCTCGTGGGCCAGTACGTCCAGCATCTCGGAGCGCTCATGCAGCAGTTGGTCCAGCTCCTGCACGTGGCGCTCGGTCTGGCGGCGCATGCGCTGCTCGTGCGCCAGCTCGGCGCGGCGCTGCAGGTCCTCGGTGATGTCGTCAACAAGGGCGAGGGCACGCAGTGGCCGGCCGTCGGCGGTGTATTCCGCGACCGCCGAGACCAGCACGTCGCGCAGCCGGCCGTCGGCGCAGATCAGCTGCACGGGGCAGTCGCCGACATGGCCGTCGCGCCACATCGCCGGGCGGTAGACCTCGCGCACCTGCTGCGACGACTCCGGTGTCATGAAGTCGTCCATGGCGCGACCGATGACCTGCTGGCGCTTGTAGCCCAGGCGCTCCAGCCAGCGGTCGGACACGCTGAGCACCCGGCCGGCCGCATCCACCGAATGCATCAGCGCCGGCGTCGACTCGTACAGCGCGCGCAGGCGCTGGCGGTTGTGCTCCAGCTCGACAGCCGCGCGGTGGTGCTCGGTGACGTCCTGGAAGGCGCCCACGAGCCGCACCGGAACGCCGTCCTGCCAGTCGACCTGCCCCTGGGACAGCACCCAGATCTCACGCCCCTTGGCCGTCACCAGCGGCAGCTCCAGGCTCCAGGGTTCGCCGTGCTGCATGCCGCGCAGCACGGCCGCCTCGATGGCGGCGCGCGCCTCGGGCTTGTAGTAGCCAATGGCCTCCTGCAGCGTTGGCCGGTGGCCGGCCTCGAGGTCGTGGATGCGGCAGGTCTGGTCGCTCCAGACGAGCTCCTCGGTCTGCAGGTCCAGGCTCCAGCCGCCAATGCCGGCGACGCGGCCGGTGCGGTCCAGCAGGGCCTTGCTGTCGCGCAGCTCGCGTTCGGCGGTGATGCGGTCGGTGACGTCCTCGGTGATGCCGACGTAGCCGCGCAACCCGCCATCGGGCGCCAGCAACGGCCGGGCACGGGTCCAGACCTGGCGCACGCCGTGGCCGTTGCCGCCGCGGCGCAACCGGTAGCGCATCTCGAATGCCTGACGCTGGGCAACGCAGCGCCGCCAGTGGGCCAGCACCGACGTGCTGTCCTCGGTCGTCAGCGTGGCTGCCCAGCCCTCACCCAGGGCAGCACGCGCCGGCAGACCGCAGATGCGCTGCCAGTTTGCGTTCGTGAAGATGAAGTCCCCTGCCGCGTCGGTACGGAAGATGCCCAGCGGTGCCGTCTCGGCCAGCACCTGGAAGGGCTGTTCCGCCGCCTCGAGGTCGGCGCCACGCAAGGCGCGCTCGCGCATCATCAGCGCTTCGGCTGCGGCGTCGGCCAGGCGGGTCAGGGCCTCGCGCTGCGCCTCGGTCAGCTCGCGCGGCTGGAAGTCGACGACACACAGGGTGCCGGGGTGGCTGCCGTCGTCCAGGCGAATGGGCACGCCGGCATAGAAGCGCAGCGCGGGGCGGGCCAGCACATCGGGGTGGTCGACGAAGCGGGCGTCCAGCCGGGCATCGCGCACTTCGAAGAGGCCATCGGCCAGCAGCGTGTGGGCACAGAAGGTCTGGGCCCGCGGCGTCTCGCTGCGGCCAAAACCGACGGCGGCCTTGAACCACTGACGGCGCTCGTCCAACAGGCCGAGCAGGGCGACGGGCGTGCCGCAGATCTGCGCCGCCAGGGCGGTGAGGTGATCGAACAGCGGCTCGGGCTCGGTGTCCATGACGGCCAGCGCCGCCAGGCGGGCAAGGCGGCGGTCTTCGTCGGGCGGCAGGGGCGGGGTCACCATGGCCGACAGCTTAGGGCAGGTCTGGGCGTCGCCCCTCATTGCGCGGGCCGTTCGCGCGGCGTAGCGTCGCCGTCTTTCTGCCAGGGAGACTCTCATGCTCAAGCTCTGCGCCCTGCTGCTGGCGCTGCTGATCGCGCCGGTGCGCGCCGATGTCGTCAGCGACTGGGCCGAAGCCACACCCAAGGTGCTGCAGAAGTCGCCGCGCGGTCAGGTCCTGCCTGCGACGCTGCTGACCGACCTGGCGATGTTCAACGCGCTGAACGCGATCACGCCGCGCTACCAGGCCTATGGCACAGCGCCGGCGGCCGTGCCGGATGCCTCGCCGGAGGCGGCCGTCGCCTCCGCCGCCCGCGTCGTGCTCGGCAGCGTGCCGGGCGCCGACCAGGCCCTGCTCGACAAGACCTACGAGGCCTCGCTGAAAGCCGTGACCGACGCGGCCGCGCGTGCCAAGGGCGTGGCGCTGGGCCGGCGCGTCGCGCTGGCGCTGCTGGCCGCGCGGGCGGATGACAGCTTCGCGCGCGTGGAGCCGCCCAAGGTCGAGCCGGCGCCGGGCATCCATGTGCTGACGCCCGAGTACAAGCAGGAGTCGGGCATCGGCCTGGCGCGCATGAAGCCCTTCGCGATCAAGGACGTGGCGGCCTACGACCCCGGCCCGCCGCCGGCCGTGGGCAGCGCCGTGGCGCTGCGCGACCTGGCCGAGGTCAAGGCCGTCGGCGGGCGTGTCAGCACGCAGCGCACGGGCGAGCAGTCGGTCATCGCGCTGTTCTGGAACTCCGGCGAGGGGGAGGACGCCGTGGCGATGCTCAAGAAGCTGGCCGAGAGCACCAAGGCCACGCCGCTTGAGTTCGCGCGCATGCTGGCCCTGATGGACATGGCCGACCTGGACTCGCGCATCGTCTACACCGGTATCAAGACCAAGTACCGCCACTGGCGGCCCTACAACGCGCTGCGCGGTGCCTTTGCCGATGCCAAGCTGCGCGACGCGAGCTGGGAACCGCTGATCCACACGCCGCCCAACAGTGACTACCCCTCGGGCGGCGCGGTCGGCGGCGGCACGCTGCAGGCTCTGCTGAAGGACTTCCGCGGCGACAGCCAGGCGCCACTGGTCTGGGTCAACTCGGCGCTGTCGATGACGCGCAGCTGGAGCTCGCCCGAGGCCATGGGCCAGGAGCTGGCCAATTCACGCGTCTGGAGCGGCGTGCATTTCCGCAACTCGGTGGACGTGGGCTACCGCCTCGGCCAGAAGGTGGCCGAGGAAGTGCTGGCGACGCAACTGCGGCCCTTGCCCTGATTTTTCTCAGGGAGTCGCGCGGCCCAGGTTGCGCAGCCAGAAGGCCTCGTACTTGCGGTGCCAGCCAGCGGGCTTGACGACGCCACCCATGGCATGCACGCCGTCGGGGTCGAGGAAGAGCTCGACCAGCGACTCCTTGCCCGAATCCAGCAGCTCGCGGTAGACGTTGACGGTGTCCTGGTACAGCACGTTCGGGTCCTGCATGCCGTGCACCAGCATCAGCGGCTTCTTCAGGCCCTTGGCCAGCGGCAGCAGCGAGTATTTGCGCAACACCGGCTTGGTGCGGTCCGTGGCCTTGCCGATGGTGCGGCCGCTGTACCAGCTGTTGTAGTTCTCCCATTCGGTCGGGCCGGCTCCGGCAATGCCGGCGGCGAACAGATCGGGCCGGGTGTACATCGTGTACTGGGTCTGGAAGCCGCCAAAGCTCCAGCCATTCAGGCCGATGCGCCGGGCGTCCACGCCGAACTGCGTGGGCAGCAACTTGACGAGGTCTTCCAGGTCCTCGGCCTGGGGCTCGCCGGGGCGCTCCCAGTTGGCGTCGGAGAACTTGCGGCCATAGTTGCTGTGGCCGCGCGGGTCGACGGCGATGGTCACATAGCCATGCCTGGCGGCCATGTACTGGCCGAACAGATAGGCGGTGTTCTGGAAGCTGTCGACCTCGACGATGTGGCGGTCGTTCAGCGGGCCGCCATAGACGTAGACGATGGCCGGGCGCTTGTCGGCCGCGGTCCAACTGGCAGGCTTGAAGGCATAGGCCTCGATGCGGTCGCCATGGCGGTTGGTGAAGTTGAAGCGTTCGGGCCGCAACAGTTTCAACTCGCCCCAGGCCTTGTCATTGCTGTCGGTCAGCGTGCGCGCCGGCGTCTTGCCGTCCGTGGCCAGCAGCTTGAGCTCCGGGCGCTGGGCCCAGTTGCCGGCCACGGCGCCGACCCATCGGCCGTCCTCCGAGGCCGCCGCAGCACGGTGGTACTCGCCCGCCGCACCCAGGGCCTGCGTGGCGCCGCTGGCCAGGTCGACGCGCAGCACATTCATGGCTGCCATGTCGCCCTGGTTGGCCAGCACGAACATGGCCTTGCTGTCGGCCGTGAAACCGATCACCTGATGGGCCTCGAACTCGCCCTTGACGAGGGGGCGCAGCGCCTTGGTGGCCACGTCGATGGCATAGGGCTGGCGCCAGCCGGCTTCGTCCAGGGCCAGCACCAGCGTCTTGCCGTCGGGTGTGAAGCGGGGCTTGAGCACGTTGACCACCTCGTGGCCGACCTCGCCGCGGCGCTCCAGCACCATCTCGGGCTTGGCGGATTCGTCGCAGGCCGCCGGGCCGCTCCCAAGGCCTGCAGCGCCCCCTTGGGGGGCAGCCGTCGTACCCGACGGCTGGGGGCAAGAAGTCTTACCGATGTAGACGCGCAGCAGCTCCTTGTCGCGCTCCCAGGTCGTGAAGGCATAGCGGCTGCCGTCGCGCGCCCAGGCCACGTCGCTCATCTCGAACCAGACATCGCCGCCGTTCTGCGTGAACACCGGCGCCGGCTGCTTGCGCGGCGGCTCGTTGCCGGTGGGCAACTGGCGGATATAGAGGGCCAGCGGCTGCTGGTTGCGCTTGTCGTCAGACACCTCGCGGTTGACCTTCTTGGCCGTGGCCCAGCGCTCGCTGTAGTTCATGATCTCGACCTGCTTGGGCGGCGGCGCCGGCTTGTCGTCGGCCGTCTTCAGCGGCGCCTTGGCCAGCAGCGACATCCAGCGGCCGTCCTCGCTGATGGCCGTCTGGTCGATCTTGTATTTCTTCTGCTCGTCGTCCGGGTGGATGAGCTCGCGGTTGATGACTTGCACGCCGGCCTGCTTGAAGCCGCTGCGCAGCACGCGGGTCTCGTCGGTGTAGATGACGCCGCTGTCGTCGGCCGTGTAGGCGACGAGCTTCAGGTCGCGCTGCGTGGCCACCAGCGGCTGAACGGCCGGGATCTTGTCGTCCGCCTTCCAGCGGTAGAGGCCGCCGCGGTACTGGAAGACCAGTTCGTCGGCCTTGTGTGCCCAGGCGAACTGGCTCGGTCCGGGATAGAGATCGGCGGGCTTGAGCTTGTCGCGGGCCAGCTTCTTCTTCAGCTCGTCGCGGAGCTCCCACAGCTCTTTTTCCTTGTCCTTGTCGGGCGACGAGGCGGCCGATGCCGGTGCTGCCGCAGACACCGGCTTGCCGGCGCGCTTTGCAGCCAGCGCGGCCATGGCCTGCTTCTCGAGCTCGGCCTCGGCCTTGTCCGCAGCCTTTTGCGCGTCGTCCTTGGCCTTCTTCTCGGCCAGCTCCTTCTTCAGCGTCTCGATGGCAGCGGTTTCCCACTGCGACAGATTGACCTTCTCGCCGCGCAGATAGGCCTGCTGCGCCACCTCACGGGCCTGGCGCTCGGCGTATTCGGTGTTGCGCTGCCGGAGCTTCTTGTCGAAGCGCTCCATGTCCTCCGGCGCCTCGAAGGCCGCCATGACCTGGGGCGACGTGATGCGCTGCGTCTTGCCGGTCTTGGTGTCGTACACCCAGAGATCGGTGCCGGGCTCGCCGAAAGGGCTCCACAGCCAGGCGAGGTAGCGGCCGCTGCGGCTGAAATCGGCGTCCTTGGCGGGCTCGCTGCGATAAGGCTCGGCACGGAAGATCTGCTCGAGACTGGGAACGGGCTTGGGCGGCGCGGTCTGTGCCTGCAGGGGGGCTGCGGCCGACAGGGCCACGGCAAGGGCCAGGCTGCTGATGGCAGCGAAGGTCACGGGCTTCAAGGGATCTCCTGAATCTACCCCCTAGGGTTAGGGGCAACGAATTCTAAGAAGCAGGCGCGGCGACCCCCATTCGTCACGGGATCGTCGTGGCAGGCGGCGACGTGGAAGCCTTGGACTTGCGCCATAGCGCCACGCTGACGTGGATGGCCAGGCCGAAGACGAACAGCATCACGGCGCCCAGCGTCCACACCACCCAGGCCAGCACCGTGACGCCGCCCGTCAGCGACGGCAGCGCGCTGGCCAGGGATTGCAACTGCGGCGACAGCGTCTCGACCGTCGACACCAACCAATCCGCCACTGCCGAGGGCAGCCAGTCTCTCAGCGACTCCGGCAAGCTCCAGCCACCCGAGCCGACGCTGCCGGCGTGGGCCAGCAGGCCGGTGAGAAACGACTGCACCGCCCACACGAGGCTGGACCACAGGGCCAGCAGCAGCAAGACCAGCACCCAGCCCACAACGAACGCCATCGCAAACCTCTCCGGTCAATTGAACGGTGCAGTGTGTCCGGTCCGATGCCTCGGACAAAGCAGGCGGAGCCGCAACCGGACTTCTGGAAAACCGAAGCGCGGCCGAGTCAGCCCAACCGTGCCAGCACCGGCTTCAACGCCACGCCCGTGTGACTGCCGCTCGCCACCACCTGTTCCGGCGTGCCTTCGATGACGACACGCCCGCCCGCATCCCCACCTTCCGGCCCCAGGTCCAGCACCCAGTCGGCTTCCGCAATCACATCCAGGTCATGCTCGATGACGACGACCGAATGCCCGCCTGCCACCAGGCGATGCAGCACGCGGATCAGCTTCTCCACGTCGGCCATGTGCAGGCCCACCGTCGGCTCGTCCAGCACATAGAGGGTGTGCGGCGCCTTCTGGCCGCGGCGCGTGACATCGTCGCGCACCTTGACCAGCTCGGACACCAGCTTGATGCGCTGTGCCTCGCCGCCCGACAACGTCGGGGAAGGCTGGCCCAACGTCAGATAGCCCAGGCCCACGTCCTTCAGCAACTGCAGCGGATGCGCGATGGATGGCATGGAGGCGAAGAACTCGACCGCCTCGTCGACCTCCATCGCCAGCACGTCGCCAATGCTTTTTCCCCGCCAGCTGACACCCAGCGTCTCGGGGTTGAAGCGCTGGCCATGGCATTGGTCGCAGGGCACCTTCACATCGGGCAGGAAGCTCATCTCGATGGTCTTCATGCCCTGCCCTTCGCAGCCCGGGCAGCGGCCCGCGCCGGTGTTGAAGCTGAAGCGCGCCGGTGCATAGCCACGCGCCTTGGATTCCAGCGTCTCGGCGAACAGCTTGCGGATGGCGTCCCAAAAGCCGATGTAGGTGGCCGGGCAGGAGCGCGGCGTCTTGCCGATGGGGGTCTGGTCGACCTCCAGCACGCGGTCCACCTGCGCATGGCCTTCGATGCCGTCACAGCCGGTCCATTTGGCGGGGGCCTTTCTCAACGGCACCGCAACGGCCATGCCTGCCAGCAGCACGTCGCGAGCGAGCGTCGACTTGCCCGAGCCGGACACGCCCGTCACGGCCACCAGGCGGTGCAGCGGCACGTCCACCGTCACGCCCTTGAGGTTGTGCAAAGACGCATTCAGCACGGTCAGCTTGGGCGCGTCTGACAGAACAGGCCGGCGGGCCTGCAGCGGGTGAATCAGCGGGTGGGCCAGCATGCGGCCCGTCGTCGATTCCGGCTCCAGCGCCAGTTGCGCTGCCGTGCCCTGGGCCACGACGCGGCCACCGCGTTTGCCGGCGCCAGGGCCGATGTCGATGATGTGGTCGGCACGGCGAATCGTGTCCTCGTCATGCTCGACGACGACCAGCGTGTTGCCCTTGTCGCCGAGCGTGGCCAGCGCCTTCAACAGGATCTGGTTGTCGCGCGGGTGCAGGCCGATGGTGGGCTCGTCCAGCACATAGCAGACGCCTTGCAGATTGCTGCCGAGCTGCGMGGCCAGSCGGATGCGCTGCGCCTCGCCGCCGGACAGCGTGGGCGCCGCTCGGTCCAACGTCAGATAGCCCAGGCCGACCTCCTGCAGGAACTCCAGGCGACCGAGGATTTCGCTGACCACGTCGCGCGCGATGTCGGCGTCACGGCCGTGCAGTGCCAAGCCTTTCACCCAGCTGTGCGCCTCGCCCACGCTCCAGGCGGCCACGTCGCCGATGCCCTTGTGTTCGAACTCCACCGAACGCGCCGTCGGGTTCAGGCGGGTGCCATGGCAATCGGGGCAGACGGCATCGGTCAGGCCTTCAACCTCGACTTCTTCTGAAGGGAAGCTCTGCTCACGGCCGCGGTTGTCGTCAGGCTGCACACTGTCGTCGAGTTCCTTGCGCTGCTCGCGCGTCAGCGCCAGGCCCGTGCCGACGCAGCCCTTGCACCAGCCGTGCTTGGAGTTGTAGGAGAACAGGCGCGGGTCCAGCTCGGGGTAGCTGGTGCCGCAGACCGGGCAGGCGCGCTTGGTGGAGAACACCTTGACGGTGCCAACCCCGGCGCCGGTCGAGCCGGCTTCGACGCTGAGGCCATCCAGCGGCGCCAGCAGGTGCAGCACGCCTTTGCCGACGTCCAGCGCCTTGGCCAGCAACTCGCGCAGCTCGGCCTCGCGTGCGGGCTCGATGACGAGGTCGCCGACCGGCAGCTCCAGCGTGTGCTCCTTGAAGCGGTCAATGCGCGGCCACGGCGACGTGGGCAGGAACTCGCCGTCGACGCGCAGATGCGTATGGCCGCGGCCCTTGGCCCATTTGGCGAGGTCGGTGTAGACGCCCTTGCGATTCACAACCAGCGGTGCGAGCAAGCCCACATGCTGGCCGCGGTAGTCACGCATCAACTGGGCAGCAATCGACTCGACGCTCTGCGGCCGCACCGGCGCGCCGTCGTTGATGCAATGCTGCACGCCCAGCTTCACATAGAGCAGGCGCAGGAAGTGCCAGACCTCGGTCGTCGTCGCCACCGTGCTCTTGCGGCCGCCGCGGCTCAGGCGCTGCTCGATGGCGACCGTCGGGGGAATGCCCCAGACCGCATCCACCTCGGGCCGGCCGGCCGGCTGCACGATGCTGCGGGCGTAGGCGTTCAGCGATTCGAGGTAACGGCGCTGGCCTTCGTTGAACAGGATGTCGAAGGCCAGCGTGGACTTGCCCGAGCCCGACACGCCGGTGACGACGTTGAACTTGCCGCGCGGGATGTCGACGCTCAGGCCCTTGAGGTTGTGCTCGCGGGCGTTGACGATCTTGATGGCCTCATCGGCCTGGCGGCGGCCGCGGATGATGGACTGCAACGCGCGGCCTTCTTCCACGGCCATGGCGGGGCGGTCCATGTGCAGCGCGTAGTCGCGCAGCGCGGCGGCGGTGTGAGAGGTCGCATGTCGGGTGATCTCTTCGGGCGTGCCGACGCAGACGACTTCGCCACCGGTCTCGCCGCCCTCGGGGCCGAGGTCGATGAGCCAGTCGGCCGCGCGGATGACGTCGAGGTTGTGCTCGATGATGATCAGCGAGTGGCCGGCAGAGAGCAGCTTGCGCAACGCGCGCATGAGCTTGGCGATGTCGTCGAAATGCAGGCCCGTCGTGGGCTCGTCGAACAGGAACAGCGTGCCCTTCTTGGCGACGCCGAAACGCGGCGACGCCGCCGCCTCCGCCAGGAAACCCGCAAGCTTCAGGCGCTGCGCCTCGCCGCCCGACAACGTCGGCACGGGCTGGCCCAGGCGCACATACTCCAGGCCCACGTCGACGATGGGCTGCAGCTTGGCCAGCACGGCGCGGTGCTCGCTGAACAGGTTCACCGCCTCGGCCACCGTCAGCTCCAGCACGTCGGACACGCTCAGGTCGCGATCCTTCAGCGCCAGCTTCACATCCAGCATCTCGGCGCGGAAGCGCTTGCCGTCGCAGTCCGGGCAGCGCAGGTAGACATCGCTGAGGAACTGCATCTCCACGTGCTCGAAGCCCGAGCCGCCGCAGGTCGGGCAGCGGCCGTCGCCGGCGTTGAAGCTGAACATGCCGGCCGTGTAGCTGCGCTCGACGGCCAGCGGCGCGACGGCAAACAGCTTGCGGATCTCGTCGAAGGCGCCGACATAGCTGGCCGGGTTGGAGCGCGCCGTCTTGCCGATGGGCGACTGGTCCACGAACACCGCGTCGGCGAGAAAGTCGCCGCCCAGCAGGCGCTCGTGCGCACCGGGCGTCTCGGTGGCCTTGCCGAACTGGCGGGCCAGCGCGGGATACAGAACGTCCTGCATCAGCGTGCTCTTGCCCGAGCCGCTCACGCCGGTCACGACGACGAGGCGCTGCAGCGGGAACTCGACTGTCACGTCGCGCAGGTTGTGCTCGCGCACGCCTTCGAGGATGAGCTTGGGCGTCGATTCGTCCACCAGCCGCTTGAGCCCCATGCCGACGTGCTTGCGCCCGCCGAGGTAGGCGCCGGTCAGCGTGTCGGCCGAGCGGATGTCGTCGGGCGTGCCGTCGTAGACGATCTGCCCGCCGCGCTCGCCGGGGCCGGGGCCCATGTCGATCAAGCGGTCCGCCGCCAGCATGACCGCCGGATCATGCTCGACGACGACCAGCGTGTTACCCGCATCGCGCAGGCGCTGCATGGCCTGCACGATGCGGCCCATGTCGCGCGGGTGCAGGCCGATGCTGGGCTCGTCCAGCACGAACAGCGTGTTGACCAGCGAGGTGCCCAGCGCCGTCGTCAGGTTGATGCGCTGCACTTCGCCGCCGGAGAGGGTGCGGCTCTGGCGGTCCAGCGTCAGATAGCCCAGGCCCACGTCGCACAGGTAGCGGCTGCGGTGGCGGATCTCGTCGAGCAGCAGCTTCAGCGCTTCGTCCAGCATCGTGCTGGGCAGCTGCAGGCCGTCGACAAAGTTGCGCAGGCGCTGGATGGGCAGCTGCATCAGGTCATGCAGGGACAGGCCCGGCAGCGTCTCCAGTTGCTGACGGCTCCAATCCACGCCGACCGGCAGGAAGCGTTGCTCCGCGGGCAGCGCCGCGTCGGCCAGCTCCTTGGCGCCGACACGCCACAGCAGGGCCTCGGTCTTCAGCCGTGCGCCGCGGCAGGAAGGGCACTCGGTATAGCTGCGGTACTTGGACAAGAGCACGCGGATGTGCATCTTGTAGGCCTTGCTTTCGAGGTATTCGAAGAAGCGCTTGACCCCGTACCACTGCTTGTTCCAGTTGCCGTTCCAGTTCGGCGTGCCGTTGATGACCCATTCGCGGTGAGCGGCGGAAAGATCCTTCCACGGCGTGTCGCGCGGGATGCCGGCTTCGCCGGCGTATTTCAGCAGGTCCTCCTGGCAGTCCTTCCACGCCGGCGTCTGCATGGGCTTGATGGCGCCGTTGCGCAGGGTCTTGCGGTCGTCGGGAATGACGAGGCCAAGATCGACGCCGATGACGCGGCCGAAGCCGCGGCAGCTGTCGCAAGCGCCGAAAGCGGAGTTGAAGGAGAACAGCGCCGGCTGCGGGTCGGCGTAGCGGATGTCGCTTTCGGGACAGTGAAGGCCGGTCGAGAACCGCCAGAGTGTGGCGCCGTCGTCACCGACGTGAACATTCACCCGACCCGCGCCGCGCTTCAAGCACAGCTCGATGGCTTCCATCGCGCGCTGCTTGTCGGCCCCCTGGATGCGGAAGCGATCGGCCACCACATCCAACACCTTCTTGCCCTCAACCTCGCGTTCGCCCTGCACCCGCGTGAACCCGCTGGCGGACAGCCACTGCTGCACCTGCTCCGCGCTCGTGTTGCCGGGCAGTTCCACCGGGAAACTGAGCACCATCCTGGGGTCCCCGGCTGCTTCGCCGCGAGCCAGCAGCTCCACATAAATGCTCTGGGCCGTGTCATGCCTGACCGGCAGCGCCGTCTTGCGGTCAAACAGCTCCGCCGCGCGCGCAAAAAGCAGCTTCAGGTGGTCATTCAGCTCCGTCATGGTGCCCACCGTGGAGCGGCTGGTGCGCACCGGGTTGGTCTGGTCGATGGCGATGGCGGGCGGCACGCCATCCACCTTGTCCACCGCCGGGCGGTCCATGCGGTCCAGGAACTGACGGGCGTAAGCGGAAAAGGTCTCCACGTAGCGACGCTGGCCCTCGGCATAGAGGGTGTCGAACACCAGGCTGGACTTGCCCGAGCCGCTGGGCCCGGTGACGACGGTCAGCTCCGCTGTGCGCAGATCGAGGTCAAGATTCTTGAGGTTGTGCTGCCGAGCGCCTCGGATGCGGATCAGACCGTCAGACATTGATGGGGGCCAAAACGACAAAGGCGAGCAGTGTAGGGAGACGCATGGACGAAAACTGTCAGCACCCGCGACCGACGAGCGGTCGTTTCAGGCGACATGAGCGGCCCAAGTCGCACTGCATTCATGGGGCATCCGGTTGCGCTGCGGCGCCAGCTGAGGCAACAATGGCTCACGGCTCCTCGAGGGCCGCATAAGAAAAGAACAAGCTGACACAAGGACATGGGGATGGACAAGTCGAGGTTGCCCGAGCCGGCGCAGGTGCTGGTTCCCTTCTGGCTCAATGCCGCCACCGACGGTGCGGGTGTTGACGCGCCGGAGCCCGACGAGGGCGGTACCGCCCCGAGCCAACGACAAGCCCAGGTCCTGCTCGTCGAGGACAACCACATCAACCAGGTCGTCGCGCTGGAATTCCTCGCGCTGATGGGCGTTCAGGCCCGCCTGGCCAGGAACGGCCTCGAAGCCCTGTCGGCCTGTGCCGAGTCCGCCCCGGATCTCGTGCTGATGGATATCCAGATGCCCGGCATGGACGGCCTGGAATGCGCCCGCCGCATCCGCACCCAGCAGCGTGAAGGCAAGCTGCCCGCATTCCCCATCCTGGCACTGACGGCCCATGCGCTGGACGCCGACGTGGCCGCCAGCCTCGAGGCCGGCATGGACGAGCACCTGACCAAGCCGCTGGACTTCGTCGCACTGCGCACGCGGCTGCAGCGCTGGCTCCAGTTGCCCGAGCCGAACTGACAGACCCAGCGCCTAGACCCGCGGCCCCGCATACAAATGCCAGCGGGATCGCCCCGCACGCTTGGCGTCGTAGAGCGCCAGGTCGGCCGCCTTGTACAACCCGTCCACATCCTGCGCGTCGCGCGGATAGCAGGCGGCACCGATGCTCGCGCTGGGCAGCGTCAGCGATGACTGCCCCTGAGGCAGCACCTGGGCCAGCGCCTGGGCAATGCGGCGGCATACCGCTTCCGCTGCAGCCGGCTCGATGGTGTCGGGCAGCAGCACGGCGAACTCGTCGCCGCCCAGCCTGGCCGTGCGATCCGCTTCCCGCACGGCGAGCCCCAGGCAGGCGCTGACCGTCCTCAGCACCGCGTCGCCGGCGTCGTGTCCCTGGGTGTCGTTGATCTGCTTGAAATGGTCCAGGTCGATCAGCAGCAGGTACAGCCCCAGCCCGTTGCGCTGCGCCTGGGCCATCAGGTGGCGAAGGTCGTCGTTGAACAGGCGCCGGTTGGCCAGCCCGGTCAGGCCGTCGTAGTAGGCGAGTTGCTCCAGCTGCTGCTGGCTTCTCTGGAGCTCGCTCGTGCGCTGCTCCAGCGCCACCGTGCGCTCGGCCACCAGCAACTCCAGCGTGCGCTGGCGCCGCCGCAGGATCAGCGTGCGCGCCTGCATCATCGCGACGAGCAGCGCGGCCACCGCCACGCCCAGGCCGACGCGAAACCACAGCATCTCGTGCCAGCGCGGCCGCACATGCAGCGGCAGCCGCAGCACCTCGGACCACCCGCCCTGCGCGCCGGCGCCGCGCAGCTCCAGCACATGGTCGCCGGGCGGCAGATTGGTGTAGGTGGCGATGCGCCGGTTCGGCTCGGTGGCGACCCAATCGGCGTYGACACCCGGCAACCGGTATTCGTAGCGGTTGCGTTCAGGCGCGCCGTAGTCGAGCACCGAGAACTCGACCAGCAGGCTGCGTCGCTGTGGTTCGAGAGTCAGGGCTTCGTCGCCGGGCGAGGCCGGTGGCACCACGGCCCGCACACCGCCCAGCCGCACTTCAGTGATCACCAGCGGCGCCGGTTCGGCGCGGGCCACGGGCTGGCGCGGGTCCACGATGGTCAAGCCGCCGATGCCGCCAAACAGCAGCATGCCGTCGGCACTGGACGCGCCCGCGTTGGTCCAGTAGGTGGGGATACCCACCCCCTCGGCCGCGCGCAGGCTGCGCACGCGCAGGCTGTCCTGTGCGATGTGGGCGATGCCGCCGTCGGTGCTGGCCCAGACGTCGCCGTTCGGCGCCAGCACCAGCGCATCGACGCCGTTGTGCGGCAGTCCTTCGGCCAGGGTGATGCGCCTGACCTGCGGTTGGGCTTGCGGCGCCTGCGCGGCCTCCATCACGCGCACGCCGGCGCCGAAGCTGGCCACCCACAGGCGGCCAAGGCGGTCCAGCAGCATGGAGGAGACATAGCCAACGGGAAAGCCCACCCGGCCGGGCGCGTCGGGCGCCAGCCGGCTCAGTGCCATCGTGGCCGTGTCCAGCCGCAACACGCCCGTGCGCGTGCCCACCCACAGCACGCCGTCCCGGCCCGCCAGCAGCGCGGTGACGCGCTGCTCGTCCAGGCGGCTGCCGTCCTCATGCGCCAGCACGCCCAGTTGCAGGCCATCGGCCGGGGCCACCGCCCACAGGCCGTCGAGACCGCCCAGCCAGAGCCGGCCGTCCTGCATCGCCATGGCCCACACCGAGGCAGTGGGTGAGCGGCCGGGGATAGCCAGCCGTTGCACCGCTCGGCCATCGGCCGTGGCGCGATACAGCCCGCGCTGGGTACCGAGATAGACCACGCCGTCGGGCGCGCGCACCATGCTCAGCACGCGGCCTGGCGGCAGCGCGGTGGCCGGTATGGCAGCGTCGGGCCGCAACGCCGCTGTGCGGCCCTGATCGGCCCTGACGATGTCGATGCCACCGTCGCCCGTGCTGAGCCAGACACTKCCATCGGGCATGGGCAGCACGCAAGGCACGTTGAGGTGGCTGATGCCGGCCGTTGCGCCGGGGCCGCCGAACCAGGTGCTGACCGTGACCTGGCGCGCGTCGTGGTGGCTGAGCCCCGTGTCGGTGGCGACCCAGAGCAGCCCGCTGCGATCGCGGTACATCGCAGCAACGTCGTCGTCGGGCAGGCTGGCCGCGCTGTCCGAGCGGTGCCGCACGCGACGCATCTCCCAGCGGCGGGTGTCGATGCGCAGGATGCCGCCCCCATCGGGGGCCAGCCACACGTCACCCGGCGCGGCCTCGGCCATCACGCGGATCGGCGCGTTGCCCAGCCCCGTCGCGTCGGCGCCAGCCGCCTGCAACAAGCGATGCAACGGCACCGCTTCGGCCTCAGGCTCGGGCTCGATCACGAAAACGCCATACGAGCGCGTGCCGACCCAGACCCGCCGCTGGCTGTCCAGCAGCAGCCTGGCGACGAATGGCGCGTGCTCTTCGGCCGGCAGCCCGACCTGCACGAAGCGATCGCTGCCGGCACCGCGACGGAAGAGGCCCTTGTCGGTGCCAACCCACAGGCCGCCCGTCGAGTCGCGCAGCAGCGCCAGCACGGCGCCATCGGGCAGGCCTTTGGTCCCGGCCAGTACCGCGTGGCGCTGGACCGTACCGCGACTGGTATCCAGCAGGTCCAGACCGGCACCGGTGCCGACCCACAGCAGGCCGTTGCCCTCGTCGAGCATGGCGTGCACGCTCTTGCGGCTCAGCGCCGCGCCGGCAGCCAATGGGGCGACGAAACGGTCGGTGCGCGCCTCGTACCGCACCAGGCCACCGGCGCTGGTGCCTACCCAAAGACGCCGTTGGTCGTCGACATGCAGCGCCTGCACGTAGCTGTCCGGCAGGGCGCCGGACGAGGCCATGTCGCTGACGTAGTTGCGAAGCTGATAACCATCCCAGCGCGACAGCCCGGATTGCGTGGCGATCCAGAGGAAGCCTTCGCCGTCCTGGGCCAGCGCGGTGAAGGACATCGGCGCGACCAGCACCTGGTGGAACACCGCATCCGAACGGGCGGCCCAGGGCGTGGGGGCGGGCTCGTTCGCCGCCCATGCGCCGCCGCCCAATGCAAGCCCGAGCAGGGCGACGAAGCGCAGCCCTGTGTTGATCAGCGAGAAAAAGTGACCCATGCCGTCGCAAGGCGCATGCACGGCTGCAGCTTGCGCGCAGCGGCGCATTTCGCGCGTCCTCTGACGGTCAGGATACGGTACAAAACCACTGCGACACCAGCGGCCGCGGACTTGTTGCAACTGCGGCTGGCGCCGGGAAATCGCCCGCTCAGCCCGCCACCGGCACGTAGACGTAGCCGACGTTGCGCACGGTCTTGATGACCTCCGGCTTGTCGGGATTGCGCTCCACCTTGCGGCGCAGGCGCATGACGCGCAGGTCGATGCTGCGGTCGAACACGTCCCAGCCGCGGTTGTGGGCCTGCTCCATGATCTGGTCGCGGTTCAGCGGGCGGTTGGGGTGGCGGGCGAACAGGGCCAGCAGGTCGAACTCGGCGGCCGTGATGTCGATCTCCTCGCCCACCGCGCCAAAGAGCTTGCGCTGGGCCATGTCGAGCTCGCACAGGCCAAAGGCGACGCGCTCCGGATCGCTCGGTGCGAGCACAGGTGCCGGCGCGGCCGTGACCTGCAGGCGGCGCAGCACGGCGCGCACGCGGGCCAGCAGTTCGCGCAGCTCAAAGGGCTTGGCGATGTAGTCGTCCGCCCCTACCTCCAGGCCGACGATGCGGTCGATGGCCTCGCCGGCCGTCGTCAGCATCAGCACAGCCAGGCGCGGGTGAGCTTCGCGCAGCGCGCGGGCCAGCGACAGACCGTTCTCGCCCGGCATGTTGATGTCGAGCACGGCCACGTCGGGCACGCGCTCGGCGACCCTGGCGCGCGCCGCGGCGGCGTCCTGGGCCTGCATGACCTCGAAGCCGTTGCGGCCGAAATACTCGGCCAGCAGGGCACGCAATTCGGGCTCGTCGTCGACGAGCAACACGGTGGGGGTGGTGTCTGGCATGGCGGCGAATGATAGGCAGGCCGGCCTTGCTCGGGGCAAGGCAGCGTGGTGTTGAAACAAACGCAACACAGTCGAGCCGACGTGAAGCGCGCTTGAAACCGGCGCGGCCGACAGTGGCGACACACCAACCGGAAGACCCTCATGCACTACCGCAGCGACAACCCCTCCACCGACTGGCCCGAAACGATGCTCGTCGGCTGCCGCAGCGAAGCCTTCGCCGAGGACCTCGAACATGCCCCTGCGCCCTCGCCCCGCTGGAACCTGCTCGAGCGCCTCATCATGGCCTTGCCACTGCTGTGCGTGTTCGCACCCGTCGCCGACGCCTACCTCATCCATTGACACCGAGGCTGCCATGACCCCGCACCAAATCCACCTGATCCGCAGCAGCTTCGCGCCGCTCATGCCCCTGGCGCCCACCGTCGCCGAGGCCTTCTACGCCCAGCTGTTTGCCCGTGACCCCGCCCTGCGCGCGCTGTTCCGCGGCAGCGCCATGGTCGAGCAGGGGGCGCGGCTGATGCAGATGATCGGCGCCGCCATCGACCTGCTTGACCGCCCCGCCTCGCTGAACCCCGTGCTGCTCAAGCTCGGCCAGCGCCATGCCGGCTATGGTGTCGTCGAGGCCCACTACGCCAGCGTCGGTGCCGCGCTGCTGGACACCCTGGCCGCCGGCCTTGGCGATGGCTTCACGGCCGAGGTGCGCGAAGCCTGGACGGTGATGTACGGCCATGTCGCCCGGACCATGCAAGAGGGTGCCGCTACCGAGGCGCTGGCCGCCTGAGCCTGCTTATCATCGGCGCGCCCAGGGAGAGCGCGCCGCATGACAGAGACCTTGCATTTCCACCCCACGCCCGACGCCGGCGTGGGCGAACTCGGCAGCGTGCTCAAGGCCACGCTGCCGCTGCTGTCGCAGCTGCTGGAAGCCGTGCCGGCGCGCGTCGTCGTCATCGACGTGGCCGAGCGCTTCGTCTGGGCCAACCACGAATTCTTCAAGTTCACCGGCCTGCATCCCAAACAGGTGCTCGGCCAGCCCATCGGCCGCATCATTGGCGACGCCGCCTATGCCGACTACGGCGCCGTGCGCTCGCGCCTGGCCAGCGGCCAGACCGTAGCCTGGGAGGGCTGGACCGAACTGGCCGGTGCCGGCCGGCGCTATATGCGCGAGCACCTTGTTCCCGTCGACGTGCAGGGCGGCGTGCCGCAGGCCACCGTCGTCATGAGCCTGGACCTGACCGAACTGAAGCGGCGCGACGCCGAGCTGTCGGCCAAGGTCAACGAGCTGCAGGCCAGCGAGGCGCTGAAGTCCTCCATCTTCGACCACGCGATGGCGGCCCTGGTCTCCACCGACAGGACCGGCCACATCGTCGAGTTCAACCCCGCCGCGGCGGCCATGTTCGGGCTGGCGCGCGCCGAGGCTATCGGCCGCCCGGTGTCCGACGTGATGATTCCGGCCCGGCTGCGCGCGGCCCACGAGGCTGGCATGGCGCGCGTCTCGGCCGGCGGCGAGCAGCGCATCATCGGCAAGCGCATCGAGATGCAGGCCCAGCGCGCCGACGGCAACGAGTTTCCCGTCGAGATGGTGCTGTGGCGCACCGATGTAGCCGGCCAGGCCTTCTACACGGCGTCGCTGTTCGACCTGTCCGAGCGCCAGACGGCGCTGAGCGAGATCGAACGCCAGCGCGAGGCGCTGCGCCAGAGCGAGAAGCTGACGGCCATGGGCAGCCTGCTGGCCGGCGTGGCCCACGAGCTCAACAACCCGCTGTCCATCGTCATGGGCCGCGCGTCGCTGCTGGCCGAGAAGATGAGCGGCGACCCGCGCGCCGCCGACGCCCAGCGCATCCACGAGGCCGCCGAACGCTGCGGCCGCATCGTGCGCACCTTCCTGAACATGGCGCGCAGCCGGCCCGCCAACCGCAGCGAGGTGGCACTGAACGACCTCGCCACCGCCGCCGTCGACATGCTGGGCTATGTGCTGCGCAGCCACGGCATCGCCGTCACGCTGGACCTGCTACCGGGCCTGCCACCCGTCAAGGCTGATGCCGACCAGATCGGCCAGATCGTGCTCAACCTCATCGTCAACGCCCAGCAGGCCCTGGGCGCTCGAGACAACGGCCGCCGCCTGACCGTATCCACCGGCGTGGCGCCCATGACCGACGGCGACCGCCGCCGCACGCCGCGCGTCTGGATGCGGGTGCGCGACAACGGCCCCGGCATCGACCCCGAGCTGCGCGAGCGCATCTTCGAGCCCTTCTTCACGACCAAGAGCGAGGGCGTCGGCACCGGCCTGGGCCTGGCCGTGTCGCGCTCCATCGCACGCGACCACGGCGGCGAGCTGACGCTGCAGGACGATGGCAGCGGCGCCTGCTTCTGCCTGCAGATGCCCGTCAGCGGCGAGCCCGAGGCCAGCGAGACCGAACCCGTACCGCTGCCGGCGACCGACGAGTGCAGCGCCCGCGTCCTCGTCGTCGATGACGAGACCGAGATTGCCGAGCTGATCGGCGAGATGCTGTCGGGCGCGGGTTATGAGGTCATGACGGCCGAGTCCGGCGCGGTCGCACTGGCCATGCTCGCCGAGGCGCGCTTCGACGCCATCGTCAGCGACCTGCACATGCCCGACATTGACGGCGCCCAGCTCTGGCGCGAGGTCAAGGCCCTGCACCCGTCGCTGGCGCGGCGCATGCTGTTCGTCACCGGCGACACGCTGTCGCCCATCGCCCGCCAGTTCCTGCACGAAGCGCGCTGCGACAGCCTCAACAAGCCCTTCTCCAAGCCGGAGCTGCTCGCCCGTGTGACCGCATTGCTGCAACCATAATTGCCGCACAACACTGACGGAGACAAGCCGATGAAGCGACGCATGCTGCTGCCCGCGCTGTGCAGCCCCTGGCTGGCGCTGGCCCAGGGCAACAAGCCTCAGACCTGGATCGTGCCCTTCCCCGCTGGCGGCGGCACCGACGCCTTCGCGCGGCCGCTGACCGCGCTGCTGACCCGGCAGCTGGGCCGCCAGGTCATCATCGACAACAAGGGCGGCGCGGGCGGCACGGTGGGTGCCACCATCGCCGCCAAGCTGGCGCCGGACGGCAACAACTTCTTCATGGGCGCCGTGCACCACACCATTGCGCCGTCCATGTACCCCAAGCTGGACTACAAGCTGGAAGAGGACTTCATCCCCGTGGCCCTGCTGGCCAGCGTGCCCCAGGTCATCGTCGTTCACCCGGGCCAGGTGCCTGTCAGCGATCTCAAGGGTCTGCTCGCCACGGTGCGCGCCAAGCCCGGCAAGCTGAACTACGGCTCGGCCGGCAACGGCACTTCCCACCACCTGGCCGGCGAGCTGTTCAAGCTGCAGACCAAGACCTTCATCACCCACATCCCCTACCGCGGCGCCGGCCCGGCCCTGCAGGACCTGATCGCCGGCCAGGTGGACCTGATGTTCGACGGCCTGGGCTCGTCGGCCAACCACATCAAGAGCGGCCGCATCAAGGCGCTGGCGGTGGCGGCTCCCAAACGTGCTGTCGGCTTCCCCGATGTGCCGACGGCCGCAGAGGCCGGCGTGCCGGGCTATGAGGTGTCGACCTGGTACGGCCTGTGGGCACCCAAGGGCACGCCCAAGGAAGCGATCACCGCCATGCAGGCCGAACTGCGCAAGGCCTTCGCGACGGACGACATCCGCAACATCTGGCACGGCCTGGGCGCCGAGACGCCCAATCTCTATGGCGACGCCTTCGGGCAATTCGTCAGCTCTGAAGTCAAGCGCTGGGCAGAGGTCGTCAAGCGCTCCGGCGCAAAAATGGACTAACCCCCTACCGGCTTCGCCGGCCCCCTTTGAAAGGGGGCACTGCCAGTGGCCCGGCAAAGCCGGTTCCACGGCAGTCACTTGGTAAGACACCACCCCGTCAACCAGCACCATGAATCTCTACTCGGCCCTGCGCGCCGGCTTCCCGGCGGACCTGGACGCGACCGCCATCGACGCCGACGGCCTGCTCTACAGCTGGCGCGACCTCGACAATGGCAGCGCCATGCTCGCCAACTGGCTGGGCCGGCTGGAGCTGCCCGCTGGCAGCCGCGTCGCCGTCCACACCGACAAGAGCGTCGAGAACCTGATGCTCTACCTGGCGGTGCTGCGTGCCGGCCTGGTCTACCTGCCGCTGAACCCGGCCTATCACGCGGCCGAACTGGAGCACTTCATCAGCGATGCAGCACCGGGCGTCGTGGTCTGTGCGGGCAAGCACTTCGGCTGGGTCAGCAAGCTGGCTTTCCAGCGCGGCGTGCGCTGGGTCTTCACGCTGGACGACGATCGCACGGGCACGCTGCTGGACCGCGCCGCGCAGATGCCGCTCGCACACGAACCCGTCAAACGGGCCGCCACCGACCTCGCTGCCATCCTCTACACCAGCGGCACGACCGGGCGCAGCAAGGGCGCCATGCTCAGCCACGGCAATCTGCTCTCCAACGCGCAGACGCTGAAGAGCTTCTGGGACTGGAAGCCGGATGACGTGCTGCTGCACGCATTGCCCATCTTCCACGTCCACGGCCTGTTCGTCGCTTCGCACGGCGCGCTGCTCAACGGCAGCAAGATGCTGTGGTTCAACAAGTTCGACGCCGGTTCAGTAGCGCGCCGCCTGCCTGAGGCCACCGTCTTCATGGGCGTGCCGACGCTCTATGTGCGGCTGTTGCAGGAGCGCACACTGGATTGCAGCCACATCCGCCTCTTCATCAGCGGCTCCGCGCCATTGCTGATCGAGACGTGGCACGAATGGCAAGCCCGCACCGGCCACGCCATCCTGGAGCGCTACGGCATGAGCGAGACGCTGATGCTGACCTCCAACCCGTGCCGCCCGGAGGACGGCGACCAGGGCCAACGAGTAGGCGGCACCGTCGGCCCGGCGCTGCCGGGCGTGAGCCTGCGCATCGTCGATGACGAGGGCCGCCCCTGCGCGGCGGACGAGATCGGCCACGTGCAGGTGCGCGGGCCGAACGTCTTCAGCGGCTACTGGCAGATGCCCGAGAAGACGGCCGAGGAGTTCACGCCGGACGGCTGGTTCAAGACCGGCGACGTCGGCCGCGTCGGCGCCAATGGCTATCTGACGCTGATCGGCCGCAGCAAGGATCTCATCATCAGCGGCGGCTTCAATGTCTACCCGGCCGAGATCGAGGGCTTCCTGAACGAACTGCCCGGCGTGGGTGAATCGGCCGTCATCGGCGTGCCGCATCCAGACTTCGGCGAGGCCGTCGTCGCCGTCATCACGCCCAACGGTCAGCCTGACCCCGAGGCGCTGATCCAGGCGCTCAAGGCCCGCATTGCCGGCTTCAAGGTACCCAAGCGCATCCTGGTCGTGCCAGAGCTGCCACGCAACGCCATGGGCAAGGTGCAGAAGAAGCTGCTACGGGAGCAGCAGGCGACGCTGTTTGCGCCGAAATAGCGGCGCCGGATGGCGGAGGCCGCGGCGCACAATGGCCCGCAACCCCTGCCCCCGATGAGCGCCTCCACCCCGCCCACCGAGCCGCTGAAGCAGGCCCGCCGCCGCCGCTGGCGCGAGCGTGCCCTGCTGCTGGCGCCCGCCCTGGCCTTCGGTTCCGTCGTGCTGACGATCTGGGCCTTGGTGGGCTGGTATGCCGTCGAGAAGCCCCGTGAACTGCTGGCCCAGCAGCGCCAGGAGCTGGCCACCGGCGTTCGCGCCGTCGCGATGCAGACCGAGCCCGTGCTGCGCCAGGCCGAAAGCGCGCTGCGCGTCGTGGATCTGTGGCTGCTGACGCGTCGCGCTGATGGGCAGGAGGGGCGGCCGCAGGCCGACGCCATGCTGCGCCAGTTCGTCGACAGCGTGCGCAGCGGCTCGCGCCAGATGGTCGACATCGTGCTGGTGGCGCCCACCGGCCAGGTGCGCCGGCTGCAGGCGGGCGCTGAGGGCGACGACGCCAGCATCGCCGGCACCGCGGCCTTCGGCGAGATCGCGGGCCTGGTGCCCGAGGGCATTGCGCTGGGCCTGCCGCTGCGCCTGGGCGGCCGCGCCGACGATGGCCGGCTGCGCCTGCCGCTGCTGATGCGGCTGTCGCGGCCGCTGGACGACTACGAGTTCGTCATGGCCACCATCGACCTGCAGCGCCTGCATGACATTCAGGGCCTGTTCGTGCCCTTGCCGCCATCCTCCCTCGTCATGCTGCGCACCGACGGCCTGGCCCTGTCGCGCCGGCCTGAGGTGCCGGGCTTTGTCGGCCGCAACCTCTTCGAACAATTCCCCGCCGCCCGCCGCAATCTCAGCGGTGAAGAAGGTTTCTACGCCAGCAGCGGCGCGGCCACGGACGGCCGGCCCCGCACCGGCGCCTTCGTCACCCTGTCCGACTACGGCCTGAAGCTGCTGCTGTCGGGCACCGAGGAAGACGTGCTGGTGCCGTTCTGGCGGCAGCGCAGCCTGGTGGTGGCCGCCGCGGTACTGGCCACGCTGGGCCTGGTGCTGCTGGCGCGCTGGCTGGGCCAACTGCAGCGCGCGGCACGGCTGCGCGAGGCGACCCTGCAGGCCACCAGCAATGCCATGCCGCTGGGCCTGTTCCGCACCGACGAAACCGGCCGCATCGTCTACGTCAACGACAGCTATCTGCACGTGCACGGCCTCAGGCGCGAGAACGTCGAGTGGGGCTGGACCACCCTCGTTCAGCCCGAGCAGCGCGACATGTTGATCCAGCGCTGGAAACACCAGATGGCCACCGGCGAGCCCATCGACATGGTGCGCAAGATGAAGCGCGGCGACGACGGCCGCATCCGCTGGATCGCGGTACGCACGGCGCCGCTGTATTTCGACGGCCGGGTGGCCGGCCAGGCCGGCACCGTGGAAGACGTGACCGAGCGCGGCGAGCAGGAGAAGGCCCTGCAGACGCTGACCGCCATCTTCGACATGACGCCCGACTTCGTCTGCCAGGCCCGCGAGCATGGCCAGGTCACCTATCTCAACCCGGCTGCGCGGGCCCGCCTGGGGATGGCCGCCGATGCGCCGCTGGGCGACGCCCACATCGCCGACTACTTCTCGGCCGAGCAGCTCGACCTCTACGAAAAGCTGGTGCTGCCCGCGGCCATGCGTGAGGGCCACTGGCGCGGCCGAATCGGCCTGCAGCTGGGCGACACGAAGCTGCCGATGGACTGCCTCATCATCATGCACCGCGACGTGCGCGGCCGTGTCGAGACCGTGTCGGTCATCCTGCGCGACATGTCCGAGCAGCTGCACGCCCAGCGCGAGAGCGAACGCAACGAGGCCATGCTGCTGGCCGTCGCCCACACGGCGCGGGCACAGTTCCTCGTCGGCGACACCGAGGCACGGGTGATCTTCTTCAACGCCGCCTTCGAGGAGCAGCGCCGCGTCGAGCTCAAGGACTGGGTCGGCCGGCCGCTGGCCGAGCTGTTCGGCGTGCAGGACTACGCAGCCCGTGCGCCACTGATCGAAAGCGCCCTGGCTGGCGAAACGCGCCGGCTGGATCTCGTCGACCCCAGCGAACGCGACGGCCACAGCTTCGATGCGCAGTACACGCCGCTGCGCGTGCAGAGCGGCAAAATCGAAGGCCTGATCGGCATCGAGGTCGATGTGACCGAAGCCCGGCGCGAGGAGGCGCGGCTGCGCCTGGCCTCACAGACCGACGCGCTGACCCAGGCGCTCAACCGCACCGGCTTCGAGGAGGGCGCGCGCCGCTTGCTGACCGCCCCACCGGGCCAGCGCCTGGCCCTGCTCTACCTCGACCTGGACAAGTTCAAGCCCGTCAACGACCTGCACGGCCACCCGACCGGCGACGCGCTGCTGAAGGCCGTGGCGCTGCGCCTGCGCCATGCGTTGCGCCCGGGCGACCTGGTGGCCCGTCTGGGCGGTGACGAATTCGCCGTGCTGCTGCCGCAGGTGCACGAGGCCAGCGACGCCGCCACGGTGGCCGACAAACTGCTGCACGCCCTCTCCACGCCGTATCACATCGGCGAGCTGGAGCTGGAGATCGGCGTCAGCATCGGCTACTGCGTCGCGACGACGGGCGCGGTCAGCCTGGAGCAACTGGTGGCTCAGGCCGATGCCAGCCTCTACGAAGCCAAGCGTGCCGGGCGCGGCTGCCACCGCGGCGGCGAAATCTAGGAGCCTAGACAGCCACGCCGTTCTTGATCTCGTCCAGGGCCAGCTGCAGCACGCGCGCATCGCTGCTGGCCCGGTGGCGGGTCAGGCGCTGTCGCTGACGCACGATTTCGGTGACGCCGCGCCAGCGCTGGGCCTCCTGCTCGTCGAGCAGCCGGCGCAGGTCATCCAGGCGAAAGTTCTGCCGCATGCCGGCCGCGTCGTAGAGACGCGCCAGCCAGGGGTAGTCCTGTCCCCAGCCATCGCAATAGACGGTCTGGCCGGCCAGCCGCTCATTGAGCTGCTCAGCCATCCAGCGAACCGGTCTGCCGTGGCGCTGAAGCAGTTCGCGGCTGATGCCGTGCAGGGCTTCGGCGCTGGGGTCCCAATGCAGCCAATCGGGTTCGGGCGTGACCAGGCCACAGAACAGCCCGCCGTCCACCGCGACGAATCCGACCTCGATCGGATAGCTGCCGCGGCCGAAGCCCGAGGCTTCGATGTCCAGGATGGTGGGAAGCTGCATACGGACGTCAGTTTGTCAGGCCCGACACAGAAGTTACACAGGGTTGTCGCCGAGATGGCTAGCCCGCCTCGTTCTCGATCACCTGTTCGTTCTCGAACAGCTGCAGCGCTGCCCGCCCGACCTGGCGCGTGTCCCAATACGCATAGGCGCCGACCCCCGCCGCGCCGATCAGCGGCACCCAGCGCGACAGCATCCGGCTGGCGGCCTTCTTGCCCAGGTGCACGCCGATGGCCTCGGCCACGCGTTGCAGCAGCACCTGCGCGGCCGGGCGCACGATGACGCGCTCGCCGACGCGCACCGTCAGGTCGCGCAGGGCCTGCGCAGCCGTGTGGCGGAACAGGCACCACAGCATCTGCGCCGGGCCGAGGTCGGCGCTGCGGCCATAGAGAGCGGCAATGTCGGCCACCAGTTGGCGCTGGATCTGCCAGACGGCCAGCATCTCCGGCGCGATGGTGGCCCAGCCCAGCGGCCCCRGCGGCAGGGCCAGCGTGCCGGCGGCCAGGCCGGCCTTGGCTGCGGCGCCCTCGATGGCACGCGCCGCCGCATCCCGGGGCCGCGCGCTGGGCGTACATCCGGTATCAGGCGGCTGCGCTACCAGCGCCAGCACCCTTTCGCCCAGGTTGGCTTGCGTCTCCATGCCTTTGCTCCAGTGCCGCGAACTGCACACCACGTGCACTGTCCCTTGCGCGGCATCAAAGATTCGCATAGTTTCACATCCTCGTGCTAACTTCGATTCAACATGGAGCCTGGCGGCGGATGCACGCGCCGCCACCACACAGGGAGAACAACCATGAATATCTTCAAGGACCTTCGCATCGGCCTGCGCCTGGGTCTCGGCTTCGCGGTCTCCATCTTGTTCAGCGTTGCGCTGGCGCTGTATGCACGTGGCCAGCTGAGGCAGATCAACGACGAGCTGGCGCTGATGGTCAAGGACCGTGTCGTCAAGGTCGAGCAGCTCGAACAGGTCAAGCACAACGTCAATCTGACGGCACGCACGGTGCGCAACATCGTGCTGCTGAGCGATCCAGCCGCCATCCAGAAGGAACTGGACACGATTGCGGGCAACCGCAAGAGCACGGGTGACCTGTTTCAGAAGCTGCAGGCCTCGATCACCTCCAGCCAGGGCACCAAGCTGCTGGCCGCCACCGCCGAAGCACGGGCGCCCTATGTCGCGACGCTGCAGCGCGTGACCGACCTTGGCGTGCAGCAGCAAAAGGACGCCGCACGCGACCTGCTCCTGGGYGACGTGCAGGCCAAGCAGCAGGCCTATTTCGCCGCGCTCGACGCCCTGATCGACTACCAGAAGGAGCTGATGCGCACGTCGGCGCAGCTTGCCGATGGCACCGTGAGCTTTGCCTCGGCAGCCATGCTGATCGCGGCGGCATTGGCAGGCGCCGTGGGTGTGGCGCTGGCGCTGTTGATCACGCGCTCGGTGGTGGGCCCGATCCAGGACGCGGTGCGCGCTGCCGAGACCGTGGCAGCCGGTGATCTGAGGCTGCATCTGACGACCGATCGCCGAGACGAAGCGGGCCAACTGCTGGCCGCGCTGCAACGCATGAACGACGCGCTGGTCGACATCGTCGGCACGGTGCGCGGCAACGCCGACAGCGTCGTCCTGGCCAGCGGCCAGATCGCCCAGGGCAATGCCAACCTGAGCCAGCGCACCGAGCAGCAGGCCAGCAATCTGCAACAGACGGCCGCGTCCATGGAGGAGCTGACCGCGACGGTCAGCCACAACACCGACGTCTCCCGCCAGGCCGCCCAGCTCGCCAGCAGTGCGGCGCGCGTGGCCGAGAGCGGCAGCCAGGTCGTGGGCCAGGTGGTGAACACGATGGAGCAGATCACGGCCAGCTCCAAGAAGATCGCCGACATCACCGGCGTCATCGACGGCATCGCCTTCCAGACCAACATCCTGGCCCTGAACGCAGCCGTGGAAGCTGCGCGCGCCGGCGAACAGGGCCGGGGCTTTGCCGTCGTGGCCGGCGAAGTGCGCAGCCTGGCCCAGCGCAGCGCCGAAGCCGCGCGCGAGATCAAGGTCCTGATCAACGCCAGCGTTGAACGCATCCAGACGGGCAACGGCCTGGTCGGCGACGCCGGTCGCACGATGGGCGAAGTGGTCGGGCAGGTGCAGCGCGTGGCCGACCTGATCAGCGAGATCAGCGCGGCCAGCGTCGAGCAGAGCAAGGGCATCGGCCAGATCGGCGAGGCGGTCAGCCAGCTCGACGAAGTCACCCAGCAGAACGCCGCCCTCGTCGAGGAGAGCGCCGCCGCGGCCGAGAGCCTGCGCATCCAGGCCAGCCAACTCGCCGGCACGGTTGCGGCCTTCAAGCTCGACGCCGTGGCTGGGCCCAAGGCGGCGCCTGCCTCGTTCTAGGCGCTGCGGCCGCGCGCACACCGTCGTTGGCCCGCCGGCTGTGCCCCCCCGGGCGCTGGGCATCCCACAGTACGGGCGGCGGCGGTAGTTGTTGGCTTTTCGCGGCGGTAACGCCGCTAAAAACGCCTTGCGTGGCGCCGGCCTGAAGGAACAGACTCGGGGCACGGAATACGGCTCGACACGAAGCCCAGGCCGATCAGGGAGCGTCACCCACAAGGAGACCCACCATGAACCTCCTCACGCGCCTGCGGATCGGCCAGCGTCTCGGCCTGGCTTTCACCATCTCCATCGCCTTCACCGTGTTGCTGGCCGCCTATGCGCGAACGGCGCTCCTTGGCATCGACCACGAGCTCGAGGTGATGGTCGAAGACCGGATGGTCAAGGTCGAGCAGCTCGAACAGATCAAGGACAACGTCAACATCAACGCACTGGCCGTGCGCAATGTGCTGCTGCTGTCTGATGCCGAGGGCAAACGCAAGCAGCTGAGCGATGTCGACGCCGCTGCCAAGCGCACGGCCGAGCTGTTCGAGAAGCTCGACGCCAGCGTGCCGCCGGGGCGGGGGCGCGAAATATTGGGCGGCGTCGTGCAGGCCAGGCAGCTGTTCGTGGCCTCGGTGCGCAGGGTCATCGATCTGGGCCTGAAGGACGACACGGAGAAGGCCCGCAACCTGCTGCTCAGCGAGACGCATGAGTTGCAGCTCAAGTATTTCCAGCAGCTCGACGCGCTGATCGCCTATCAGAAGGAGTTGATGCACGCCGCGGCCGCCGCGGCGAACGCGACCGTTGACTTTGCCGGCATCGCGGTCATCGTCGCGGCCGCTGCCGCGCTGGCCCTCGGCGTGGCCATGGCCCTGCTGATCACCCGCTCGGTGGTGGGCCCGATCCGCCAGGCCGTGGCCGCCGCCGAGACGGTGGCTGCAGGGGACTTGCGCCTGCATCTGTCCACCGACCGCACGGACGAGGCCGGCCAGTTGCTCAACGCGCTGCAGCGCATGAACGACTCTCTGGTGGGCATCGTCGGCGCGGTGCGCGGCAATGCCGAGAGCGTCGCCACGGCCAGCGGCCAGATTGCCCAGGGCAACGCCGACCTGAGCCAGCGCACCGARCAGCAGGCCAGCAACCTGCAGGAGACCGCCGCCTCCATGGAGGAGCTGAGCGCGACGGTCAAGCACAACACCGACACCGCCCACCAGGCCGCGCAGCTGGCAGGCAGCGCGGCTCGCGTGGCCGAGAGCGGCGGCCAGGTCATGGGCCAGATGGTGTCCACCATGGATGAGATCACGACCAGCTCGAAGAAGATTTCCGACATCATCGGCGTCATCGACGGCATCGCCTTCCAGACCAACATCCTGGCGCTGAACGCGGCCGTCGAGGCGGCACGGGCCGGCGAGCAGGGGCGCGGTTTCGCCGTCGTGGCCGGCGAGGTGCGGGCCCTGGCGCAGCGCAGCGCCCAGGCCGCGCGGGAGATCAAGGCGCTGATCGGTGCCAGCGTCGAACGTGTCGAAGCCGGCAACAAGCTGGTGGGCGAGGCCGGCAGCACCATGGACGAGGTCGTTGGCCAGGTGCGCCGCGTGGCGGACCTGATCAGCGAGATCAGCGCCGCCAGCAGCGAGCAGGGCAAGGGCATCGGCCAGATCGGCGATGCCGTCAACCAGCTCGACCAGGTCACGCAGCAGAACGCCGCCCTGGTGGAAGAGAGCGCGGCGGCCGCCGAGAGCCTGCGCATCCAGGCCGGCCAACTGGCCGAGACGGTGGCGGCCTTCAAGCTGGACGCCGTCAACGCAGCCCGTCCGGCTGCGGCGCCCGTCAGCCGGACGAGGACGGCCAGCGTGGCCAGGCCGGCTCCCGCGCGCCCGGCGAAGGCGCGCGCGGTGGCGCCCAGGGCTGCTCCGGTTCCAGCCGCCGTTGCGGTGGCCGCCGACGGCGACGACTGGACGTCGTTCTAGTTGAGCGAACATGGGGCTCCCCATCCAGGAGCCCCAGAGATGCACAACGTCCCCTGGCGCGGCGTCTTCCCCGCCGTCACCACCAAGTTCCATGCCGACGAACGCCTCGACTTCGCAGGCACGGCGCGCCACATCGATTTCCAGATCCGCAACGGCATCCATGGCGTCGTCTGCTGCGGCTCGCTGGGCGAAGCCAGCACGCTGACGCTGGACGAGAAGCTGGCCGTCGCCCGCTGCGCGCTGGATGCTGCCAACGGCCGCGTGCCGGTGCTGGCCACGGTGTCGGAGGCGAGCACCCGCGAAGCGCTGCGCTTCATCGAAGGCGCCAATGCCCTGGGCGTGGCCGGCTACATGGTCATGCCCTCGGTCATCTACGTGGCCGATGCGCGCGAGGCGATGGCCAATGTGCGCACCTATGCCCATGCCGCCCAGCGGCCGCTGATGATCTACAACAACCCGGTCGCCTACCGCGTCGACCTCAAGCCCGAACACTTCGCCGAACTGGCCGACTGTGAACATGTCGCCGCCATCAAGGAAAGCAGCGGCGACGTGACCCGCATCACCGATCTGCGCAACCTGCTCGGTGACCGCTACCAGCTCTTCATGGGCGTGGACGACCTCGCCTTCGAGGGCCTGGCGCTGGGCTGCGACGGCCTGCTGGCCGGCGTCGGCTGCGCCTTCCCGCGCGAGACGGTGGCCCTGTTCAACCTGATGCAGGAAGGCCGCTGGGACGAGGCCCGCGCCATCTACCGCTGGATGACGCCGCTGCTGCACCTGGACGTGTCGACCAAGCTGGTGCAGAACCTCAAGCTCATCGACCTGCTGGTGGGCGTGGGCAGCGAGCACATGCGCCGGCCACGGCTGCCCGTCATCGGCGCCGAGCGGGAGCGCATCGAGGCCCTCGTCGCGAAGGCACTGGCGACACGGCCGGCTCATTGCCAGTCGCAACCATGAAGCGCATCCAGATCATCGACTCGCACACCGGCGGCGAGCCGACACGTGTCGTCATCGACGGCTTTCCCGATCTCGGCGCTGGCACCATGGCCGAGCGGCGCGAACTTCTGGCCCGCGAGCACGACCGCTACCGCCGCGCAACGTTGCTGGAGCCGCGTGGCAGCGAGGTCCTCGTCGGCGCCCTGCTCTGCCCGCCACAGGACCCGGCCCACACGGCCGGCGTCATCTTCTTCAACAACGCCGGCTACCTTGGCATGTGCGGCCACGGCACCATCGGCCTGATGGCGACGCTGGCCCATCTGGGCCGCATCGAAACCGGCGAGCACATCATCGAGACGCCGGTGGGCCAGGTGCGGGCCACCCTGCACAAGGACGGGAAGGTGAGCGTGCGCAATGTACCGGCCTACCGGCTGGCCACCGGCGTCAGCGTCGACCTGCCGACAGGCCAGACGGTGACGGGCGACATCGCCTGGGGCGGCAACTGGTTCTTCCTGTGCGCCGACCATGGCCAGGCCATCGCGCCCGCGCACGTCGCGGCACTGACCGACTACGCCGCTACGCTGGGCCAGGCCCTGCAGGATCAGGGCCACCGCGGCACTGACCAAGCCGTCATCGACCACATCGAACTCTTCGCCGACGTCGACCCGGCCCTCGCCGACTCGCGCAGCTTCGTGCTCTGCCCCGGCCGCCAGTACGACCGCTCGCCCTGTGGCACCGGCACCAGCGCCAAGCTGGCCTGCCTCGCGGCCGCGGGCAAGCTGAGCGCCGGCGAGGTGTGGCGCCAGGCCAGCGTCATCGGCAGCGTCTTCGACGGCTGGTTCGAGAAGGAAGGAGCAAGCATCATTCCCACCATCCGCGGCCAGGCCTACATCAGCGCTGAGGCCACGCTGCTGATCGCGCCAGATGACCCGTTCGGCTGGGGCCTGCCGTAGCGCCAACAGAGGCCCTGGCGATATCCCCGCGCGCCGTGAGTCATTGAAACTTGGGGCTGCACCGCGGCGCAAGCGACGGCAAACTGAGGGCGTCGTTGAAAGGAGTCGTTGCGCATGCCAGCGGAGCAAGCCACGCTATCCCGCCCCGAGGGCCCCAAGCCGCATTCGGCACCGCAGCCGCCCACCGTGCTGCGCGAGCTGCTGGCACGCGCCGATGTGCAGATCAACGGCGCACGGCCCTGGGACATGCGCGTCAACGATGCCCGCACCTACCGCCGCATCCTGACGCAATGGTCACTGGGCGCAGGCGAGGCCTATGTCGACGGCGACTGGGACTGCGAGCGCCTGGACATGATGTTCGACCGCCTGCTGCGCGCCCAGCTCGACCGCACCGCGCCGGCCTCGGCGCGCTGGAAGCTGCTGCTGGAGAGCCTGCGCCATCGCCTGTTCAATCTGCAGAGCGAGGCACGCGCCCACCAGGTTGGCGAGCACCACTACGACGTCGGCAACGATGTCTTCGAAGCCATGCTGGACTCGCGCATGATCTATTCCTGTGCCTACTGGGAGCATGCCCAGGATCTGGAGCAGGCTCAGGCGCACAAGCTGGAGATGATCTGCCGCAAGCTCGAACTGCAGCCCGGCGAGACGCTGCTGGACATCGGCTGCGGCTGGGGCGGCCTGGCGCGCCATGCGGCCGAGCGCTTCGGCGTGCGCGTCACCGGCATCACCGTCAGCAAGGAACAACTGGCCCTGGCCGAGAAGCGTTGTGAAGGCCTGCCCGTCACGCTGCTGCTGCAGGACTACCGCTCGTTCCAATGCGCCGATGACCGTCGCTTCGACAAGATCGTCTCGGTCGGCATGTTCGAGCACGTGGGGCTGAAGAACTACGGCGTCTACTTCGACACCGCCCGCCGGCTGCTGGCGCCCGAGGGCCTCTTCCTGCTGCACAGCATCGGCGTTGACCAGCGCGCGCCGCATACCGACCCCTGGATCGAGCGCTACATCTTCCCCAACGGCAAGCTGCCCTCGCCCGTCGAGCTGGCCGGCGCGCTGGAGGGCCGCTTCATCATCGAGGACTGGCACAACTTCGGCCCCGACTACGACCGCACGCTGATGAGTTGGGCCGAGCGTTTCGAGGCGGCCTGGCCGCGCCTGGCCGCCCGCTACGACGAAGGCTTCCGGCGCATGTTCCGCTACTACCTGCTGAGCTGCGCCGGCTTCTTCCGCTCCCGCCAGGGCCAGCTGTGGCAGCTGGTGCTGAGYCGGCCGGAGCGGCGCGGCGTGTACCGCTCCGTCAGGCCGCCATCACCGCACACCTGACTGCAGGGCGGCATCAAGACGTTGCCCGCCCTCGGGCTCAGCCACCTTCGCGCTGGTGTTGCAGCGTGGCTGCGACATGGGCAAACGCGGGCAGGAGTTCGTCCCAGGCCTGGCGAGCAAGCGGCCGCGGCTTGCGCATCGCGCCGGCCTGCGCTGGCGCCCGCAGCGCTCGCCGGCCAGCGAAGGCCACGGTGTTGCTGCATTCCTTGTCGCCCACCAGAAGAACCGCGCCGTCGAAGGCGCGATCCAGGCGGGCCACATGGCGCTGGAACTCGGGGTGGGCGGTGTGCAGGTTGACCACCAGCAGGCCGTCTTCGCGCAGCGCCGTGCGGCAGTCGTCGTAGAAGGCCTGCGAGCACAGGGCCGGCGGCTGGCCTTCATGGTCGAAGCCATCCACCAGCAGCACGTCCAGCCGGTCCTGGGTGTGGCGCACGAAGTCGGCCCCGTCGCCGCGCCGCACGCGCAGGCGCGCATCGTCCGGTGGCACCTGGAACTGCTCGCGCAACGCGATGACGTGGGGGTTGATCTCGACGACCTCGATGCGCGTGTCCGGCAGCTCGCGGTGGCAGAACTTGGCCATGGAGCCCCCGCCCAGCCCGATCATGGCCAGCGTCTCGGGCCGCGGCACGAACAGCAGGAAGGCCATCATCGTGCGCGTGTAGGCCAGGTCCAGCGCATGCGGGTGCTGCACCTTCATGCGGCTCTGGATTTCGCAGATCGTGAAATGCATGGCCCGGGTATCCAGCGTCTCGTAGACGAAGGGCTTGACGAACTGGTGTGGGTCGGCGGTGTCGGGCATGGCGTGCGGGAAAGGCGGCGGCGCTCAGGCGCGCTGCAGGTCGTTGATCAGCGGCGGCGAGGCCATCAGCACCAGCAGCAACGCGATGGGCAGGGTGGCCGAGAAACCGAAGTGCTTGAAGGCCAGCGCGCCAACGAGGCCGCCGACGAAGAACAGGCCCAGCACCAGGCTGTGGATGAAGAGCTTGTCGCGATTGGCGCGGACGAAGTGCACCGAGTCGGGCGCCGTGGCGCGGTTCCAGTACAGCAGCCGGCCCAGCTCGATGCCCAGGTCCGTCACCACGCCCGTCATGTGGGTGGTGCGGATCTCGGCCTGGGATATCTTGGTCACGATGGCGTTCTGCAGGCCCATGATGAAGCACAGCAGCAGCACGGCGGTCGGCACCAGCAGGTAGGCCAGCGTGTCGAGGTGGGCCCCCAGCAGGCCGAAAGCCAGCAGCAGCGCAGCCTCCAGCAGCAGGGCGAGCGCGTACCGGCTGTGCATGTGGCGCCGGCGCGCCCAGTTGATCAACAGGGCCGAGCAGGCCGCCCCCGCGATGAAGGCCAGCAGCGAGGCCAGCCCGGTCAACGCCAGCGCGACGCCGCCGGTGGCGAGATCGTCGGCCACGCCGGAGATCACGCCCGTCATGTGCGAGGTGTAGCGCTGCACGGCCAGGAAGCCGCCCGCGTTGACCGCCCCGGCCACGAAGGCCAGCACCGCGCCGAGCTGCCGATTGGCCGACCGCGTGCGGTGCCTGCCGGTGAGGCGGTGCAGGAAGCTGATGGTCACAGCGCTAATTTAGTTTGAATTCAATATGATTGCAATTATCATTTGATGAACATGAGGAGCCGGCATGGAACAAAAGACCGCCCGCCTGACGGTGCTGATTGATCCGGACAAGAAGAAGGCCTTCGAGACCCTGTGCGCGCAGCAGGACCAGACACCCTCGCAGGTGGTGAGGCGCCTGATTCGCGACTACCTGGCCGCCCATGGCGTGGACTACAAGCCGGACGCAGCGGCGTCTCGCTGAGCCGCGCTGGCGCCTCGGGGCCGTGCGTGCGGCTCAGAGGGTGAGAGTTTTTCAGACGCGCCCGAAAGGCGCGTCAAAACGCCCTCGAACTAGGCGCAAAGCACAGCCATAGCGGGCTATGGCGAGCATTTGCAACGACGGGCGAGGGTGTTTTGGCGTGCAAGGCGGGCGTGGATGAAAAGCTCTCGCCCTCTCAGTCGTCGCCGCGGCCGATGTAGGCGCGGATGGCCGCGATGCGGTTCGAGGGCTCGAACTCGAACACGTCGACGACGTGAATCGTGTCGCGGCCATTGACGGTGATCTTCAGCTCGGCCGCGGCACCATCCGGTCGGTCGTAGGCCGCCAGCACATCGATCGACAGGCTCGCGACGGACTCGAAGTTCTTGCGCGTCTCGGCCAGTGCCGCAGCCTTGCCAACGACGCGGATCTTCCAGTCGCGCAGCGTGATGGCGTCGGCGAACATGGGCTCAATCGCAGCGAGGTCGCGCGCTGCATAGGCGGCCAGGTAGGCGCGCACGAGGTCGAGTCGGTCCGTCATCGCCAGCTGTCCATGAAACGGTGGTTGTCCAGGGCTGGATGATCGCCGAGGCACGGGATGACACCCACACGAAACCTCGCTTCGCGCCAGGACAATCCGCGCCCCATGAGCCGACTCCAACAGTTCCAGGCACGCATTCCCGAAGGGTCTGCCGTGCTCTTCCTGATCCAGGTCTTCGCGACGCTGGGCTTCGCAGTCCTGCAGTTCACGCTGACGCTGTACACCACGCGCCACCACGGGTTCACCAGCGAGCAGGCCGCATTGATCACCGGCGTGTTCGGCGCCTTCAACTATGGGTTGCACCTGTTCGGTGGCTATCTCGGCGGCCGTTTCCTGAGCAACCGCAACCTGTTCGTGGGCGGCATGCTGCTGCAGGTGCTGGGCTGCGGCACCGTCGCCGGCGGCAGCCTCGAAGGCCTGTACTGGGGCATGGCCCTGTTCCTGACCGGCAGCGGCCTGAACGTGACCTGCGTGAACATGATGCTGACGCAGCGCTTCACCCCCGAGGACAACCGCCGTGAGGCCGCCTTCCTGTGGAACTACGCCGGCATGAACGTCGGCTTCTTCATCGGCTTCACGGTGTCGGGCGTGTTCCAGCTCAGTGAGGACTACGCCTCGCTGTTCTGGTTCGCGACCCTGGGCAATGCCGCGGCCATCGTGGTGGCGCTGATCTTCTGGCGCACCCTGGCCGACCGCAACACGTCGCTCGCCCAGCGCCGTGGTGTGGCCTTCTGGGGGCGCTTCGCCATTGGCAGCGCCATCCTGGTGGGCCTGGTGCCGCTGCTGGTCTGGCTGCTGAAGCAGCCGGGCGACACCGCCATCGGCATGAAGGCCTTCTGTGCTCTGGTTGCCATCGCCCTTGTCGTCATCACGGTTCGTCATCCGGTGCAGGCTGAGAAGCAGCGCATGAAGGCCTATCTGGTGCTGACCCTGGGCTCGCTGGTGTTCTGGTCGCTCTACCAGATGGCCCCGAACGGCCTGCAGCTCTATGCGGTGGGCAATGTGCTGATGAACGTCTGGGGCGTGGCCGTGGCGCCGCAGTGGGTGCAGAACATCAACACCGTCACCATCGTCATCGGCGGGCCGCTGCTGGCCGCCCTCTTCACCCGCTGGCGCGCCCGCGGCTGGCCGGTGGACATCCCGATGCAGTTCGCGGCCGCCATCGTGCTGATGGGCCTGGGCTTTCTCGTGCTGCCTGTGGGCATCCACTTTGCCGATGCCTCGGGCCGCTCGGATTTCTCCTGGCTCTTCCTCAGCTATGTGCTGCAGTCGGTGGGCGAGCTGCTGATCTCGCCCATCGGCTACGCCATGATCGGCCGACTGGCGCCGCGGCAATACCAGGGCGTCATGATGGGCAGCTGGATGCTGGTAACGGGCCTGGCGTCACTTTTTGCCGGCGACTTCTCGGGCGTGGTGTCCCAGCCGGTGGATGGCTCACCGCTGACGACGAACGCGGCCTACGCGACGCTGTTCACGCAGCTCGCCGTCGGCAGCCTGGTCACGGGCGCCGCGCTGTTCGCGCTGCGGCCGTGGCTGCGGCGCCTGATTGGCGCCTGAGCCGCGGCGGCGCACCAGCTTGCAGCGGCCTGTCCAGGGCCTGGCTGCCGTTGCCAAACAGTTGACGCTGCGCATTGCATCAGCGCGGCAACGGCATGACGTCCCGTCGTCGCGCCGCTAGGCCGCCACTCAAGGGCGAAGGTCGCGTAGACATGAGCGGCCGCCCAGGCCTGCCGGACGCGCTTCGGGTGCGGCAACCTGCCTTGATGGCATGATTTTCCGCCGGGGCCTGACCCGCTGGTTCAGTCGCCCCGACGCTGACAAGATGGGCGCATGAGATTCCTCGTTGCCCTGCTCCTGTCCGCTGCGCTCGCGCTGAGCACCACGGCCCATGCCGGCACCGCCATCGTCATCGGTGGCGCCCTGAAGAACGACAACGAGGCCGTCTGGCAGCGCATCGTCGATGAGTCCGGCGGCGCCGGCGCCCGCATTGCCGTGTTCGCCACGGCGGCCGCCAACCCGGAGCGCAGCGCCGGCCTCATCGTCGCGGCGCTGAACCGCCACGGCGCCAATGCCGAAGCCATCCCCGTTGCGCCGCGCCAGAAGGACATCGATCTGCAGGCCAACCTCAACGACCCGGCACTGATCGCCAAGGTCGCGGCCTCGAAGGCCGTGTTCTTCTCCGGTGGCGCGCAGGAGCACATCGTCGACACACTGCAGCCCGGCGGGGAGCCAACGGCCATGCTGCTGGCCATTCGCCAGGTGTTCGACGGCGGCGGCGTCGTGGCCGGCACGAGCGCCGGCGCGGCCATCATGAGCCGCATGATGTTCCGCGACGCCCCGGACAACATGCAGGTCCTCAAGGGCCAGTGGCGCGACAGGCGGGAGTTCGACCGCGGCCTGGGCTTCATCGGACCGGACCTGTTCGTCGACCAGCACTTCCTCAAGCGCGGCCGCATCGGCCGCATGCTGCCGGCCATGCGGGCACTCGGCTATACGCTGGGCCTGGGTGTGGAGGAAAACACGGCGGCCGTCGTCAAGGGCAGCGAGGTCGAGATCGTCGGCGCGCGCGGTGCACTGCTGGTGGACCTGTCCGAGGCCAGCGCCGACACCAGGTTGCCGGCCTTCAACCTGCGTGGCGCGCTGATCAGCTACCTGGACCGCGGCGACCGCCACGACCTCAAGACCGGCGTCACGACACCCGCCGCGCACAAGCTGCGCGAGCCCAAGATCGACCCGGCCGCGAGCGACTACAAGCCCTATCTGCAGAACGACAACTACTTTCTCGACATCCTGGCCGACAACACCATCGTCACGGCCATGGCCCAGTTGCTGGACGGCCGCGCGCCCGAGGTGCGCGGCCTCGCCTACCGCGCGAAACCCCGCCCCGGCGACCTCTCTCCCGAGCTCGGCTTCGAGTTCCGCCTCTACAAGGGGCCTGGGCTCGTCGGCTGGTTCAGCGGCGCCCTCGGCGGCGAGGACTACACGGTGCTGAAGGCTCGCCTGGACGTCATCCCGGTGCGCATGGCCGTACCGCTGTTCACGCCGCTGGTCGCGAATTGACGGTCGAGCAAGCACTGGCTCGCCGTCGGGCGATGTGATTTACCCGAGGTCCGATGCTCAAGCGCGCATATCGGGCCATGGCAAGTTAGGCTCGCGCCCATGGCTGCCCCTTCTCCCGAACCGCGTTCGGCGCCCCGCCTGCCGCCGCTGTGGCGGCGCCTACCGGTGCTGATCCTGCTCGCTGCCTGCGCGGCCATGGCATCGGCAGCGCAGGCCGAACCGCCGCCATCCGAGGCCCCGAGGCGGGTCGTCTTCCTGGCCCAGGACTTCCGCAACGGCGGCATCACCGCCGTCTACCGTGGCTTCGAGCAGGCCTGCCAGGAACTCGGCTGGACCTTGAGCATCGTCAACGGCAAGGGCGACAAGGCGACGATCAGGCGTCAGTTCGACGAAGCCTTGCGTGCCGGCCCTGACGGCATCGTGCTTGGCGGCTTTGACGAAGCCGATATCGCCGACCGTCTGGCCCCGACTTCGCGGCCTCTTCCCGTGCTGGTGGGCTGGCACGCGGCCCCGCGCCATGGGTCGACGCCTCATCTGTTCGCCAACGTCAGTACCGACCCCGCGGTCGTGGCCGACATGGCCGCGGCCTTGGTCGCCCAGCCCGGCGGTGCCCGGGCGGGCGTCGTCATCTTCAACGACAGCCGCTTCGACATCGCCAACGTCAAGACCCTGCGCATGCGCGAGGCCTTGTCGCGTTGCGCCTCATGCGAACTGCTCGCCGTGGAAGACCTGCCGATTTCGAACGCCTCCAAGGACATGCCGGCCGCGCTGGAACGGCTGCATCGGCAGTTCGGCACGCGCTGGACCCATGTGCTGGCGATCAACGACGTCTACATGGACTCCATGCACTTTCCGCTGCTGGCCCTGGGCCGCCGCGACGTCGTTGGCATCGCGGCCGGCGACGGCTCACGCACGGCACTGAGCCGCATCCGCTCGGGCCGCTCACAGCAGCTCGCGACCATCGCCGAGCCCACTGGCCAGCAGGGCTGGCAACTGGCCGATGAGCTCAAGCGCGCCTTCGCCAGGCAGCCCCCCAGCGGCCGCGTCGCCCGCCCGATCGCCATCACGACGGAGTTGCTGCGGCAACTCGGGCAGTTGGAGGTCGATGACCTGCTGCCTTACCGGGCCGAGTACCGCCAGCAATGGTCGATCAGCCCACCGAGTGCGGCGAAAGCGCCGTAAGCAATGGGATGGACGCCCCCACCCGTAGACGGCATCGAAGTGCCACAGTGGAAGTGTCAGCAACCACTCGATCGGAAGGAGCGTCCACCATGGAGATTACGACGATCGGCCTTGATCTGGCCAAGAACGTGTTCCAGGTTCACGGGGTCAACGAGCGCGGCAAGGCTGTGCTTCGCAAGCAGCTGAAGCGCGACCAGGTCTCGCCCTTCTTCGCGAACCTGCCGCGCTGCCTGATCGGCATCGAGGCCTGCGCCAGCGCTCACCACTGGGCCCGCAAGCTGCAGGCGCTGGGCCACACGGTCCGGCTGATGGCGCCCCAGTTCGTCAAGCCGTACGTGAAGAGCAACAAGAACGATGCCGCAGACGCAGAGGCGATCTGCGAGGCCGTCAGCCGGCCGTCAATGCGCTTCGTGCCGATCAAGAACGTCGAGCAGCAGTCAGTGCTCTCACTGCACCGCGTCCGCCAGGGCTTCGTGAAGGCACGCACCGCACAAGCCAACCAGATTCGGGGCCTCCTCGGGGAGTACGGCCTGGTGGTGCCGCAGGGCATCGCCTACATCGCCCAGCGCGTGCCACCGCTCATCGAAGATGCCGAGAACGAGCTGCCCGGCACCTTCCGTATGCTCATCCAGCGCCTGCTCGACCACCTCAAGGCGCTGCAGGAGCAAGTCGACGAGATCGAAGTGCAGATCAAGGCATGGCACCGTGCCAGCGAGGCCAGCCAGCGTCTTGAGAAGGTGCCCGGCATCGGACCGCTGACTGCCAGCGCCCTGGTCGCCAGCATCGGCGACGCGAAGAACTTCGACAACGGCCGCCAGTTCGCGGCCTGGCTGGGCGTGGTCCCGCGACAGCACTCCAGTGGAGGCAAGCCAACGCTGCTGGGCATGAGCAAGCGCGGTGATGCGTATCTCCGCACGATGCTGATCCACGGCGCTCGCTCCGTCATCTACAGGGCGACCCAGAAGGCCGATCCGGACAGCTGGCTGGTCAAGCTCACGACGCGCCGAAACAAGAACGTTGCAGCGGTCGCGATGGCGAACAAGACCGCGAGAACCGTCTGGGCGCTGCTGGCGCACGGACGAGAGTTCAAGACTGGCTACGCCGCGGCGTAGCCAGTCATCGACAACATCGACGACATCGACAGGAACAGGAGAATCCCACCGCCGATTGCTCAGGCAACCAGCAAGTTGATGGCACGACAGGTCAGACCGTGGTCAGCACAGCCCGCCCCGGACGAGGCACTCCGAGTGCGCGTAAGCGATAGAGGCGCCGACCAGCAGAACCCATCAGGGACAGCGAGCTCGTCTCGCATTGAAAGTCCGAATGTACGGGTGCAATCTTTTCTTCGTGCAGCAGTGAACTGGAAGCTTGGCAAACCGGGGGCGTCCATGTACGCCCTGGGATTCGGCCGCCAGCGGCCCGGCCAGGCGCCGTCTTGTGTGCGCCAGCAGACGGTGCGCCGGCCAGGCCGCGGGCAGACTCGCCGTCACCCCCGCTTCCTCGTCCCCCATGTCGCTCCCGCCAGACGATGCCCACGACGCGCAGGCCACCGCCCTGCTGGGCCGGCCGTTTGCGGAACTCGACGTGCGCGCGCAGCGCGTGGCTCGGCATATCGGCCTGCGCCAACCCATCACGCAGCATCCGGAAGCCGCGGCAACCACGCCGCCGACCCGGGGCCAGCGCGCCGCCGATGCGGTCACCGCGTTTGGCGGCTCCTGGCTGTTCGTCAGCCTGTTCGCGGCCGTGATGCTGGTGTGGGTGGGCATGAACGTCGTGTTGCTGGCCGCACGAGGCCAGACCTTCGATCCCTATCCCTTCATCCTGCTCAACCTTTTCCTGTCCATGCTGGCGGCGGTGCAGGCGCCCATCATCCTGATGTCGCAGAACCGCCAGTCCGAGAAGGACCGCGTCACGGCGGGGCATGACTACGAGGTCAACCTCAAGGCCGAACTCGAAATCATGCTGCTGCACGACAAGCTGGATCAGCTGCGCCAGCAGCAATGGAGCGAACTGCTGGCGCTGCAGGCCGAACAGATGCGCCTGCTGGCCGCGCTGGCGGCCGGCCTGCCGGCCATGTGCGACACCGCACAGACGCCGGCGGCCATGCCCTTGCAGCATGACGGCGCCGTCGGCCCCGCGAACGAGCCTGGGAAGCGTGCCTGGTTTGCCCAGCCGTAGCACGGCGGCCGGCGGCGCCTCTGTGCGATAGCGCACGGTCCTGCCCAACAGGCACCGTCAGGATCGACGTCTTTGCGGGAGTCAGCCCATGTACGTCGTCCAGCCACGCCCGACGGCGTGGAACCTCCGTTGCTTGCCTGCACCCAGGTGAGCACCTTCATCGGCCCTCGGCTACCGCTGGCGCTGCCGCAATAAGGGCGACGCCCCGCATGCCAAAAATGTTTATGTGCGATGCCGTACACACGGCAGGCCAGGCGCTGGATAGAGTTGTTGCTTCTAAGTCGCGCCAGCGCGGGAGGATTGATGTCTGCACCGCTTGACGCCCTGGCCCCTCGCAGCAACCGCCTGCTGGCCGCCCTGCCGGGCGAGGAATGGGACCGCTGGGCCGACCAGCTGGAGTTCGTGCCACTGAAACTGGGCCAGGTCATCTACGAGTCCGGCCGGCCACAGAGCCACGTGTATTTCCCCACCACGGCCATCGTGTCGCTGCTCTATGTGCTGGAGGACGGCGCCTCGGCCGAAATCGCCGTGGTGGGCTACGAAGGCGTGGTCGGCGTATCGCTCTTCATGGGCGGCGAGACCACCCCGAGCCGTGCAGTGGTGCAAAGCGCCGGCGGCGCCTTCCGGCTGCGCGCGGCGGCCATCAAGGTGGAGTTCAACCGCTACGGCGTGGGCATGCACCTGCTGCTGCGCTACACGCAGGCGCTGCTGACGCAGATGGCGCAGACGGCGGTCTGCAACCGCCACCATCTGCTGGAGCAGCAGCTGTGCCGCTGGCTGCTGCTCAGCCTGGACCGCATCGCCGGCGAGCAGCTGGTGATGACGCAGGAGCTGATCGCCAACATGCTGGGCGTGCGCCGTGAAGGCGTCACCGAGGCGGCGCTGAACCTGCAAAAGCTCGGCCTGATCGACTACGCGCGGGGCCACATCACCGTGCTGGACCGCCCGGGGCTGGAACAGCGCAGCTGCGAATGCTATGGCGTCGTCAAGCAGGAGTACGACCGGCTGCTGAACTGGCCGGCAATTCCCTTGCCCTGACCCGCAGCGTGTGCTGGCGCACAGCGGCAATCAACAAGTGATGTGCAGACTGGTGCATGACTGCCAACCAGTTGCTCGATCACCTGCCCGCCGCCGAGTTGCGGCGCCTGCTGGCGCAGAGCATTCAGGTGCCCTTGCGCAGCGGGCAGAAGCTCGGCACCCAGGACCAGCCTGCCCGCGTGCTGCTGTTCCCGCTGCAGGGTTTCCTTTCGCTGGTCACGCTCATGGACGCTCACCCGCCGCTGCAGGTGGGCATGGTGGGCTGCGAGGGCATGGTGGGCGTGCAGTTGCTGCTGGGCGTGGCCACCAGCCCGGTGAGCGTGATGGTGCAGGAGGACGGCCAGGCCTGGAGCCTGACCGCCGCGGCGCTGCGCAGCCAGTTGCCCGACAGCCCGGGGCTGCGCCGGCTGCTGATGCGCTATCTGCTGGTGCAGCTGAGGCTTTCAGCGACGGCCGCGGCCTGCCTGCACTTCCATGCCCTGCAGGCGCGGCTGGCACGCTGGCTGCTGATGGGGCAGGACCGAGCGCAGGGCGACGGCTTCGCGGTCACGCAGGAAGGCATGGCCCACCTGCTGGGCGTGCGGCGCGTCGGCGTCACGGTGGCGGCGGGCGCGCTGCAGGAGGCTGGCCTGATCCGCTACCACCGGGGCTGGGTCACGGTCAGCGACCGCGCCGGCCTGGAGGCGGCGGCCTGCGGCTGCTATGCGCAGGACCGGGCGAGCTACCGCGCCGGCATGAAATTCCCCCCTGGAAACGGCGCTCCGCACGCTGACGAACATGCGCCGGTGGCCGCGTTTTCTGCAAGCCACGTCATCCCATGACGCCGCGGAGTTCCCTCATGAGGCCACGCATCCCGCAACTGCACCGGCGGCACTGCGGCAAAGCCGGGACGGGTCAGCTTGCGGCCGGCATCAGCACGGTGTCGATCACATGGATGACGCCATTGGTGGCTTCGATGTCGCGCTCGACGACACGGGCCTTGTTCACGCGCAGGCCGGCCGGGGTCATGTCGATGGCCAGGTCTTCGCCTTGCAGCGACTTCAGCGTGGCGGGCTGGCCGCCCGCCGCAGCGGCCTTCACATGGCCCGCCACCACGTGCAGCAGCAGGATGGCCGTCAGCCTGGCCTTGCTCTCGGGCTTGAGCAGGTCGACCAGCTCGTTCCTGGCGAGCTTGTCGAAGGCCTTGTCGTTGGGTGCGAAGAAGGTGTAAGGCCCCGAGCCGTCGAGCATGTCGGCCAGACCGGTGGCCTTGACGGCCGCCATCAGGTGCTTGAAGTGGCCGGTCCTGTGGACCGTGGCCAGCAGGTTGTCCTGCAGGGCGGCCTTGCTCGGGTTGTTGGTGACGACGGCGGCAATCATGAGAGCTTTCTGGTGGAGGGATGCATGCAAATGCTGCCCCTCAGGATTGCCGGGGTCTGTGCGCTGGAGCACCCGCCCGTGGTTCAGGCGCGCGGTTCGCCGTTGGCATTGACCGTCACGGTGGCGCCGGGCGGCGTGGCAACCTGCATGTGGTGCTGCTGGCCGCGGAAGTTGTAGGTCACGTCCCAGTAGGCAGGGTTCTGCGCAACCGGCCGGTCATCGCAGCGCTGCACGTCGCGGGTCACCACCGATTCGCCACTGTTGTTGCGGCCGATGTTGTTGCCCACCACGCCACCGGCCACTGCACCGCCGGCCGTGGCCAGCACTCGCCCCGTGCCGCCGCCGACCTGATGGCCGAGGATGCCGCCAATGACCGCGCCGATGACGGTGCCGGGCACGCTGTTGTCGCTGCGGCGGCCGTCGCCGACCTGCTCACGCTCCGTCCAGCAGCGCCGCTGGCCGGACTCGCCGTARATCGCCCGCACATCGCTCACGGTCGCCTGGTACAGGCGCTCGCGGTCGCGGCGGCGGTAGTCGGCCGGCACGCTCGGGTAGGGCGCATAGCTCAACTCGTCATCGCGGGCATTGCGCTGCACGGCGCGCACCGACGAGATCTGCTCGTCCAGCCCCATGGCTTCGAGCGACGGGTACTGGCCGGGTCGCAGCACGCGGCAACGGCCCGAGTAGCGCTGGTCCACGCAGACCTCCCAGCGCTGGCTGCGCACCACCACCGACGAGGCCCTGTCGTTGAAGTTGTTGCTCCTGAAATTGCTGACGCTGCCGTTGCTGGTCATGGAGCGGCCCTGGAAGTTGGCCTGCTCATAAAAGGTGATCTGCGCCAGCGCGGGCGTGCTGGCCGAAAGGGCCAGCAGCAGGCCAAGGGCGTTGCGGCGCAGGGAGTGTGTTTGGGGGGTATGCATGGCGTTCTCCGGTGTCGGGGCGAGGCCCGTGAGGAAAGTCTGTGCCGTGTCGGGCAACCCGTCTGTACGGTGGCGGACCCAGCCGGCGCTGAAGCACTGACGCGCGAGCGCTCCAGTGTTCGGCAGCGCACAGACCGTTGGCCCAGGCTCGGCGAGCCTTGCGGCCCGTCACCCGACAAACCGGCAAACACCGCATGGACTGGCTGCTCGCCGCTTTTGTCCTTCTCGCCGCCCTGGCCCTCGCGATCACGCTGCTTCTGGGAGCGCGTCGCCAGCGCCGCTGGCGCTCACGGTCCAGCGCGCTGATCGCCAAGCTCAATGCCGAGCCGGGCCCGGCGGGCGTCACCCATTTCGACCCCGCGGAACTCATCCATTTGCCGGCACCGGTGCAGCGCTATCTGCGCATCGCGCTGACCGCCGGCCAGCCACTGGTGCGCGGCGTGAGGTTGACGCAGAGCGGCTTCCTCAACCTGTCGGCCGCCGGCGACCGTTGGCAGCCCTTCACGGCCGAGCAGCAGGTCGCCACGCGCGGACCGGGCTTTCTGTGGAATGCCCGTGTCGGGCTGTTCTCCGGCCTGAGCGTGCGCGTGCAGGACAGCTATCTGGCCGGCGCGGGCCTGCTGCATGCGGCCCTGCTTGGCGTGCTCGACATGGCTCGCCAGCAGGGCGGGGGCGAGCTGGCGCGCGGGGAGCTGATGCGTTTCCTGGCCGAGGCGCCCTGGTACCCCACGGCCCTGCTGCCCAGCCAGGGCGTGAGCTGGGCGGCGGTGGACGCGCGCCAAGCCGATGCCACGCTGGCCGACGGCACCGTCTCGGTGACGCTGCGCTTCAAGTTCGGCGATGCCGGCCTGGTGGACACGGTGCGCGCCGAGGCGCGCGGGCGCAAGGTGGGCCGGATGACTGAAATGGCCCCCTGGGAAGGGCGCTGGAAGGAGTGGACGACCCGCGACGGCATGCGCGTGCCTCTGGCCGGCGAGGTGGCCTGGCTGCTGCTCAGCGGGCGCCAGACCTATTGGCGCGGACGCCTGGGCAAGCTGCGCTACCGCTTCAGCGCTTGATGGGGGCGGGTCCTTGTGGCTTCCTTGTCGGAGCCCTAGGCCAAGGCGACGAGTGCCTGCCCGAGCAGGCCACCCATCAGCACTGCGCCCAGGCCGATCAGGAACACCCAGGGCGAACGGCGTCTGGCCATGCTCAGGAAGCTTTCCTCGCGGCAAGCTGGTGGGTCTTCGTTGCGGTAGATGGGGACGGGCGGGCCGTCGGTGCGCATGCGAACGCGAGCCGAAGGATCGGCTTGGAGGGTGGCGTTCATCGCGACCCCTTCTGGCCCTTGCGGCCGGCGTGCTTGTGGCGCTCGGGCATGTGGGCCGACGGCTTGGGCAGCTCGGGCTTGATATCCAGCACGGGCGGGTGGCCGGCGGGTTCCGCGGGCTTGTTCTTGGCCTTCATCGACTGCTTCATGGGGTGCTCCGGCATTGAGGTCCAGGCGACGAAKGATTTCTGGCCAGGACTGCCCAGACCTTAGGGCGGCCGCGCGCGCTTGACTGTGCGGCAGCGCACCCGTGGCATGCCGCGCTGTGTGCGCCGCCGCACAGACCCGTCGTAGCGCACGCGTCCAAGCTCCTCCTGCCCTTGCTGCACAGGCCCCCATGAAAGCAGAGCCACAGCGCCGTTCGCCCGCGATGCCCGCACCCAGCGATGCCGATCTCGCCTACATGGCGCAGGCGGCATTGACGTGGAACCCGTCTCTGCCCCCGGGGACGGTCCGGGCCAGCGTTGAAGCCGGCTGGCTGACCTTGTCGGGTGAAGTGCGCTGGCACTGCCAGCGCCAGGACGCGGTCAATTGCGTGCGCCATCTGCCCGGTCTTGCCGGCGTCAACAACTGCATCACGGTGCAACCGTTAGTGCCGCAAGCGCCCTTCAGGGACACGACCTGAAGCGTGGAAGGCATGAGGCGCGCCTACAACCGGCCCATCAGCCAGAGCACGATGAGGATCAGCAGCAGCAAGCCGATGCCGCCCGAGGGCATATAGCCCCAACTGCGGCTGTGCGGCCAGGTCGGAAAGGCGCCGACCAGCAGCAGGATCAGCACGATCAAAAGAATGGTTGAGATGCTCATGACGTTCTCCTTGAGCGAAGGCGCTCGGCCTGATTCATGCCGACGCCGCCGAAGCGGCGGGTGTCACGACGACAACGGCGGCGGCGCCTGCTTTGCCGGCCTCGCCCGTGGCGCCGGTGGCCCCGGGCGGCCCCGGTTCGCCCGCAGGGCCGGGGGCGACGATGACCGTGGGCGGTGGTTCATTGCGCTGGCAACCGCCCAGCAGCAGCGCCAGCATGGGCAGGCACAGGGCCAGCGCTGTTGAGCGTGAAGACATGAAGATTCCTTTGCGACAGACCACACCGGAAGGTGCTCCAGCGCAAGGTAGCCACGCGATGCGGTCGTGTCGGTGCGGTAGCGCACCAGGGGTGCACCGACAGTTCGCACCCTCCCCATTGCCGGCCCGCCGGTATGTAAGCGGCTCAACGTCCTACAACCACGCGCTGGCGCCGAGGACATTGTTGGGGGGCGCTCAAGGTTGAGCAGTGCAGGTCTCAGGCATGAGAACCCCCTTCCGACTGAACGTGCCGAATTGGTTCGACAACCTCCGCCCCGAGTTGCTCCGGTCGCACGCGGTACCGAGGCCGCTATGGCGTCGCGCCGCTGACCAGCGTCGGGGAACACGCCGACCGATGCCGGCGGCCCCCACTCGCACGCGACCGCCACTGCCAACATGCCCATGAGCGGTTTCTGGATCTCCACGCCCTTCTCCCAGGAGCCGCGCATCGTGCTGGTCCGCTGGCGTGCCTGGGAAGTGCAGGTGCCCAGCTACGACGCGCCCACCTGGCACCTCGTCGGCTATATCGAGGACGAGCATTGCGCCAAGGTCTCGTCGGCCGTGGCCTTTGTGCACATCGACACCGAAGAGGTGACCACCAAGACCGGTCGCACCTATGCGCTCCGCGGGCCACCGAGCATCGACGCCGACGCCACCCATCTCTGGGACAGCTGGCGCAAACAGCATGGCGCCGTGGTGCTGCGGGAGGTCACGACGGATGTGCTGGATGGGCGGCAGCCGGTGGCGGTGAACTTGATCCAGCCGCCGGGATAGTCTCCTTCCGTTTACCGGCGTGCCTTGAGGCCTGCCCAGGCCCCATAAATGGCCGCGGGGATGGTGACGAGGGTCGCCAGCGCCGTGAACCAAGCCGACTGCGCCGCGTCGGAGAGCAGCAAGCCGGTGGCAATGCTCAGTACACCGAACGCAGCTGCGTGCCAGTACGGCACGGTTGGAGCCAGGCGGGCGCAGATTGCGCCACCCATGGCAGTCGTCAACGTCCCGAGCACAAAGACAACTGCCAAGTACTCGGGTTGGGCGGGAAGCGCAGCGACATCAGCCGACGTCGAAACACTGCCTGGCCAAAGAGCAAGGACGGCAAAGCCCGAGACCATGTCCAAGGCGAGCATGCTGATGAGCCCGACTGCAAGGGCTCGTAAATTGAGGCGAGGTAACTCCATTGATTCCCTGTTGGCAAACCGAAGCGCCCGGCGCGGGCGCCTGAAGCCGCTATTCCTTGACGATTCGTCGGGCTGGCCAAGTCGGCGAGACCATCTCCGCGGCCACGCGGCTTTGCGGCCGCCCGGCGCTTCGAGCCAGCGACTGCCTTCGCCGGCAACCTCATGGCCCGCGGGTACTTTCACAAATTGGTGCAGCGCGCACTCTCACCCGCACTGCCCCACATAGCCACACGCCGTACAAAAATCGCAGCCGTCCTTGTGGATCATGGTCGCGTTGCCACACTCCGGGCAGGGCTTCCCGGCCTGGACCTGCAGGGTGCCGGCGGCCGCGGCGAGCTTGGGTGCGGGCGTCTGCAGCAGGCCCATGTCGCTCAGTGGCTGGCCGGCTTCGTCGAGGATGCCGAGCATGGCGTAGCGATGGATGACGAGGCGGGCCACGTAGGCCACCGTCGACGGCCAGACCTGCTGGCGGCGTTCGCCATTGAGTGACGGCACCGGGGCCATGAAGTGGCCGAGCGGCTCGCCGACGTTGAGCAGCTTGCGCAGCTTCATCGCGATCCAGCCGGGGTCCATCACGCGCATGTCCAGCGACAGCAGTCGCGCCAGGCCGTCCAGGGCCTTGGGGTAATTGCCCGAGAAGCCCATCGCGCACGGCCGCATGACGCTGCCGCCTTCGGGCGTGGGCAGCACCACTTCCTTCAGCGTCAGTGTGAACTGCTCGTTGGTGGCTGGGTTGTCCACGTCCACCGCCCAGGCCAGGGTGCCGGACACGCCGGTGCGCGGCTCGTTGCGGCTGAACATGGCGTCGACCACGGGCGTGGCGCCGCCTTCGGCCAACGCGCCGAGCTGCTCGCAGCGCCAGCGGATGACGGCCGCCGTCGCGGCGACGACGCCGGGGAAAAGGCGCTTCTCACCGCTGGGCGGCATGGGCATCTCGAAGGCGCGCTCCTCGGCGACTGTCGCGAGCGCATCGAGCTTGAGGCGCAGCCAGGCGGCGTCGTTGGTGCGCAGATCCATGGACAGCGTCTTGGCCAGAGCCGACAGGCCACGCGGCTGCTCGGCGCCGTTGACCCAGACCTCGAAGGGCAGGTTGCGCCCGAACAGGCCGGCGTCGGGCCCCTCCAGCGGCAGTTCGCCGATGAAGAGGGCGAAGTCGCCGTGCGGGTGCTGGATCAGATAGCTCCAGGCCGGGTTGCCGCCAGGCATGTCGGGGCGACTGGGCCAGCGCAGCGAGGCCACCACCGCATTGGGCAGGCGCTCCACGCGCAGGCGCTGGTTGGCACCGCCCACCTCCGCACGCAGGGGCTCGGGCTGCTTGACCTCCGGCGTGACCGACAGCACCGAACCCAGCACGCTGTTGGGTCGATACGTGGCCAGGCCCTTGAGCTTGGTTTGCCAGGCCTGGATGTAGAGGTTCTGGAAGTCCTCGTACGGATAGTCGGCCGGCACATTGACCGTCTTGCTGATCGACGTGTCGATGTACGGGGCGACGGCCGCGACCATGGAGGCATGGTCGGCCGCGCTCAGTTCGAGTGCGGTGACGAAGGCGTCGCTCAGCGGCGCGTCGGCGCCGAACAGGTGGCGGTACAGCCGCCAGGCATGGTCCTCGACCGCGTATTCCTTGAAGCCACCGCCCTCGGTCTGCGGCAGGCGCTTCTTGCGCGTGTAGGTCCACGAGAAGGCCGGCTCGATGCCATTGCTCGCGTTGTCGGCAAAGGCCAGGCTGATGGTGCCGGTGGGCGCGATGGACAAGAGGTGGGAGTTGCGCAGACCTTGCGAACGGATCTTGTCCTTCAACCCCTGCGGCAGGCGCGACGCAAAGCTGCCGCCGGAGAGATACAAGTCGGCATTGAACAGCGGGAAGCTGCCTCGCTCGGCGGCGATGTCACTCGAAGCCGAATAGGACGCATCGCGCATGAGCTCGCTGATATGGCTGGCCATGTCACGCGCCTCTTGCGTGTCGTAGCGCAGGTTCAGCATGACGAGGGCATCGCCCAGGCCCGTGAAGCCCAGGCCGACACGGCGCTTGTTGGACGCCTCCTGCGCCTGTGCGGGCAGCGGCCACGGCGTCACGTCGAGCACGTTGTCCAACATGCGCGTGGCCACGGCCACGACCTCGGCAAAACCGGCTTCATCAAACGCGGGCTTGGCGCTGAAGGGGTCGCGCACAAAGCGCGTCAGGTCGATGGAGCCGAGGCAGCAGCAGCCGTAGGGCGGAAGTGGCTGTTCGGCGCATTGCCCGGTCACCAGGCCATTGAAGATGACCGTGTTGCCGTCGGCTTGCGTCGTGTCGTAGACGGGCTCGATGCCGRCAGCCTCGATGGATGTGATCTTCGCGGCGAAGCGCTGGGTCTTCAGCAGCGCCTTGCCTTCAACCCAGGCCTCGTACTTCTCTCGCTTGGTTGGTAGCAGGAAGCCGACTTCGCGCATGAAGACTTCGCGCGACTCGCCATCGACGATCAGCTCATGCAGCGTCTGGCAGAGATAGTCGCGTCGGCCACCGTGGCCATCCGGCAGGCTGCGCGCGCCGCCTTGGCGCCGCTCGTGAATGCGCGAGAACACGCCGAAGTTGGCGAGCAGCACCTGCACGTCCTGCAGCAGGCGCCGATGAATGGACGACAGCCGCACCGAGCAGCTCTGGCTGAACGAAGACACATTGACCGTGCCGTCGGTCTGGAACAGCGCGCGCAGATAACCGCGCATGCAGTCCTCGCTGCCCTGCCAGACGACCTCGGGCACGGCCAGCTTGGTCTTCGCGTTGAAGCCATAGCCGTCCAGCACGCGGGCCAGCATGATGGAGCGAATCATCACCAGATTGCGTTCGGCAATGGCGACCGGCTTGACGTGGTACTCACGCGGTGCCTGAGCGATGCCAGCAATCAAGGTGTTGACGAAGCCGGCGATGCCGTCGGCAAGCTGGCGCTCTTCGTTCCACAGGTTGACGACTGCGGCCTGCTCGCCCTTGCCGCGGTTGGTGAAATGGCCGTCGCCGGTGATCAAGCCGAGCAAGGTGCCAAGTGCCTCGCTACCCTGGGCACCGAACTGGCCCTTGCCGGACTGCACCCACAGCTCGTCGCCCGGCTTCAACTCGGACAGCTTGAGCTTGCCGCGTGCTGTGTAGAACTCGTGCCAGGCCGTTGCCTTGATCTCATAGCCTTCGGCCGTCGTGACCTTGAAGACCTCGGCCTGGCCGGCGCTCAGGAAGGCGGGTACGGCGGGGCGAACCACGGTGCCGCGTTCTTCGGCGCCAAGGGCGCGCCGGTCCACCGTGCAATCCAACGCCGCGCCATTGGCTTGCAGCCAGGCGATGGGCACAAGGCCGTGCTGGGTCGCCAGCCGCGTATCGCCCGTCACGCACGGGTTGGTCGCCGCAATCGTCTCGCAGTAATGCAGGTTGTTGTCAGCGTTGATGCGGTCCAGGAAGAGCACGCCCGGCTCGGCGTGGTCGTAGGTGGAGCGCATGACCTGGTCCCACAGCTCGCGGGCGCGCACCTTGCGGTAGACCCATTGCCCGTCGCCGCGCTGGTAGGCGCCGGCCTCGATCTGCTCGGCGCTGGGCTGGGCCTTGTGCGCCAGCTCCACCGTGCCGTCGGCCTGCACGGCCTCCATGAAGGCGTCGGTCACGCCGATGGAGATGTTGAAGTTGCGCAGGTCGCCCTGGTCCTTGGCGTGGATGAAGGCCTCGATGTCGGGGTGGTCGCAGCGCAGCACACCCATCTGCGCGCCGCGGCGGCTGCCGGCGCTCTCCACCGTCTCGCAGGATCGATCAAACACGCGCATGTAGCTGATAGGGCCGGAGGCGTGGCTGCGCGTGGAGCCGACCCAGGCACCCATCGGGCGGATGCGGCTGAAGTCGTAGCCGACGCCGCCACCGCGGCGCATGGTCTCGGCAGCTTCGGTCAACGCGGTATAGATGCCGGGCACGCCGTCCTCGGGCGTGGCGATGGAGTCGCCAACCGGCTGCACGAAGCAGTTGATCAGCGTGGCCGACAGCTCGGTGCCGGCGGCGGACATGATGCGGCCGGCCGGCACGAAGCCACGCTTTTGCGCGTCGAGGAAGGCCGCCGTCCAGTGGGCGCGGTCGGCCGGCTTCTCGGCTTGGGCGAGGGCGCGGGCGACGCGCTCACGCAGTTCGTCGGGCGTCTGCTCGCCGCCCTTGGCGTATTTCTCGATCAGAACTTCGCTGGAAATGTCCTGCACGGACAGGTCGTTGGTGGTGCTCACGTTGGCCCCGGAAAATGCTGTACAAAAATACAGTCTACGCCTGCCGGCGCGGACGCGGAATGGCCGCTCAGAACGGGTTGATGCTCTTCTCGCGGCGGTAGTGGATGTAGCCGACGCTGGCCCCGGCGCGCAGGCCCACGCCCAGGCGGATGGGCGCCAGCGTGATGCCATTCAGGCGCTGGTAATTGATGCCGGCGCCGCCGATGTAGTAAAGGCTGCCGTCCACACCGGGAAAGCGCTGGTAGATCGCGCTGGCCTTGGGCAGCTTGTAGACCAGCGTGAAGACCTTGGACGCATTGGCGCCCAGGTCGAAACCGATGGACGGGCCGGCCCAGTAGACCCTGGACGCGCCGCCGCCCTTCATCAGCAACTCGCCATCGCCATAGCGCAGGCCCACGGTGATGGCGGCGGCGGCTTCCTCGCCCTTGATGTAGGCATTGGGCCGCCCCTGCTCCTTGAAGGCTTTCTCGATGACCTTGGCCAGGCCTTCCGTCGTCTGGCCGAAGAAATCGGTGGCAGCCTTGAGGACGGACTCCTCGTCATAGGTGCCGTCCTTGTCATCCGCGGCAAAAGCAGGCACAGCCGCAGCAGATGCCAGGGCGGCGAGGTGTTGCAGATGCTGGCGACGATCGATCACGGCAGCTCTCCTTGAGGCCCTCATTGGAGGGGCCAGCATAAACAAAACAGCGTGAAGTTTGGCCGCCCGTTGCCCCTTCACACAACCTAGACTCGACGATCATGTCGTCCAACCCCGACCTCCAGCGGCTGTCCGCCGCCCTCGAATACGCCGACCTTGCCGCCGGCCTCTATCTGGCGGGCGGGGCCGACCAGGCCGCCCGGCTGCTGGCCGCCGCGGCCGAGCAGCAGCTCGGTGATCTGGTCAGGCTCATTGATGCCCCCAGCGCAACGGTCGACACCCGCGAGCTGCTGGCCCGCATCGCGCGGGCGCACCGGCCCGCCGTGGTCGCGCCACGCCAGGCCCAGCAGGAGCGCGGCTGGGATGACTCCCCGGTCGAAATCGACGGCACGCGCGACGAAATCGTCGCCCTGCTGCGCGCCGCCTGGTTCATGCTGGAAGCCATGGGCCTGGCCTCGCTGGCCCCGGAGCGGCTGCAGCAGGCGGTGGAGCACAGCACCGTCTTCAGCAGCAGTGCCGCGCTGGAACCTTTCATCTAGGATCGGCCGAACCCATTCGCCCGGGCTCGCCCGATCAGGGAGACCATCATCAGCACCGAACGCCGCCAATTCACCCGCGTCGCCTTCGCCTCGGGCGCCGAGCTGATCACGACCCAGGAACACCTGCGCTGCCAGGTGCTGGATATTTCCCTCAAGGGCGTGCTGCTGCAACTGCCGGCCGGTCACCCGCCGCAGGTCGGCATGCCCTGCCTCGTCAAGCTCCCCCTCGGCGCCGGCGCCCCGGGAGACATCGTCATCTCGATGGCGGGCGAGCTGGCCCATGTCGAGGGCAGCCATGCCGGCGTGCTGTGCCGCAGCATCGACATCGAGTCCATCACCCATCTGCGCCGCCTCATCGAAGTGAACCTCGGCGATCCATCGGCATCGGAGCGGGAACTCAAGGCGCTGATTGCCGCGGCCGGCAGCCCCTGAGGGCAGTTCGTCGCATCCCACACCGGGCGGCGATGGCCCAAGGAGAATCGCCCGAATGGAGGACCTCAGCCCGCTGCAAGCCTTTCGCCGCGTCTGCAATCTGCGCATGCTGGCGGGCGTCTACTACTTCTGCCTGTTCTACGCCATTTCGCGCGCGCTGACCTGGTTCGGCGAAGGAGACGGTGGCCTGGACGACGCCCTCTTCGACCTGATCCGTTTCAGCCGCCAATGCCTGCTGACCGGCATCTCCCTGCTGCTGATGGTGGCCCTGGCCGAAGCGCTGCTGGCCGGCCGGCACTGGAAGCTGCCTGCCGCGCTGACGGTGCAGGCCGGCGCCGTCGGTTTCGGCGCTGCCCTCGGCACCTGGCTGCGCTATGCAGTCTCGTCGATGGGCGACCCCGGCAACAAGGTCAAGCCCGCCTGGGTGATGTCCACCGTCTTGCTGTGGGCCCTGCTCGGCGGTATCGCCTATGCGCTGCTGCTCGTCAGCCGCGCCCAGCGCCAGGGCCGCGACGAGCTGACCCGGCTGTTCCGCGAGCGCGAGGCGCTCAAGACGCAGCAGACCGAGGCCCAGCTGTCGGCGCTGAACGCCCAGATCGAGCCCCACTTCCTGTTCAACACGTTGGCCAACGTCAAGCGCCTGTACGAGACCCAGCCCGAGCGTGGCCGCAACATGCTGGTGGCCCTGATCGCCTACCTGCGCGCTGCCCTGCCCGGCATGCGCCGGCATGAGTCCACGCTGGCCGAAGAGCTGGAGCTCGTGCGCCATTACCTTGCCATCCTGCAGATGCGCATGGGCGAGCGCCTGTCCTTCGACATCAGYGCACCGCCCGAATTGCTGACGGCCCGCCTGCCGACGCTGGTGCTGCCGACGCTGGTGGAGAACGCCATCAAGCACGGCCTGTCGCCGCTGCCCGAGGGTGGGCGCATCGAGATCCGCGCTGCACACGCGGCCGAAGGCGGCCTGACCGTCGAGGTGGCCGACAACGGCCAGGGCTTCGGCACGGCCAGCGGCGGCGCCGGCGTCGGCCTGGCCAACACGCGCGCACGGCTTGCGGCGCGTTTTGGCGACATGGCCACGCTGGCTCTGGAGGCCGTCCAGCCGCGCGGCGTCGTGGCCCGCGTGCATCTGCCGGCAGAAGCTCTGGTATGAATGCATTGCGTCATGTGCTGCAGTCCTGGCGCTCCCTGAGCCTGAACGAGGCCCTGGTCTTCGTCAGCGCGGCCCTGCTGTTCGGCGCCATCGACCTGACCTCGCTGCTGGAACTGCGCGTCGGCGACCAACTGCCCCAGGTGTTGGCCCGCCAGCTCAGCCTGCCCCTGGTCAGCTGCGCCGTGCTGCTGCTGTGCTGGCTGCCGGCCGCGCGCAGCAGCCCCATCCACCCGGCGCGCCGCCAGCGCCTCGTGGCGGCCACCTTGCTGGGCTCCGTGCTGGCCATGGCCGTCATCTACCCGCTGGCCGCCGCCCTGCCCTGGCCGTCGCTGTGCGACATCTATGCCCAGACTCACGGCAAGATGAAGTGCACGATGTTCCGCGTCAACGCCGTCATCGGCGACACGCTGTGGGTCTTCATGCCGGCACTGATGATCGTCGGCGTGCTGGAGTTCCGCACGCTGCGCCGGCGCCAGGACCAGGCCGCGCAGGACCTGCTGCGTGAGCACAGCCAGCTGCGCCGCCACGCGCTGGCCTCGCGCCTGGCCGCCCTGCAGGCCCAGGTCGACCCGGCCCTGCTGTTCGACGCCCTCGTCTCCGTCGAGCAGGCCTATGGCCGCGAGGACCCGACCGCCAGCGCGCGGCTGGAGCGGTTGATCCGCCATCTGCGCGTGGCCCTGCCGCGGCTTCGCGATGCCGGCGCCACGCTGGGCAGCGAGGCCGAGTTGATCGCCAGCTACCTTGACCTTCTGCGCGATCTCAACGGCGACCCGCCCGCCTTCGACTGCGAACTCGGCCCGCGCGGTGCGACCCAGTTGCCACCGATGCTGCTGCTGCCCCTGGTGCAGCGTGCGGTGCGGCTGGGCCACCCAAGCCGCTGCTGGCTCAGCGTCAATGGCAGCATCACGCTGGGCTTCGATCAAGAAGGCCTGTGCAGCGATGACGCCGACCTCGCGTCGCTGCGCGAGCGCCTGGCGGTGCTGGGCGCGAAACTTGTCTGCACGAGTGGCAATGGCCGCACCGAATTCACCTTAGAACTTTCTGCATGAGCCTGTTTGCCCCCACCGCCGTCGTTGCCGAGGACGAAGCCGCGCTGCGTGGCGAACTCGTCGAGCAGCTCGGCAAGCTGTGGCCCGAACTCAGCATCGTCGGCGAAGCGGCCGATGGGCTGGAAGCACTGCGCCTGCTGGACCGTCACCAGCCCGACATCCTCTTCCTCGACATCGAGATGCCCGGCGCCACCGGCATCGACGTGGCCCGCCAGGTCAATGGCCGTGCCCATGTCGTCTTCGTGACGGCCTATGACCAGTACGCCATCGCCGCCTTCGACCAGGGCGCCGTCGACTACCTGCTCAAGCCGCTGGCCGGCGCCCGCCTGTTCACGGCCATCTCGCGGTTGAAGGCGCGGCTGGGCCAGGCACCGGCGCCCCTGGGCAACGTGCTGGACGAGCTGGGCGCGCGGCCTTCATCCACAACTTCGGCGCCTCCCTCCGCCACCCGTGCGCCGCTGCGCTGGATCAACGCCTCGGTGGGCCAGACGCTGCGCCTCATCACGGTCGACGAGGTCATGTTCTTCCAGAGCGACAACAAGTACACGCGGCTGGGGCTGAAGGACGGCGAGGCCTTGATCCGCAAGCCGCTGAAGGAGCTCATCGACGAGCTCGACCCGCAGCAGTTCTGGCAGATCCACCGCTCGACGCTGGTCAATGTGAACTCGATTGCCACGGTCAGCCGGGACTTTCGGGGAAGGATGCAGATCAAGTTGAAGCATGGAGCGGAGATGCTGTTGGTGGCGGAGAGCTGTGCGCATCTGTTTCGGCAGATGTGAGGGTGGGGTGGGTTGCTTTTGCGGAGAGCGCGTCTGCTCGATGCATTGCCGGGGGTCCGTCCCGGCGGCCGGGTAACTTTCTTCTGCGGGGCCAGAAGAAAGTCACCAAAGAAGAGGCCCTGAACCGCACACCATCGCGACGCCGCCATGAGCGGCGCGCGAAAACGTGCGCTGACATTGCGGGAAGAAGCGACCCGCTGCGCTCTCGCTGCTGTCCCTATGACGAGCACCAGAGCTCGCCCCTTCACGCCGCTTAACGCCGGCTGCACGCCGGGCTTATCAATGAATACAGCGTCGCTGGGGCGACGCCTCCGAGGTGCTGGCAGTGATCGCGTCGCCCGAGCGACGCTGCATTGGCTGTTCTGGTGAGCCCGGCGTGCAGCCGCGCGCTAAGCGGGCAGGTGGTGTGATGGATGGTGCTGGTCACAGGGACAGCAGCGAGAGCGCAGCGGGTCGCGTCTTCCCACTCGCCGTCTTTGTGTTGCTTGCGCAGCGATGGCCTGTGGTGCTCGTGTGCGGTTCAGGGCCTCTTCTTTGGTGACTTTCTTCTGGCCCCGCAGAAGAAAGTTACCCCGCTGCCGGGCGGGACTCCCGGCAATGCATCGAGCAGCCACACCCATCGCAAAAGCAACGCATGATTCACCCATGCAATCAGCGCACACTCTCCGCGGCGCCAGCCGCCTCGCCGTCGACGCCACCACCGGCGTCACCAATCTCGTCGAGGCCATGCACGTCGAGATCGCCCGGCTGCCGCTGACAAAAACCCGCGACCGCACCACAGGCATCACCGGCCTGGTCTACCGCAGCGTACGCGGCGTGACCCAATTGGTAGGCGGCGGCCTGGACCTGGCGCTGGGCGCACTGACACCGCTGCTCGGCCAGGCCAAGGCCGACCACGCGAACGCCGCGCAGGCCGCATTGAACGGCGTACTGGGCGACTACCTCGAAGACACCCTCAACCCGCTGGCCACGGCGATGAGCCTGCGCCCGCTGGTGGACGGTGCGACCGGACCGGCCCTCATCATGCTGCACGGCCTGTGCATGAACGAGGCGCAGTGGCGCCGCGACGGAGCCGACTTCCCCGCCGCGCTCGCGGCACTCGGCTACCAGCCGCTGGGCCTGCGCTACAACAGCGGCCGACCCATCTGGCGCAATGGCGCCGAGCTGGCCAAGCTGCTGGACGAAGTGCCCGGCCCGCTGACGCTGCTCGGCCACAGCATGGGCGGCCTGGTGGCACGCAGCGCCATTGCCCAGGCCGGGCGGCGGCGCTGGCCCAAGCGGCTGCAAGCCCTCGTCACGCTCGGCACGCCGCACCGGGGCGCGCCGCTGGAACGCGGCGGCCAGCAGGTGCAGCAACTGCTCAACATCAGCGCCTACTCGCGCCCACTGTCCCTGCTGGCCGCGCGGCGCAGTGCCGGCATCCGTGACCTGCGCCATGCCAGCCTGCTTGAAGCGGATGCCGGCAAGGCCAGTGCCTTGCCGCTGCCCGAGGGCGTGGCCTGCTACGCCGTGGCAGCCACCACGTCCAAGTCCGCCAGCGGCTCACCCGCTCGCTGGCTCGGCGACGGCCTGGTGCCTGTGGCCAGTGCGCTGGGCCAGCACCGCTCACCGGCGCGCCGCCTCGCCTTCACCGACACCGCCCTCTTCACCGGTCTGGGCCATCTGGGCCTGCAGACTGACGCCGCCGTGCTGGATCAACTGCAGCGCTGGTTGAAGCCATGATCGCGACAGCTGCCGCGTACCAGCCGGCCGCCAGAGGTGGTCCCCGTCGTGAAGGCAGGGCGGGCCCCTAACTTCCGCCCGGCAATACCAGTTGCAGCAGGCCCACAATGCCGCTCGCTGGCCCGCTTCCACCCTTGCCGCCATGACGCTTTCTCCGATCAAGCCTCCGCCCCGGCCCCGGCCGGCAGCCCTGCTCGACCTGACGCCCGACTGGCTGCAATGGCTGGCCGACAACCGGCTCTGGGACTGCGCGCCCGCCTCCATGCTGGACACCATGGTCACGGCCGGCCAGGACACCGAGACCGCCGCCGCCGCCATCGGCCAGATCGACCAGGACCCGGTCTTCCAGGCCGCTCGCCGCCACCAGCAGATGCTGCGCAAGCTGGAGTCGGTCTGCGGCAATCTGCAGAAAGTCTGGCAGCAGGACCCCAACTACGCCGTCGTCGAGAAGCGCCGCGGCGTGGGCCGCGAGGAGTTCCTGGCACGCTATGTCTACGGCTGCCGGCCCGTCGTGCTGACGGACATCGCCGAGGACTGGCCGGCCATGCGCCGCTGGTCGCCGGCCGACCTGAGCCAGCGCTTCGGCCATCTGGAGGTCGACGTGCAGGTGGGCCGCAACACCGACACCCTGTTCGAGCAGAACAAGGAGAAGCTGCGCCAGCGCATGAAGGTGTCGCAGTTCGTCGATCTCGTCGTCAGCGGCGGCGCCACCAACGACCATTACCTGACGGCCAACGACGAGATGCTGCGCCGGCCCGAGTTCATGCCGCTGCTGCAGGACATCGGCCGCATGCCGCCCATCTGCGATCCGGCGCTGCTGCACACGGCCGCCTCCTTCTGGTTCGGCCCGGCGGGCACGCGCACGCCACTGCATCACGACACGCTGATGCTCTTCCACACCCAGGTGGTCGGCCGCAAACGCTGGCGCTTCGTGTCGCCGCTGCAGACGCCGGCGCTCTACAACCGCATGGGCGTCTACAGCCCCATCGACCTGGATGCCCCCGACTACGCCCGCTACCCGCGGCTGCGCGAGGCCGTCGTGCTGGAGACGGTGCTGGAGCCCGGCGACACCCTCTTCCTGCCGCTGGGCTGGTGGCACCAGGTGTCATCGCTGGAGATGAGCATGTCCTTCTCGTACACCAACTTCGATACCGGCGTGCCCAACGAGTTCAGCTATGTGAACCCGAGCATCGGCAACTGGTAGCTCAGGAGCACCCCGAGCGAGGAAAGCTGCACGCATCCGTTTTTCCAAAGGCAACGGCAGCGGTGCGCGGCAGCGGAGACCACCATAGACTTGGCCAGCGGAGCTGCCCCGGCATCGAGGGCGCGCATTCGCCGACTATGGCGCAAAGAAATATTCGAACGGACCGGTCTCGCATCGGAAGGACTGCCATGCGACCCGCTGCGCGGCTGGCGGCCGCCCTGTTGGCCGGATGCGCAGCCTTCGGCACGCCGGTCGCCGGCCAGGCTCAGGCGGCTGCGGCGACAAGTGCGGCCTCCGCTCCCGGCGCCCGGGCGCCCGCCCTGGACATCGCCGAGCTGAAGGCCAGGATCGCCTCGGACGACCGCCGGCGGCCTGCCGCTTCGATCGAACTGGCCCAACAGGCGCTCGCAGCAGCCGGGTTGGCGCCCGAGGATCGCCGCTGGCTGCGTACGCGCCTGGTGCGCGACCTGGACCGCCTGGACCGGACGGAGGAGGCCGTCGCCCAGGCCGGCATCGGCCGGCGGGAAGCTCGCGACGAGCAGGAACGGCTGCATTTCGACCGGTTGGAGATGATGGCGCTGGTGGATGCGCACCGCCACGACGACGTGCTCAAGCGCTACCAGAGCATCGCCCCCCAGCTGCCAGCGCTGGCGAGGGACGCAGCGAATGCCGACGCGCGACTGATCGCGGCGGACATCTGGCGGCTTGCCGGCATCGCCACGTTTGGCGTCGGCCGGCTGCCCGAGGCCACGGAGCTGTTGACGCAGGCCTTGCGCATCCTCGATGAGCGCCCCGACGCCGTCTACGAGTTCGCGCAGGCGCTGACTTACATGGCCCTCGTGCATTCGCGTTCCGGTCGCGTCGACGAAGCGTTGCGCACGGTGCAACGGGCCATCGACGTCTCTGAGGCCGCAGGGGATCGCTCCGCCCTGTCCAGCTACTACCTGCGCAAGGGTTATTTTCTCGGCCTGCTCGGGCGCCCCGACGAACAGCACGAAGCGCTGCTCAAGGCCCGGGCCACCGCGCGGGACGAATTGAGGAACTACAACCTCGCCGTCGCAGCGACCAACCTGGCCGACGTCGCCCTGCAGAAGAAGGACTACCGCGCCGCGCTGAGCTATGCCGAGGAGGCCATGCCCCTGGTGGAACGCAGCGGCGACAAGGAGTCACTTTGGATCTGCTGGGTCAACAAGGGCATTGCCCTGAACCGGCTGGGGCGGCCCGGCGGCCTCGATTGGATACGCAAGGCCATCGCCGCCTTCACCGCGACACCCGGCATGGCCGCCAACGCGGCTGACGTCCAGGGCCTGCTGGCCGAGGAGCTGGCCTTCGCCCACGACTACCCGCAGGCCTACGAGGCGGCGATGCAGTTCAAGCGCCTGAGCGACGATGTGCGCAAGGCGGCCGACCACAAGCGCATCGCCCAGGCGCAGGCAGCCTATGAGGCCGACAAGCGTCAGCGTCAGATCCAAGCGCTGGAGCATGAGCAGCAGTATCAGCAACGCTTCCACTGGCTGCTGGCGCTGGCCGCCGTGGCCGGGCTGGTGGCGGCCATCGTCGCGGCCGTCAGCCGCCATCACGTCAAGCGGGCCTACCAGGCGATGCGCGACATGGCGTTCTCGGACCCCCTGACCGGCCTGCGCAACCGCCGCCACCTGGTGAGCAACGTGCAGGAGGACATGGCGCGAGCACGGCGCCTGCGTGCCAACGCTGGCGCTGGCGTCGGGCCGGCCAACACCGACATCGTCTTCATGATGATCGACATCGACCACTTCAAGGCCGTCAACGACGTGCACGGGCACGCGGCCGGCGACGCGGTGCTCAGGCAATGCGCCGCCGTGCTGCAACGACAGCTGCGCGAGTCCGACACCCTCGTGCGCTGGGGTGGCGAGGAGTTCCTCGTCTTCGCCCGCCAGGCCAACGCTGGCGAGATCCACGTGCTGGCCGAGCGGCTGCGCGCCAGCATCGCCGCCCACAACTTCGTGCTGGACGACGGCCAGGTGCTGCGCAAGACCTGTTCCATCGGCTACGCCTGCCACCCCCTGCAACCGGATGCCCAGGGCGCCGCGCCGGCAGACTGGAACGACACTGTGGCATTGGCCGACCAATGCCTCTACGTCGCCAAGGCCAGCGGCCGCGACGTCTGGGTCGGCGTCACCGCCATAGACACCCCGCGATCATGCGGGCACCCGGACATCCGGGAACTGCGGGCCGGGGTCGACGCCGGCGTCTACACGCTGCGGTGCAGTGACGGGCGCAAGATCTTCTGGCCGGCCTCATGAAGCGAGGTCAATGACCTCTCGGGTCATGTCGCCCGGTTGACGCGGGCCTCAAGCTCGGCGTCGCACAATCGTTCGAAAGATCGATCAGGAGACGTGCCATGTCCGAAAGCCATTACCGCATCTGCCCGCTGTGCGAGGCCTGCTGCGGGCTGGAAGTGAAAACCGAAGGTGCCAAGGTCATCAGCATCCGCGGCGCCGACAACGACGTCTTCAGCCACGGCTACCTCTGCCCCAAGGGCGTCAGCCTGAAGGACCTGCACGAAGACCCCGACCGCCTGCGCACGCCGCTGATCAAGCGAGATGGCAAGTTCGTGCCGGCGAGCTGGGACGAGGCCTTTGCCGAGATCGAAAAACGCCTGCTGCCGATCTGGCGTGAGCACGGCCCGGATTCGGTGGCCTTGACCATCGGCAACCCGGCCGCGCACAAGGTCAGCCTGCTGGCCTACACGCCGCGCCTGGTGCGCGCCCTGGGCACGCGCAATGCCTTCAGCGCCTCGACGCTGGACCAGATGCCCAAGCAGCTCAGCGCCGGCCTGATGTTCGGCCACTGGCTGTCCATTCCTCTGCCCGACATCGAGCGCTGCGACTACCTGCTCATCCTCGGCGGCAACCCGATGATCAGCAACGGCAGCCTGTGGACGGTGCCCGACTACCGCGGCAAGGCCAAGGCCATGCGCGCGCGCGGCGGCCGCATCGTCGTCGTCGACCCGCGCCGCAGCGAGACGGCCGCGGCGGCCGACGAGCATCTGGCCATCCGGCCCGGCGGCGATGCGCTGCTGCTGGCCGGCATCGCCCACACGCTGTTCGACGAGGGCCTGTTGAAGCTCGGTCGGCTGGCCGATCACATCAACGGTCTGGACGAAGTACGCGCCGCCGTGCAGCCTTTCGCGCCCGAGGTGACGGCCGCCGGCTGCGGCATCCCGGCCGAGGTCCAGCGCCGCATCGCCCGCGAGATCGCCAGCGCGCCGCGCGCCGCCGTCTATGGCCGCATCGGCACCTGCACGACGCGCTTCGGCACGGTCAACTCCTGGCTGGTCGACCTCATCAACGCGCTGACCGGCAACCTCGACCGCGAGGGCGGTGCGATGTTCGCCAAGGCCGCCGCCTTCGCGTCCAATACCCAAGGCAAGCCGGGCAGTGGCAAAGGCATCACGACGGGCCGGCGCAAGAGCCGCGTATCTGGTGCGCCGGAAGTGTTCGGCGAACTGCCCATCACCGTGATGGCCGAGGAAATGGAGATCGCCGGCGAGGGCCAGATCAAGGCGCTGATCAGCATCGCGAGCAATCCGGTGCTGTCGGCCCCCGGCGGCCCGCGCATCGCCAAAGCGCTGGAGAAGCTGGACTTCATGCTCAGCCTGGACATCTACGTCAACGAGACCAGCCGCCATGCCGACGTCATCCTGCCCGGCCTGTCGCCGCTGGAGGACCTGCACTTCGACGTCGCCTTCCCACAGCTCAGCCATCGCAACCATGCGCGCTTCTCCGGCCCGGTGTTCGACGCGCCGGCCGGCACGCCGCAGGAGTGGCAGACCATCCTGCGCCTGTGTGCCCTGCTCGAAGGCCGCGGCCTGGATGTCGACGTGGCCCAGCTCGACGACGACGCCATCGAGGCCGACGTGAAGCGCTTTGCCGGTGACAACACACCGGCCATCCTCGCCGCGCTGCGACCCTGGCGCGGCCCCGAGCGCTTGATCGACCTGCAGCTGCGCGTCGGCCCCTATGGCGACCAGTTCGGCCGCAAGCCCGACGGCATCAACCTCGCCAAGGTCAAAGCGGCGAGCACCGTCGAAGGCGGTGGCATCGACCTCGGTGCGCTCACCGCCCGCATTCCCGAGGTCCTGCGCACGCCCAGCGGCAGGGTCGAGCTCGCGCCGCCCTCGGTGCTGGCCGACCTGGCAGAAGTGAAGACCGAGGCCGCGCCCGAGTTCAGCCTCATCGGCCGGCGCGACACGCGCTCGGGCAACAGCTGGATGCACAACCTGCCCGTGCTGGCCAAGGGGCCGGACCGCTGCACGCTGCTGGTCAACCCGGGTGACGCGGATCGCCTGGGCCTGGCCGAGTTTGCCCGGATCAAAAGCGCGGTCGGTGAGCTGATCGCGCGCGTCGAGCGCAGCGCCGACATGAGCCCCGGCGTGGTCAGCCTGCCGCATGGCTGGGGGCATGACCTGGACGGCGTGCAGCTCGGCGTGGCGCGCGAGCGGCCGGGCGTCAACATGAACGAGCTGCTGGACGACGCGGCACGGGACCCTTTGAGCGGCAATGCGGTGCTGAGCGGCATCGCCGTGGAGATTGCACCCGCCTGACCTGCCGAGACCGCGACGACCCGCCACATTTTGCGAACAACTTGTCAAGCATCGCCGGGCCGACCTGCCTAAACTCCCAGTAAAGCGGCGGTCGTCCCTGGCGCGCTCGCCACGGACGGCGATGGCGCGACGCATCCGCCAGCGGGAGCGATTTGATGGATGCAAAAGTTGCCGACCCTCCGGTCGTGCTGTTCGTCGATGACGAGGTGTCGATCCTCAGTGCGCTGCGACGGCTGTTCCGGCCCCAGGGTTACCGGGTGTTGCTGGCCGAAAGCGCCAAGGCCGGACTGGCCATGCTCGAGACCGAGCCGGTCGATCTCGTCGTGTCCGACATGCGCATGCCGGAGATGGACGGCGCGGCGCTGCTCGAACAGGTCCACCAGCGCTGGCCGACCGTCGGGCGCATCCTGTTGACGGGTTATGCCGATATCGGCTCGACCGTCGCAGCCATCAACCGCGGGCAGATCCACCGCTATATCGCCAAGCCCTGGGACGACCGCGAGCTGGTGATGTGCGTGCAGGACGGCCTGGAGCGCCGCCGGCTGGAGAAGGAAAACCGCGCGCTGCAGCTGCTGACTCAAAGGCAGAACGACGAACTGCAGGCCTTGAACACCGACCTGGCGGCGCGGGTCAAGGCGCGGACCAGCGAGCTGGAACAGGTCAACGCCATGCTGGAGACCTCGTTCGCGCAGTTGCAGGAGAACTTCCTGCTGTCGATCAACGTGTTCTCAGGTCTGATCGAGCTGCGTGGTGGTGGCATGGCGGGCTATTCACGCGAGGTGGCCGACCTGGCTCGCCGCACGGCGCGGCGGCTCAACCTGGGTGCAGCGGCAGAGGAAGACATCTACATCACCGGCCTGCTGCATGAGGTCGGCAAGATCGGCCTTCCGGACACGATGCTGCGCAAGCCGCTCTCGGCCATGTCCAGCGATGAGCTGGCCTTGTACCGCCGCTACCCGCTCAATGGCGAGGCGGCGCTGCTGCCGCTCGGGCGGCTGCAACGCGTGGCGCGCCTGGTGCGGTCGCACCACGAACGCATCGACGGCAAGGGCTACCCCGATGCGCTGAGCGGCGACGAGGTGCCGCTCGGCGCGCAGGTGGTGAGCGTGGCTTGCGACTACTACGCCGCACAGTCCGGCCGGCTGTCGCTGAAGCGCCATTCGGCGGCCGAGGCGCATTCGCTGATCCTCGGCGGTGCCGGCACGCGTTACGAGAAGGCTGTTGTCGAGGCCTTCGAGCTGGCGCTCAAGGACGAGCCCTCCGAGAAGCCGCGTGACCGGGAGCTGCAGCCTCACGAAGTGATGCCGGGCATGGTGCTGTCCCGCGACCTGCTGTCGCCGCAGGGCACGCTGCTGCTGGCGGCGGGTTTCGTCTTCGACAACCGGGTCGTCAGGCAGCTGCGCGAATTCGCCGGCCGTGAAGGCGCAAAGCTGCATGTCTTCGTGAAGCTGCCTGAAGGAGGTGCGACGTGAGCGAACGCATCCTGCTCGTCGACGACGAGCCTCACATCCTCAGCGCGCTGCAGCGCCTGCTGCGCAACGGGCTGAAGGACACCGGCGGCGCGCGCTATGACGTCGAAAGCTTCACCGACGGCGCCGTGGCTCTGGCACGGGCGCGCGAGTGCGCTTTCGCGCTGGCCATCTCCGATCAGCGCATGCCGGGCATGACCGGCGTGGAATTCCTGCGCGAACTGCGTCAGGTGCAGCCCGACTGCGGGCGCATCATCCTGTCCGGCTATGCCGACCTGAACGCGCTGGTGGCGGCCATCAACGAGGCCGAGATCGCCCGTTTCATCTCCAAGCCCTGGGCCGACTTCGACCTGCTCAGCGCCGTGCGCCAGGTGTTGCGCATCCGCGAGCTGACGATGGAGAACCAGCGCCTGGCTGACCAGGTGCGCCAGCAGATGGGCGTGCTCACCGCCCAAGAGGCGGAGCTGCGCCGCCTGGAGCGGCTCGAACCGGGCATCACCCATGTGAAATGGGGCAGCGACGGCTCGTTCATCCTGGAGGACCCGGATGAAGAGGTGAAGTGGTGACCGCACTGACGGTCGACTTCAGCCTCGCGCTGCAGGCCGTCAGTGCGTCGGTCCTGGTGCATGGATCGGACCGCATCCTGTTCGCCAACGCGGCGATGGAACGCCTGCTGGGCTATGGGCTGGAGGCGCTGCAGCAGATGCCGCCGCACGGCTGGGCAGCGCCCGAGTTCGCCGATGAGTTGCAGCGCTATGGCCAGCGGGCGCTGGCCGAGGAAGGCGAGCTGCCCGCGATCGAGATCGAGGCGCTGACGGGCAGCGGCTCGCTGCGCGTGCTGGAAGTCAAGGCGCATCGCGTGATGCTCGACGGCCAACCCTGTGCGGTGCTGACCGGGCAGGACCTCAGCGACATCCGCCACGTGCAGACCAGCCTGTTGGACATCGGCCGCGTGCTCTACCAGATCCTTGAGAACAACCCGGTGGCCACGCTCGTGATCGACAAGTCTCACCGCGTCACGCACTGGAACGCCTCCTGCGCTCAGCTCACCGGCCGCGACGCCTCCGAGATGCTGGGCCGCGACGACACCTGGCGCGCCTTCTACCCCGAAGCCAGGCCGCTGCTGGTCGACCTGATCCTGGACGGCAATGTCGAGCAGGAGCGCCAGCGCCTGTACGGCCGGCACTGCCAACCGTCGCCGCACATCGCCAACGCCTACGAGGTCGAGGGCTATTTCCCCAATTTCGGCCGGGAGGGGCGCTGGCTCTACTTCACGGCCGCCCCGCTGGTCGATGCCCACGGCGAAGTCGTCGGCGCCATCGAGACACTCCAGGACATCACGCGACGGCGCCAGGCCGAGGACGAACTCCGCCGCCATCGCAACGAACTCGAGAACATGATCGCGGACCGCACGGCCGAGTTGCTGAGCACCCATCATGAACTCGAAGCCTTTCTCGAGAACGCGTCGGTAGGCATCATCGCGACGTCCAACCAGTTGATCCAGCGCGGCAACAAGAAGTTCATCGAGATGTTCGAACTCGGTGACGTCCCGCCCCATGGACTGCCGACGCGCCGCCTGTTCAAGAGCGACGAAGACTTCGAAGCGCTGAGCCAGATCGCCATCCCGGTGCTGTCGCGGGGCGGCTCGCTGCTGCACGAGATGGAGGTCTGCACGCTGGCCGGCAACACGCTGTGGGTGCAGATCATTGCCTACGTGTCCAACCCCGAGGAGCCGACGGCGGGCACCTGGTGGCTGCTGCAGGACCGCACGGAGGTGCGCCGCGTGCAGCGTGAGCTGGAGCTCAACTACGAGCGCATCAAGCAGACCAACAACCGGCTCGAGGAAGCGCAGAACCAGCTGCTGCAGGCCGAGAAGATGGCCTCCATCGGGCAGCTCGCCGCTGGCGTGGCCCACGAGATCAACAACCCGATCGGCTTTGTCAGCTCCAACCTCGGCTCGCTGCGCGGCTATGTCCAACCCGTCTTCGCGTTGCTCGCGCTGCTGAGGAAGACGCCGGCCGACGCGCTGCCGGGCAATGTGCGAGAAGAGCTGGACAGGGTGGATGCCGCCGTCGACCTGAGCTTCGTGCAGGAGGACCTGCCCCAGTTGCTCGACGAGAGCGAGGAGGGGCTGTCGCGGGTCAAGAAGATCGTGCAGGACCTCAAGGACTTCTCGCGCGTCGACCATGCCGATTGGCAGGACGCCGACCTCAACGCCGGGCTGGACTCGACGCTCAACGTCGTCATGAACGAGGTCAAGTACAAGGCCGAGGTTCGCAAGGACTATGCCGTGCTGCCTCCGGTGCACTGCATCGCCGCGCAGCTCAATCAGGTCTTCATGAATCTGATCGTCAATGCGGCCCATGCCATCAAGGAGCGCGGCACGATCACGCTGACCACGCGCGCCGAGGATGGCTGGGTTCGCATCGAGATCGCAGACACGGGCAGCGGCATGAGCGAGGAGGTCAAGCGGCGCATCTTCGAGCCCTTCTTCACGACCAAACCCGTCGGCCAAGGGACGGGCCTGGGCCTGTCCCTGTCTTTTTCCATCGTGCAAAAGCACGGCGGCCGCATCGAAGTGGATTCCCAACCCGGCGTCGGCACGCGCTTCACGGTCTGGATCCCGCTGCACCCGCCGCAGCCCTCCTGAGCTTTTGTGTCCTGCGTGACACAAAGCAACCACAGCGCAGTAACTCACGAAACGCAGACTAGCGGCATCGAAAGCTCGCGCTGCCCGCCGAGTCAGAAGTCACGCAGCGCCTTTGTCGGGCCCCGTATCTCGGCACCCCGGCGCCTAGACTGAACCTGTTTCACAACCCAGAGGGCAAACCCGTCGAAAGGCGGGGACGCAAAGCCACCGGCCTACAGCGCGCAAGCGCCACGGCAGCGGGGCCGCCAAGACCGGCAGGTCTTGATCGGCGTGGCCCTCCTTCGTACGAGAACCCGGCCATGCGCAGTACCCGCCCTGTCTCCTGGACTTCCTGGACCCTCAGCCTGCTGACCGCCGCGGCCCTCACCGCTTGTGGCGGTGGCAGCAGCGACAGCCCGACCGTCCAGGTCAGCGAGGCGGCCTCGGTCATCAACCTGACCGTTGATCTTGCCGATGGCGCCGCCGCCAGTGTCGAGGCTCAGCCCAGCTTCCACACCGCCGCCGTCGATCTCGAAGAACCCGACAACGGTGCCGCACCCCACCGCAGCAACGCCCTGGCCGGTGTCGCCACCCAAGGCCTGACACGCGACCGCCTGGACGACGCCATGCGGCCTCGCGCCTTCGCGGCGGGTGCAGGCGAAGCCGCCCCGATGGCGACGTCCACTGCGGTGACGACCTATACGCCGGCACAGATCCGCGCCGCCTACGCGCAGCCGGCCCTGCCCGCCAGCACCGCCGGCCTGACCGCCGCCCAGGCCGCCCAGCTCGGCGCCGGCCAGACCATCTACATCGTCAACGCCAAGCACGACCCCAACATCGCCGCCGAACTGGCCGCCTTCAACACCAAGTTCGCGCTGCCGACCTGCAGCTCGCGCATCCTGGCTGCCAACGCCAGCCTGCCGCTGGCCAAAGCCTCCGCGTCCAGCTGCGAGCTGGTCATTGCCTACAGCACGACCGCCGGCGCCCTGACCGCCACGGCGCCCGCCTATGACAGCGGCTGGGCCACCGAGATTGCGCTGGACGTGCAATGGGCCCACGCGACGGCACCGCTGGCGCGCCTCGTCCTCATCGAAGCGCCGGATGCCGGCGTCGGCAGCCTGTCCAAGGCCGTGGCCCTGGCCAACAAGATGGGCGCCGGCGTCGTGTCCATGAGCTTCGGCGCCGCCGAGGGCAGCTGGACGTCGAGCTATGACAGCGCCTTCGCCACCGCCGGCATGAGTTACCTGGCCGCCACCGGTGACAACGGCGCGGCCGTGTCCTGGCCTTCGGTGTCGACCCGCGTCGTGGCCGTCGGCGGCACCACGCTGAGCTACAGCAGCGGTGCGCGCAGCGAAACCACCTGGACCGGCACCGGCGGCGGCACCAGCGCCTATGTGGCCCTGCCCAGCTACCAGAGCGGCACCATTGGCGGCTACGCCAAGCGCGCCGTCGCCGACGTCGCCTTCAACGCCGACCCCAACTCCGGCCAGTACGTGGCGCTGATTGCACAGGGCGCGACGACGACGCGCTGGGTCAGCGCCGGCGGCACCAGCCTGGCCACGCCGCAATGGGCCGGCCTGCTGGCCGTGGCCAACGCGATGCGCGCCGCCGCCAGCAAGGCCCTGCTCGGCCAGCCTCATGCCGCCCTCTACCAGCAGATCGGCGCCGTGCCGACGCAGTACGCCGCCGCCTTCAAGGACGTGGCCAGCGGCAGCAACGGCACATGCACGAGCTGCGCCGCCAAGGCCGGCTATGACACGCCCACCGGCTGGGGCACGCCCAACGTCAGCGCGCTGCTGAGCAGCCTCAGCGGCGCCAGCGTCACGACCTCGACGACCACCCCCACGCCGACGACCAGCAGCGGCCCGACGCTGACGACCACCAGCCTGAGCGGCACGGCCGGCAAGGCTCTCGCCGCCACCATCGGCTACTCGGCGCCGGGCGCGAGCTCGCTGAGCATCAGCATCAGCGGCGCCGCCAGCGGCATGAGCTTCTCGGCCACCAGCAGCGGCCTCGCCCTGAACTGGGCCAACCCGGTAGCCGGCCGCACCAACCTCGTCATCACGCTGAAGGACAACCTCGGCCAGACGAGCACGGGCAACGTGACGGTGACGATCAACGCGAGCTGAACTCAGCACTGGCGACTGCTCGAATACTGCTTCGTCACGATCCAGACCAGCTGACACGGGCAATGAGGCCGCCACCATCGCGTGGCATCAACCTGAGCTCGGCGCCCTCGGCCCGCGCGATGCGCTCGACGATGGCCAGGCCCAGGCCCGAGCCGGGCTTGCCGCCGCGCGCCGTGTCGCCGCGCTGAAAGGGGCGCTTGAGATCGTCGACCCGGGCCGGCGCGATGCCCGGGCCGCGGTCGCGCACCTCGATCCAGGCGGCACCGGCGTTTTCACCGCAGGCCAGCTCGATGGGTGGCGCGCCATGGTTCTGCGCATTGGCGATGAGGTTGAGGACGAGGCGGCGCAACGCCTGCGGCCGTGCGCGCCGATGCACTGCCTGCCCATTGGCCAGCACCGGTTGCGGCAGGCCCGGCGCCAGGGCCAGCGTCTCGGCCAGGAATTCGCGCAGCTCGACGTCCACGGCCGGCAGCTCCTGCTCGGCGGGGTGGGCGGCGCGCGCGTAGTCGAGGAACTGGGTCAGCAGCCCGTCCAGGCCGTGGAGGCTCCGGTCCAGCGTGTCGAGCAGTTCCCTGTCCCCTTGGCCCGCTCGATCGAAAGAACCACGCAGCAACTCGCTGGCGAGGCGAATCTTTGCCAGCGGCGTGCGCAGGTCATGCGACAGGCCGGCCAGCATCAGCAATCGCTCCTCCTCGTCGCGCGCCAGGGCCTCGGCCATGTCGTTGAAGCCGCGCGCCAGCGCCGCGGTCTCGGCCGGGCCGTCAGTGGGCAGCAGCAAGCGGCGCTGGCCGGCGCCGACCGCCCKGGCCGCGTCGACGAGGCGGGCCAGCGGGCGGTTGATGCGGCGCTGGATCAACCAGGCGCCGAGCAAGGCCAGCACGGCGCTGACGCCGCTGGCGATCAGCCAGGTGCGCGCGAAATGGTGGGCCGGCTGCACGGCAGGCAGCACCAGCCAGGCCGGCGCGCCAGGCAGTTGCACCGCGATGAGGCCGTTGGCTTCGCGCCGCCACGGCAGCTCGCCGCGCTCCAGGCCCAGTTGCGTCGCCAGTTCGGCCAGGAAGCCGCGCTCCACCCAGGTCGGCCGCTCGAGCAGGCGCTGCTGCTGGCCCGAGCCGGCGCGCGCATTGAAGCGATCCACGAAGCCGGCGCGCTCGGCCTCGGGCAACAGGCGCATGCCTTCGGCGACCGCCTGCAGGCTGCGCGCGGTCGCCTCGGCCGACTGCTGCAGGCGCGGCCGGGCGACGAACTGCGCATAGGCCAGCGCATTGACCAGCTGGCCCAGCACGATCAGGCAGACGATGAGCCACAGGTTGCGGCCGAACAGCGTGGACAGGCCGAACTTCATTGCGCGCCCGGCTCAGGAATAAAGACGTAGCCCAGGCCCCACACCGTCTGGATGTGGCGCGGTGTGCTCGGGTCGGCTTCGACAAGGCGGCGCAGCCGCATGACCTGCACATCCAGGCTGCGGTCGCTGACGCCATGCTCGTCGCCATGCGCCAGGGCCAGCAGCTTCTCGCGGCCCAGCGGCCGGTTGGGCTGGCTGGCCAGCGCGCGCAGCAGCTGGAACTCGACGGTGCTGATCTCCACCGCCGCGCCAGCGCGCTCCAGCCGGCGTTGCGTGGGATAGAGGGTGAAGTCGCCGAAGCGCACCGCTTCCTCGCCCACAGGGCCGAGGTGGGCACCGAGCTGCTGCTGGCGACGCACCATGGCCTGGATGCGCGCCAGCAGCTCACGCGGGGCGAAGGGCTTGGCCAGGTAGTCGTCGGCGCCCATCTCCAGGCCCAGCACACGGTCGACGAGGTCACCGCGCGCCGTCAGCATCAGGATGGGGATGGTCTCGCCCTGGCCGCGCAGGCGCCGGCACAGCGACAGGCCGTCCTCGCCCGGCATCATCAAATCCAGCACCAGCACGTCAAAGCGCTCACGCGCCAGCAGTTGCGCGGCGGCGGCGGCATCGGGCACGGCGCGCACGCTTTGGCCTTGCTCGGTCAGATAGCGCTGCAGCAGGCCGCGCAGCTCGGCCTCGTCGTCGGCGATCAGGATGCGGCTCATGGGGGGATGTTAGGGAGAAGCCCGCCCCCCACCTTGCCGGAAAACAATGACAAACCGTTGCAAGCCGCGCCCGCCGTCAGGCCCTGCAAGCACTGCAACCCGCGCGGCAACCTTTGCGCGGCCACGGCTGGGCAGCATGGCCCCACCTCAAACGGAGATCGCCATGCGCCACGCCGCCTTCACCCTGCTCACCCTGCTGATTGCCGCCCCGCTCATTGCTCAAGCCGAACCAACGCCACTGCAGCGCGCCGGCGCCGCACGGTTGACGGCCGAGAAGTCTGCGGCCTGCGTGGCCGCCCAGCCCTTCTATTGGGAGATCGGCAACGCCACCCAGCCGCTGGCCGGCGGCAAGGCCGGCGAAAACGGCCCCGAGCGCCACACCGAGATGGCCATCGCCTCCGCCTCCAAATGGGTCTACGCCGCCTTCGTGGCCGAGCGCCGCCAGGGCCAGCTCAGTGCCGAGGACGTCAAGTTCCTGCACTTCCAGTCCGGCTACACCTACTACCACGTGTGCCRCCAGAACCAGAGCGTGGCGGCCTGCCAGCAAAGCCTCATCAACGGCCGCGGCCGCCTCAATCCGGCCACCGAAAACCGCTTCGACTACAACGGCGGCCACATGCAGCAGCACGCCATCCTGATGGGCCTGGGCTCGCTGGGTCCGGATGGTCTGGCCCTCGCGGTGCGGCAGTCGCTCGCACCCGCGCTCGGCGCGGACTGGTCCTTCAGCTACAGCCAGGCCATGCCGGCCGGCGGCGGCCAGACCAGCGCGGCAGACTACAGCCGCCTGCTGCGCGCCCTGTTGGGCGGCCAGCTGCAACTCGGCCGCTTGCTGGGCAAGGAGGCCGTCTGCACCAACCCACAGGTCTGCCCGAGCGATGCCGTGAAGACGCCCATCCCTGCGACGGAGAGCTGGCACTACAGCCTCGGCCACTGGGTGGAGGACGACCCGCAGGTCGGTGACGGTGCCTTCAGCAGCCCGGGCGCCTTCGGCTTCTATCCGTGGATCAGCGCCGACCAGCGCTTCTACGGCATCGTCGCTCGCGAGCAGCGCCGTGGCGCCCTGGGCGACGACCCCAGCGACAAGCCGGCGGTGGCTTCGGTGAACTGCGGGCGCGAGATCCGCGCTGCGTGGATGGACGGCCAGCCTCGCCGCTGAATGGAGGAGAGATGCCGCCGAAGCCGGCGCACTCCGCGAGCGCGCGCCGGCTTGGGATAACTTGCCGTCTCAGCGCATCCGGTCGGTCTCGAATGCGATGCGATCGACGCTGCCGTCGACGTTGCGGAACAGGCGCACGCGACGCAAGCCGTCGGGGCTGACGAGCAGCTCGGTGTTCTCGGCGCGCCAGGTCTCCAGCGGGCTCTCGTCGAGGCTGACGCCCAGGCTGCGCACGCCGACATGGACCTTCAGCGTGCGGCCATCGTCCAGCAGAAATTCGCCTCGTGCGTCGCGCAGCATGGCGCGGCCGGTCATGGCGGGCACGGTGGGTTCCTGGGCACTCGCGGGCGCGGTCAGCGTCATGGTTGCGAGCAGAGCGGCCGACAGGGTGAGGGGTCGCAGATTCCAGGTCTTCATGGTGAGGTACTCCTTAGGTTCCCCGAGGCCAGTCGCCTCGGCACAAGCCATAGTGCAAACCCCATGCCAGCTCGAAATGCCAAGAACTTCACGGTCAAACGGCGTCTTCAATCAGTATTCGCCCCAGGTCTGGGCCTGAGCGCCCCGCATCGCGACACCACGCCTCGCGATGGCGCGGCGCTTGACCCTCACGTCACGTGAGGCTTCATCATCCGGCCCGTTTCATGCACGAGCCTGGATATGGACTACACGGTGGGAGAGCTGGCCAAACGGGCCGGCTTGACGGTGCGCACCCTGCACCACTACGAAGAACTCGGCCTGCTGCGCCCCTCGGGCCGCAGTGAAGCTGGCTACCGCCGCTACGGCGAAGCCGACGTGCTGCGCCTGCACCGAGTGCTGGCGCTACGCGACGCCGGCCTGTCACTGAAGGCCATCGCGCCGCTGCTGGACGGCGAGGCGCCGCAACCGCTGGCTGACGTGCTGCAGGCCCAGATCGAACAGGTCGAGGCTCAGTTGCAGGCGCAGGAGAGCCTGCTGCTGACGCTGCGCAATGCTGCCAAGCGGCTGGAACTGCAGGGCGATGGCGGCGATGCGGTGCAGGTGCTGCTGGACGCCATGGCCATCCGGCGCGTGCACGAGCGCTGGTTCAGCCCGGAGCAGCTGCGCGCCATGCGCCGGCAATGGGAAGCCATCCCCGAGCCGGAGCGCGACGCCGTCGAGCTGGAATGGCCGCAGCTGATCAAGGAAGCTCGCGCGGCGATGGACGCCGGCCTCGACCCGGCAGCGCCCGAGGTCCAGGCCCTGGTGCGGCGCTGGCTGGCGCTGCAGAAGCAGTTCCTGGAAGTGGCGCCCGGCATGAAGGACACCATGCAGCGCATGTATGCCGCCGAGCCCGAACTGGCGCGCCAGTCCGGTGTGACGCCTGAACTGATCGCCTACCTGCGCCGCTCCAAAGAAACATTGCCCCTCGGGGAACAGTCATGAGCGATCCGCGCCGCGAACTCTTTCGCAACGCCAATTTCCGCTGGATCATCGGCGGCGGCCTGCTGTCCATGCTGGGCGACCAGTTCACGCTGCTGGCCCTGCCCTGGCTCGTCATGGGCCTGAGCCGCGACCCGCTGGTGCTGGGCACCGTGCTGGCCCTGGGCAGCCTGCCGCGCGCCATCTTCATCCTGGTTGGCGGCGCGCTGGTGGACCGCCACTCGCCCAAGGCCGTGCTGCTGCTGACCAAGTGGATCAACTTCGCGCTGCTCGGCCTGCTGGCCGCGCTGACCGCCACGGGCGCGGTCACGCTGCCCTGGGTCTATGGCCTGACGCTGGCCATCGGCCTGGCGACTGCCTTCAGCTATCCGGCCGGCAGCGCCATCCTGCCGCAGACCGTGCCGGCCACGCTGATCCAGCCGGCCAACGGCGTGCTGATGGGCGCGCGCCAGCTGGTGCTGCTGCTCGGGCCGGTGCTGGCCRGCCTGCTGGTGACGGCGGGCAGCGAACCGGCGTTGAGCGGCCACGGCCTGGCGCTGGCCTTTGGCTTCGATGCGCTGAGCTTTGCCATCTCGGCCTGGACGCTGTCGCGCGTGCGGGTGGCGCCGGCCGAGTCCAGGCCGCCTCAACCCGTCTTCGCGGCCATTGCCGAGTCGCTGAAGAGCTGCTGGCAGGACCGCGAGCTGCGCGCCCTCTTCACGTATTTCTCGGCAATAGCCTTCTTCGTCGGCGGCCCCATCCAGGTGGCGCTGCCGATGCTGGCCGCCGAGCGTCTGCCCGGTGGCGCCGCGGCCTTGGGCGCAATGCTGGCCGTGCACGGCCTGGGCGCGCTGGCGGGCATGGCGGTCTCGGGGTTGAAGCCGCATTGGCGCCTGTCCACGCTGGGCGGCACGGTGCTGCTGATCGACACCGTCGCCGGCTGCGTCTTCCTCGCCTTCGGCCATGTGCATGCGGCCTGGCAGGGTGCGCTGCTGCTGTTGCCACTGGGCGCCCTGGGTGGCTTCGTGCAGGTGGCCGTCTACAGCTGGCTGCAAAAGCGCATCCCGCCCGAGATGCTGGGCCGCTCGATGGCGCTGTTCATGTTCATCGTCATGGGGCTGGCACCGCTGGCTGCGGCGGCAGCCGGGGCGGCGCTGCGGGTGCTGGACGTGACGCAGCTGTTCACAGCGGCGGCGTTGTGCCTGCTGGGGGTGGTTGCGTTAGGGGCGTTGTTCACGCCGATGCGGCGGATTGCGTATTTGGAGGCGGTGGGTTGAGCGGGATTCGGCTCGCAATGGGCCGCCGCATTGCAGCGGTTGCCGTCATCGGCGATCAGCCGCCGAGTTCACGCTGCCTGGCAGGAAGCAGTCGCCGGCGCACCTGGCCGGCTGACGGCTTCAACGACCGGTGTCGAGGGCGCTACGGTCATCCAGCCTGGCCGCCCGCGGCTGTCGCCGTCAACTCGCGCCGGAATGTCTGCTGCTCGAAGCGTTGGAATGGCGCTGTCGACCCGTTGCAGCCATCCACTGGCGCGAACCGACCGACGGCATTCGCGTGCACAGCGGCCGCTGAATCGGTCCGGACCCATGGCAGTTTTCACCGAATTCAAGCGAACCATGGCTGGCATCATCCGGGCTTCGTGGAAGCCGGCTGTCTCCCGAGAACACGTTAAGCGTCCCTATGGCTCACCTGATTACCTTCGCAACAGGCAAATTCGACATCTCGAAGGAGACGCCGAACGACATCAATCCCGTCGCGGGCCAGAGCGTCTTGAATTGGATACGTCAGCATCTCGCGGGCACGGGTTTCACCGCCACTGAGCCTGGCACTGAAGACTGGGGCTGGTACATGGATGTCGAGGGAAATGGCACGTCCTACTTGGTGGGCGCTAGCGGCGAGCCGGACCGACCGCCGCCCGACGTGGACTGGACTATTCAGCTCACAAGAAGCGCAGCACGATGGACAAGCTCACCGGCAAAAACAAGCTGTCCGGTGACGATCCATTGTTCGCGCTTCTCGAGCGGCTGGCACGCGCCGAACCTGAGTTCCAAGGAGTCGACGTTGCGAAGGACGCATAACCCTTCACTGCAGCGGACGGCTTTGCCGCCCGCTGAGCTTTCACGTTAAACCCTCATGAGCAAGCGCCAAGAGCGACAACGCGATCGCATGCCACTCGATGTCCGTCTGATCTCTGAGATCAGGGCCATCGCGGATCGGCCGTTCGTTCTGGGGATGGAAGATCATTTGAAGATCATTTCGCCGGCTATTTCAACGAGCTTGGCCTGACGGTGATGCTTGATCCTGCGGCGCAAGATCAGGATCTGCTCGTCCTTGAGAACGACCTTCTCATGCATCTGGACAACTTCTGGGCGGCGCACTGTCCTGACTTCATCTGGATGGTGATGTTCTCGCGAGGGCAGGATAAGAACCTGCGCACCATGTTCCCGGGCGAGACAGCTAGGCATACGGTAGCGGATCTGTATTGGGACGTATGAGATTTACCTGGTTGCTCGAGACGGACGCACACGTGCTTCGGTGCGCTCCGCGCACTCACCTCGGGCGCGCCGGTCAATTTCGGCGTTAGGTGGCATGGAAGCCAAGTTCATCGAACCGACCATCGCGAGTCGCGTCAAGCTGGCGCTGTGCGTGGTCTTCGGAATCGCCCTGTCTGCCGCCATGGATCGCTGGTGGGATCCCTTCATGGAATTCGTCAAAGGTCTTCCAACATGCGAGTCACTGCCTTGGCTTCGCGGCATCATCATTGCCTTCGTGCTCTTGTTCCTATCGGCGGGCTTCTCAGTCTCACGCGCCGCAATCCTGACGCTTCGTTCCGGGCAGTCCCCTTTCCCTGGCGCCTGGGTGTGGTCCCGAACCAAGGTCCGAACGGGTTGGAAGGCGAGACTCGATGGGTGGGGTTTCGCCCTTCTGGCGCTCGGTTGCTTCTTTGGGCCCGTCGCTGCAGGGTATCTTCTCCGCGTCAATGTCATCTTCTGYTGGCGAGTCTCATGCGGCTGCTAAGTCCTCGTTCACGCTTGCCACCCCACCTTTCTTTGCAGCGGACCCGCGCCAGCTGCGCTGGCTGGCCTGCTGAATTTGAACGCTGGGCGACAGCTTTGTGAGTTGACCGGACGCCGATCGAGCCACGGTTAACTTCCGCTCCTGGCCGCAACCTCCAGTTCGCGGCCTGCGCCAAAAGCTGCCGTTCGGTCTGGCCGGGCTCGAGCTACCGGTTCTTAAGGCCGCGAGCTCACCTTGCCCACCCGGAGCGGAAATCGGCGGCGCCCGAGCAGACCGCCAGCCAGAAAGCAGACGCTCAAGCTTTGACCTGAGAGGCGACGCCCGGCTTGCCGGGTGCATGCCACAGGGGCTGGGCCACATGCAACCGTACCCACAGCCGCTCCTCAGTCCGGCAGCAAGTTGCAGCTCGCCGCCGCGGTGTCCGCAGTGACCTCGGCAGGCTGGCCCTGCTCGTAGCCAGCTAGGCGTTTCTTGAAGTCGACAAAGGCAGCTGCGGGGATCGGCTCGGCCTTGGCCATGACGTCCAGCTTCGAGATGGCCATGCGCTGGAAGCTCATTGCCGCCTTGAACTCGCCGGCGCGAGCTGCCACAGCCGCGAGCGTGTCCAGGGCGAACGCGTTGTTGTCGCGTTGCATGGCCTCCATCGCATAGGTCTTGGCCGTCTCCAGATCGCGCTCAAAGCCGTCCTGGGTGCACGTGGCGTGGAGCCAGGCCACCTCGTTGGGCGCAGCCTGCGAGATCGCGCCGTTCTCCGGTGCGCCGTTGCTCGGATTCATGGAGGCCTTGAAGAGCTCGTCTGCCTTGCTGCAGCTGAACGGCACGATCTTGCCGCAGGAGTAGTAGCTGGCCAGCACGAACTGGGCGTGCTGGTTCTTCTGGGCAGCAAGGCTGGTGACTCGCGGCAGCGCAGCGGCGTACTTCTTCTCCTCGATCAGCTTGAACAAGGACATCGGGATTACGTTGCTCGCGCCCGTGGCCTTCTTGCTGGCGTCGGCAGCCAGGGCCGCCGGGCTGTGCGCGAAGGCTGCGGCCAGGGTCAGGAGGCCAAGCGCTCGTTGGCGAGTCGGCGCGCTGCGTGTACGGGGGCAGCGCAGCGACGCACGGCTGTTACAAGGGTTCGCGACCATCAGAAGGAGTCGAGCAGTTGCTGGGCAGCGGGATCGAGCATCATCCGCTGAGTGAAACAGTCCGCGAAGTCGATGCACAAGGTGTCATGTGGGGTGATGCTGGAACGTTGTACTCCTGGGTGCGAGAGGCGCCTGCCCGCGAAGGGAAGTTCCAGGACGCTTGGCTTGTGCTGCAGTGCTACTAGCTACGGCCAGCAATTGTTTCGAACGTGAGTATCCGGTCAAGGTCAATGTCTGCTGGTGGCGCCCCAAAGGGAAACCGGGTCCCGGCCAGGAGCGGTCTGTGGTCAATGTCGGCTTGCTGTCGCGTCGACAGTCCAGCGGACACCTTGATCGCATGCTCGAATGTTGGGCAGAAATCGTTAACGATCCACCTACAACAAGTTAGACCCGAATGAACCTCCTTCGCCTTTCGGATCTCAGCGGCGCCGACCTTCTCAAGGTCTGGGATCTTGTGGCCAGTCCGCCAACGCAGTTGTCTGGCACGGTCGCTTGGTCCTTCGAGGGTAACGGCATCCGGACTCGAACGACTTTCATCCAGGCGTTCCGGGAACTTGGGTTGGCCTTTACTGAGCTGCCAAACTTCCTCAAGACCGGCGAGCGAGCTTGCGACCTAGCCGGTTACCTCGATCCGTTCTATGACATTTACGTGATCCGCGAGTCCAATCACGCGCGCCTGGCTGAATTCGCAGAGGCCACTCGCAGGCCCGTGATCAACGCAATGTCCAATGTCGGCCACCCGTGCGAAGTACTCACGGATGCCTACTACGTCCACTCAAGACTGCTTCCGCTGGAGCGAGCTCGAATCTGCCTCTGGGGGCCGCCAACGAACGTGTTCCGTTCTTGGCATGAATTGGCCGGCGTACTCGGATTCACTGTCACGCACGTTTGCGACGCTCAGTTCCATGAACCAACGAGAAGCGTGACATTCACGGAGGAGTTGCCACCATTTGCCGACATCGTGATCACCGACGGGTGGCCCGCCGGGGCGGAAGGCTCTCGTAGGTCACTGACAGAAGCGCTCCTTGCCGAGATGGGTTCGCCCAAGCTGCTACCCACCCCGCCGTTCGCGATTGGGCGTGAACTTTCATTCGATCCGCTGGCGTACTCGGGCTTTGTTGGCTATCAGCAAAAGGAGCTCCTCTTGCCTGTACAAAGAGCCGTAATGCGGTATGCACTAAATGGCTAACCCTTCCACCGAGCGGACGCCTTCCAACGCGCTTCGCACGCTTCCAGCCGCCACTCATGTTCAACGTTGAACGGCAGCTTTCTGGCTGTTCACTTCACCAAGGCCAACTTCCGCTCTGGGTCGCTTTGAGCCGGACACGGTCTGCGGGAGCGGTCGTTTGGGGCACCCTGCTCGGCCGGCCGTGGTCGGGCGACAGGAATCGGCGATGAAGCTGTCGGTCGAGGCTACCGGCGCTGGATGACCGGTGTTCGTTATCGCCGCCGTTCAGGCCTCCGGCGGCGAACGTCTCAGACCAGCCTGGAGCCGCCTTTGCTCAACGGGAACCCTAAGCTTCAACAGCCAGCTTCGCATTCAACCTCGCCGCCAGATTGACCGCCCGCAGGAAGACCCGGAACTGTTCTACCGCGTCGGATGCTTCCCCCGGCTCCGAGCCCAGCTTGCCCAGGCCGAGCAGCCGGCTGTAGAGCTGGGCCTGCTCGGGACCGATGGATTCACTGAAGGCCAGCATATGCAGCAGTTGGCTGGACGTGATCTGCATCTTGGGGCCCAGCCAGCCGCCCCATTTCCTGACGGCGGCCTCCTTGCGTTCGAACACGCGCGGCTTGGCTCGCTGAGCCTCGACCGGGGCGCCGTCGATGCCGAGGTCGGCGAGGTATTTGAGAAGCAGGACCAGGTTGGCGTCCTTGGCGTCCTTGGCATCGGCGGGCAGGCGCGCGAGCAGCCAGTCCTCGGCCTCCTTGCGGATGGGGTAGTCCACCTTGCCGATGCAGCCGAAGGCCCGGCCCGACAGGTTGGCCGGGCAGCCCTTGCATTCACCATCCAGCTCGCTGAGCGGCGCAATCATGTCCAGCAGTTGCCCGACCGTCACCTGTGTCTGCTTGGCCGTCCCGTCCGGGCTCTTGACGGTGATCTCGACCGTGCATTTGCTGGTCAGCGTCTCGCTGTCGGCGTGGGGAAACTTCTCGCGGAACTGGGCGATCGCGAATTCCGCAATGCCGCGGTGCCTGACCATGGACCGCAGCCTGACCTCCGGCGTGTACCGGCGGGCCGTACAGGGCCGCTGCAGTGCGAAATCGATAGCCATCTGATCCCTCCCTGGCGTGGCTCTTTCGCGCAGGAGTTTCGATGAAGCCTGCAGCTGCGCCAGCCCCCCGGATCCAGGGTGCAGTTGCTATTTACAACGGCAAGCCGGCCCGGATGCTCGTTGATCCGCCTAAGCGGCAGGCGCGGCCTGCCCCCTGAGCTGGGATAGGCGCTTGGGCCGGTCCGTCGACGCTGAGAGGGCTCGCAGCTCGACGTCAAGCTGGTTCAGCCCCTCCACAAGAGCGGATGCAGTCTCGAAATCCATCGGCTCCTTCTCCAGCAGGTCTTCGCCCTGCGCTTCGCGCAGCACGGAGCCGGGCACTGTCGGTTCCTGGGCACTCTCGGGCGCGATGAGCGCCCCACATCGCGACGCCGTGCCTCGCGGTAGTACGGCGCTACCTGTCCTTCGGCTGTCCGGCGGGTGGCCGGCCGGCTTCATCGGCCCGTCACCGTTAAATAGTTCTCTGGTCAGGCCACTCTCCGCATGATCGAATTCGGCCTGACCAATTTGTCGTGCGTCCCATGAAGTAAAGGGAACCATGTCCAAACCTTCCTCCTCCCGCCGGCCGGATCGGCGTCGCAGCCCGCTGAGCCGGAATTTCACTGCCGCGCTGTGGGCCGCGCTGCGCCGGATCGCGCGCCGGAGTCCCCGCCAGCCGGCCTCGCCGGTCCAGCTGCCATTGTCGGAACCGGCAGCCGCAGAAGCGAAGGCGCTGGCACGGGCCCTCACCGAATTGCTGGGCCAGCATCCGTCGACGCGGCGGGTGATGCGGCATCTGGGCTATGTGGAACACCAATTGGCCCGGCAAGGTGCAGCGGCCCTCTCGGAGATGCCCGTGCACATCGTGGCGACCGCGCTGTCGCAACTGGAGGCGATCGTCAGCAACTGGTCCAACCGCGACCTGGCGGAGCTGCGTTCGCGAATGGCCGTGGCCGTCAAGAAGGGCTCCGAGGATGAGTTCTTCGGCCCCGATGGCGAAAGGCGCTCGGTGTTCGCGACGGCGTCACGCCTCCTCGTCGGGGACGTGAATCACTCGGTGTTTGAGGAATTGCAGCGGCAATACCATGGCTTGGTCTCCCCGGAAGGCATCGAGGCGGCCCTGGGTGTCGCGGCCTCACGCGCAACTCCGGCTACGGCCTGACTTCAGCTGCGAATCTCCGCGCTGACCTCCTGAGGTCGCGGCGCTGAACCCCGCACCGCCTATCGCCCGGCCAGCAAGGTCGCCACCTCCGCCGCCGACCGCACGCCCAGCTTCGCAAACACCCGGGCCCGGTGCACTTCCACGGTCCGCACCGACACGTTCAGCTCGTCGGCAATGACCTTGTTGAGCTTGCCTGCCGCCACGCGCGTCATGACCTCGCGCTCGCGCTCGGTCAGGCTGGCCAGCCGCGCGCTGCGCTCGGCCACGTGCGCGCCCTCGGCCTGCATGGCCGCGTCCACGGCCAGGGCCTGCTCGATACGGTCGGCCAAGGCGTTGTCGCTGTAGGGCTTCTCCAGGAAGTCGAAGGCGCCCTTCTTTAGCGCCTCGACGACCATGGGGATGTCGCCATGGCCTGTCAGGAAGAGCACCGGGTTCCTCAGCCGGCGCGCCAGCAGTTCGTCGTGCAGGCGCGTGCCGCTCATGGGCTCCATGCGCACGTCGAGCAGGAACACGCCTTTGGGATTCCCTTCGCGGTCCAGCATCTCCAGCAGCGCCGGGCCGCCGTCGAAGGCGCGCACATGGAGGCCGCGTGAGCGCAGCAGGAAGGCGAGCGCATCACGCACGCCAGGGTCGTCATCGACGAGATGGATCGTGCCTTCAGCCATGGATCGTTTCCGTCTGGGTTTGCGGGCTCAGCGGCAGGCTGAACGAGAACAGCGCGCCGCCATTGGCGGCCTCGCTGGCGTCGAGCACGCCCTGATGGGCCTCGATGATGGAGCGGCAGATAGCCAGGCCCATGCCCATGCCGTCGGCCTTGGTGGAATAGAAGGCCGCGCACAGCTGTTCGACACGCCGGCCCTGCAGGCCAGGGCCGTTGTCCTGCACATCGACGCGCACGAAGTCGCCCACGACGCGGCTGCTGACTGCGATGCGCCGGCCGCCGTTCCCGGCCGGGCGCGCCTGCAGCGCATCCGCGGCGTTGCGCACCAGGTTGATGACCACCTGCTCAATCAGGACGGCGTCGGCCAGCATCGCCGGCACGCCCGGCGCGAGGCTCACGTCCAGCGTGACGCCGCGGCGCTGGCAGTCGCGCTTGAGCAGCTCGATGGCGGCGGTGACGACCTCATGCAGATCGCAGGGCTCGTGGCGAGGTTCGCGCCGCGTCAGAAACTCGCGGATGCGCGCGACGATGCGGCCGGCGTGCGCGGCCTGCTGGCCCAGGCGCTGCAGCGCGCCGAGCACGAGCTCGTCCTGCACGCCGAGCTTGGCCAGCGAGTTGGTGATGCCGGCGCCATAGCTGGCTATTGCCGTGAGCGGCTGGTTCAGCTCATGGGCCAGCGTGGAGGCCACTTCGCCGAGCATGGTCAGCCGCGCGTTGTGGGCCAGGGTCTCGACCTGGCGGCGCTCACGGTCTTCGAGGCGCTTGCGCTCGGTGATGTCGATGATGCTGCCCATCCAGCCGATCTGGCGGCCACCGGCGTCGACCAGCGGCGACTCGAACACCATCACGTCGACCATGCGGCCTGAAGCGTGCCGCCAATGCGCTTCGTAGCCCTCGCGCGGCGCATGGCCGGCCAGGTTGCGGCGGTTGCGCTCCGCCACCTCGGCCAGTGCGTCGGGCGGCCAATAAGGCATCGGCGGCAGCATGCCGACCAGCTGTTCGGCGGGCAGGCCGACCATGTCGCAGAAGGTGCGGTTGACGTACAGCAAGCGGCCGTCGAAGTCGCGGGCGCGCAGCGCAACAAGCGCCGAGTCTTCCATCGCCCGGCGCCAGGCGGCCTCCGTGCGGCCGGCCACCTCGGCCCGCTGCACCTGGCGCATCTGGCGGCGCAGCAACCAGCTGGCGACGGCGATCAGCGGCAGGAAGCCCGCCACCAGCACCCAGGCCAGCGGCCGCACGCCGTTGACGGCGGGGTCGCGCACCGTCAGCTCCAGCGCGGCGTCGGTCAGCGTCGCCTGCGTGAGCGGGCTGGCGCGCAGCGGGCCGGTCAGGGCGACGCGGTAGCTCGGCTTCTCGCCCAGGGCAGCGCGCAGGGGCGACTCGGTCGTGGAGGCGATGACCTGATCGGCGCTGTCGATGAGCTGCACGTCGTATTTGCGCGCCAGCCACCAGGGCACGCCACGCTTGAGCAGCAGGGCTGGCGCATAACGCACCACCAGCACGCCGTCGGGCGCGACGCGGGCGGTCAGGTGCAGGGACAGGCCGTCCTCATAGCGGTTGGCCTCGGACTCGGCCGGCACCTCGGCCAGCACGCGGTTGCTGCGCGAGTCCAGCCAGGTCACAGCCAACCAAAGGCGGCGCAGGCCGGCGTTGACCTCGGGGTGGGCCGCCAGCGCCGCGGTGCTGGGCACCTGGCCGGCCAGGCCCGCGGCGAGCTGGCGCAGATGGGCCTGCTCCTCGTCGATGCGGTCGCGCAGCTGGGCCTCAGTGCTGAGGGCGTCGGAAATCAGCGTCTGGCGCTGCAGCTCCTGCTCCTCGGCCTCGTTGGCGCGCACCCAGGTCAGCACGCCCCCCACGAACACCAGGGACAAACCCAGGGGTGCCAGCCACAGGCTTCGGGTCAAGAGCTCGCGCAGCGTCATGGAGTGCAGTCTAAGAAGAGAGTAGGCCGCGCGAAATGTGGAACTCCACAACTATCTGCAGGGTCCCGGGCTCGGAAGAATGCCGTCCAGACCCCTCATTCCAATATCGGAGACAAACCATGATCCTGCGCCGTCTCGCACTCGCCGTCGCCCTGGCCCTGCCTTTCAGCCTGCCCACGGCGGCCTTCGCCCAGGCCCCCATCGTCATCAAGTTCAGCCACGTCGTCGCGCCCGACACGCCCAAGGGCAAGGGCGCCCAGCGCTTCAAGGAGCTGGCCGAGCAGAAGACCGGCGGCAAGGTCAAGATCGAGCTCTACCCCAACAGCCAGCTCTACAAGGACAAGGAAGAGATGGAGGCCCTGCAGCTGGGCTCGGTGCAGATGCTGGCGCCGTCCCTGGCCAAGTTCGGGCCGCTGGGTGTCAAGGAGTTCGAGGTCTTCGACCTGCCCTACCTGTTCAAGGACACCGATTCCTTCCGCGCCGTGACCGACGGTCAGCTCGGTGCCGATCTCTTCAAGAAGCTGGAACCCAAGGGCATCAAGGGCCTGGCCTACTGGGACAACGGCTTCCACATCATGAGCGCCAACAAGCCGCTGCACAACGTGGCGGACTTCAAGGGCATGAAGATGCGCATCCAGTCCAGCAAGGTGCTGGACGCGCAGATGCGCGCCCTGGGCGCCATCCCGCAGGTGATGGCCTTCTCCGAGCTCTACCAGGCACTGCAGACCGGTGTGGTGGACGGCACCGAAGGCGTGCCGAGCAACTTCTACACGCAGAAGATCTTCGAAGTGCAAAAGCACATGACGATGTCCAATCACGGCCACCTGGCCTATGCGGTCATCGTCAACAAGAAGTTCTGGGACGGCCTGCCGGCGGACATCCGCACCCAGCTGGAAGCGGCCATCAAGGAAGCCACGACCTACGCCAACGCCATCGCCAGCACCGAGAACGGCCGCGCGCTGGAAGGCATCAAAGCCAGCGGCAAGGTGACCATCTACACGCCGACGCCCGCCGAGACCAACGAGTGGAAGAAGGCGCTGATGCCCGTCCACAAGGAGATGGAATCGCGCGTCGGCAAGGCCACCATCGAGGCCGCCTACAAGACGGCTGGCTTCGTCGCGCCGAAATAAGCCCCCCCCCCCCCGTACCGGCTGACGCCGGCCCCCCAGGGGGCAAGCCAGCGGCCTGGCAAAGCCAGTTCCGCGGCTTCGCTCGGTCAATACACCGCCTGGCGTCCGCCGGAAGCGGTTGGAGAAACTCATGTTGAACAAAGCGCTCAATCATCTGGAGGAGTGGATGATCTCCTTCCTGATGGCCGCGGCGACGCTGGTGATCTTTTTCGCCGTCGTGCACCGCTACCTGGCCGGGCTGCCCTATATCCAGGACATCGCCCTCAAGATCCACGTGAGCTGGGCCCAGGAGCTCTGCATCATCCTGTTCGTGTGGATGTGCAAGTTCGGCGCGGCCTATGGCGTGCGCACCGGCATCCACGTCGGCGTGGACGTCATCATCAACCGCATGTCGCCCGCCAACCGCGGCCGCTTCGTCATCTTCGGCCTGCTGGCCGGCGCGCTGTTCACCGGCGCCATCGCCGTGCTGGGCGGCACCTTCGTCTGGGACAACGGCGCCCACCACGCCTTCCTGGACCTCATCGGCCAGCCGCGCGAGGACGTGTACGAAGGCCCGACGACGCCTGACCTGGAATGGCCGACCTGGATGGTCTATTCGGCCATCCCGCTCGGTTCGGCGCTGATGTGCTATCGCTTCCTGCAGGTCTGCTGGACCTTCCACAAGACCGGCGAACTGCCCAAGCATGACGAGTCCCACGTCGAGGGCGTGGATGAACAGACCCCGCTGGAAGTGGAGGCCCGCAAATGAATGCACTCATCATCTTCAGCCTGCTGCTGGCGCTGATGCTGACCGGCATGCCGATCAGCATCTCGCTCGGCCTCACCGTGATGACCTTCATCGTCACGATGACCCAGGTCCCCATCGAATCGGTCGCCCTGAAGCTGTTCACGGGCATCGAGAAGTGGGAAATCATGGCCGTGCCCTTCTTCATCCTGGCCGGCAACTTCCTGACCCACGGCGGTGTCGCGCGGCGGATGATCAACTTCGCCACGTCGATGGTGGGGCATTTCCACGGCGGCCTGGCGCTGGCGTCCATCCTGGCCTGCTCGATGTTCGCGCTGGTCTGCGGCTCGTYGGTCGCGACGGTCGTGGCCATCGGCTCCATCGTGTTGCCCGCCATGGTGGCTCACGGCTACCCGATGCGCTTCGGCGCCGGCGTCATCATCACGGCCGGGTCGCTCGGCATCCTGATGCTGCCGTCGATTCCGAAGGTCATCTACGCGATCTCGACCAACACCTCCATCGGCGCTCTGTTCGTCGCCGGCCTGCTGCCCGGCATCACGCTGGCCCTGATGCTGGCCGCGGTGACCTGGTACATCGCCCGCAAGAACAACTACCCGCGCCTGGCCCGCATGGGCTGGATGGCCCGCTTCCAGGCCTTCCGCAAGAGCTTCTGGGGCCTGCTGCTCGTCGTCATCATCGTCGGCGGCATCTGGTCGGGCGCCTTCACGGCGACCGAGGCGGCGGCGATGGCGGCGGTGTACTCCTTCTTCGTGGCCATCTTTGTCTACAAGGACCTGAAGCTCAAGGACGTGCCCAAGGTGCTGAAGGACTCGGCCAACATGTCCGCGATGCTGCTCTACATCATCACGAACGCGGTGCTGTTCTCCTTCGTGCTGACCAACGAGAACCTGCCCCACCAGCTGGCCGACTGGCTGCTGGGCATGAACCTGGGGCAGAGCGGTTTCCTGTTCGTCGTCAACCTGGTGCTGCTGGGTGCGGGCAACTTCATGGACCCGTCGTCCATCATCCTGATCATGGCGCCGATCTTCTTCCCGGCCGCCATGCAGCTGGGCGTAAACCCGGTGCACTTCGGCATCCTGATCGACGTCAACATGGAAGTGGGCCTGTGCCACCCGCCGGTGGGCCTGAACCTGTACGTCGCTTCTGGCATCTCGAAGTTGGGCATCACCGAGCTGACCAAGGCCGTCATGCCCTGGCTGCTGACGATGATCGTCTTCCTCGTCATCGTCACCTACTGGCCTTGGCTGACGCTCGTCGTTCCACAGATGATGGGCATGTTGTGAGTTGGGGCCCCTCGTCCAACCGCGCCTCGCTGAACGCAGCCGCGTCTGGTCGGTCCCCCGAGGGGACGGCGATGCATGCGGCATCGAGCCGCACGCACATCGCCAGCGCGGGCCGGCTCGGGAGCGGCCCAGCGCTCGGCCCAAATACCGGTTCCGCTCATTCACGCATGGAGATCTGACAAGTCATGAGTGCGCTCCTCTTCGCGCTGGCCCTGCTGACAGTGCTGCTGCTCGTCTACATGGGCCGCTACAGCGGCCGGGTGCGGGCCGAGGAGAGCCGGCTCATCGCCGCGCCGCCTGAGGCCATCTACCAGCGCGTCAGCGACCTGGCGCAGTGGCAGGCCTGGAACCCCTGGCTGGAGCATGCGCGCGGTGCTCGCGCCGAGGCCGATGGCATCGCCCTGGCCTGGGATGTGCCCCACGTCGGCCGCGGCAGCGTGCGCCAGACGGGGCAGACGCCGTCGCGCGCGCTGCGCCAGCGCCTGCAGTTCGCCCTGCCCTTTGCCTATCGCGGCCGCTCGGACTGGCGCTTCGACCCCGCGCCGGGCGGCACCCGGGTCACCTGGCGCTTCAAGGGCCGCGTCGCCTTCACGCTGCGCGCCTTTGCCGCCACCGTACAAGGTGCCACGGCCCTGGACCTGCGCTTCGGCCTGGACCGCCTCGCCGCGACGCTGGAGTCAACGCCCCCGGCCTACACGCTGGATTACCTCGGCGTGCAGGAGCAGCGCGCCCACGCCTACGCCCAGGCGCACCACCGCAGCCCGCTGGACAAGCTGGCCGCGGAGTTGCCGCCACGGATCAAGGAGGTGCGTGAGCAACTCGCCACGGCGGGGCTGGCGGCAACCGGCACCGCCACCATCCACTATCTGAAGACCCAGCTCAAGCTGCGCATCGTCGACTGCCGGGTCGGCGTCGAACTTCCCGCCGATGCCGCATTGCCCAACGGCCTCAAGCTGCAGCAGCAAGCGGCCCACGCCGCCTATGTACTGCGCTACGACGGCCCGCCCGAGGCGCTGGAGCTGGCCTGGTACCAGGCCATGCAGCGCCTGCGCATCGAGCAGCACCAGCCGCATCCGCAGCTGCCGCCCTATGCCTGCTACCTGGGCGAGTCGGCACCCGGCCGGCGCGGTGTCGTGCACCTGTATTTGCCGCTGAAGACCTAGGAAACGCCCCACGGCACGCTATTTGCACTGCCCTGGGGCATGAACACGCCCCCGTTTGCCCTCCCCGGGCTGCGCGTGCTGCTGGCGGATGCCGGCCAGCGCCGCAGCCCCGTCATCCGCCTGGAGCTGATCCGGCTGCGCTGCCAGCTCGTCGACGTCATCGACCTCGTCGCCCAGCCCGACGCCCTGCCCATGGCCCTGCAGCGCCTGGCACCCGAGCTGCTGCTGGTCGACTGCGAGCAGCCCACACCCGAGCTGCTGGCCCAGTTGGGCGAATCCCTGCAGCAACAGCCCCGCCCGGTGCTGCTCTTTGCCGAGCAGATGGGCCCGGAGCAGATGCGCGCCGCCCTGCAGGCCGGCATCAGCACCCTGCAGCTCGCCGGCCTGCCGCCGCAGCGCCTGGGTGCCCTCTTGCAACTGGCCCTGGCCCGCTTCGAGCACGACCAGACCCTGCAGCGCGACCTGCGCCAGACCCAGACCCAGCTGGCCGAGCGCAAGCTCGTCGAGAAGGCGCGCGGCATCCTGATGCGCGAGCAAGGGCTGGACGAGGAGGCGGCCTTCCAGCGCCTGCGCCAGCTGGCCATGGACGGTGGGCAGACGCTGGCCTCGGTCGCCATGCGCCTGATTGATGCGGATCAGCTGCTGCGCGCCCGCTGAGCCTCGGCCTGGGGCGCGCGCGCACCAATCAGGGCTGATGCGGCGGCTGCTGCGTGTGCGTCATTTACCGCGCCGGGGCACCGGCCTGCCAAGAAGGATCGGGATGTCGAGCTTGCACGTGCAGCCTTGTCAATCCAGCTCTTTCATGATGTCGCCTTCCTTGTAGTCGTCGCGGTACTCGAAGTCCACCGAGTACTTGCCACTGCGCTTGAGCTGGACAGTCATCATGTACCAGCGGGGCTGGCCGAGATCCTGGGCAAGGCGCCAGTGACGCAGCGCTGCATCTTCAACCAGGCTTTCAAGTTCCCGCTTCGGAAAGTCCTTCCTGACAGCGCCATCCGGCGACGTGAACCAGTAGTCAGGCGCCAACACGCTTGCATCGGGCGTGACCCGGAAACTGAAGCGCACTTTCGCCGCACCAGAGCTTTCGCAAACCGCAAACAACGCCCCGGCGATGGCCTGCACAGATTCATCAAGTTTGTTCAGCATCAAATTCATCCCCCGGGGGTATTGGGAAACACTCGTTTGGTCGCCGCGCCGTCGATCCAATACCTCACGTCGATCCTCGTGGGCACCTCGCCAACAGCGGCATAGACAGGACTGACCTCCACCCTCACCTCCTTGCCCGCCTGCATCGCCTCGGCCCAGCGCGGTAAGTTGGGTCGCAACCCCAACGTCGACTGACCGCTACTTCTTGGGGTTCGCCAGTTCACCTCAAGCTATCGCGCTAAAACGCACGCCTGAGCTTTTGCAACCAACCCGGCTTGGTTGGGGCCGGCGCCGGGGCGGGCGCGAGGCCGTTGCCGGCGTGCGTTGTCGGTCCTTGCGGCCTCAGCAGGTCACCGGGGTAGTTGGGGAGCGAAAGGCAGAGCGAGTCGTCGACGCCGAAAGCTTTCACGACGGCGACGGCTTCCACGCACCAATTGCTGAAATAGCTGCTGACGCCCTCGTGGTTGTCATACCAGTAGGGCCATTCGTCCAGGTTGATCAGGCGTGACATGCCCTTCCTGGGCGGGTGGTGGAGTTCGGCGTACCAATGCTTGACGAAGTCCTGGAGCAACTTCGGTTGCCGGCCGGGCGGCGCATCCATCACCGCCAGCAGTCGTGCATGGGGCTTGAAGTGGCAAAGCTGAGTGCCGATCCGTCGCCCCGGCTGCCATGTGAAGCACAGCGGCAGTCGCGGCGATCAGCGCAGCCGGGTCGGCTCCATGTTGTAGATGAACAGCGCTGCCTTGCGGCCCCGTTCCTTCTCACCGGCGTCAAAGGCGCTGAACATCTCGGCGAGTTTGGCGTCGATCTGCTGGGCTTCGGCCAGGTCGCGCTTCAGCGCAGGGCGAATCGATGCCCACAGTTCCTTGATGTCGGCCATGTGGCTTTCATAGGTCACATAGCTCCAATCGGGGTAATCATCGGGTGGGTTGCCGATCGCCAGATTGATCGAACCGTTGAAGTTTTCCAGGTCTTCTCGAAGCGACATGATGCGTGTCATTCAGTGTTTCGGCGGCAGCGTCTTCGGATCCGGAATCAGCACCTTGGGAATGGCATAGGAGCCGCCCAGCTCTGTCGGTCTGACGATCAGGAAGCTTCCCGATCGTATGTTGTTCCATCGTTGCAATTGCTCGCTGCTTGGCTGCTTTCTCGAGAGCGAGATGCGCCATGCCGGGGCGCATCGGCGTCACGCTGCACCGGATCGAAGGCATCAAGGCTTTCAAAAGGGGCAACGCTGTAGTTGTCCAGCCGCATGGGGCGCTCCCTGTCTTGGTATGGCCGCATTGAAGCGGCTGACCCTGTCGGCGGGCAATTGCGGGCGCTCCTAAAAATGCATGCCCGCACCCGGGGCGCCGCGCACCCGGACGCACCAACACGCGTCGCGACTGCACGCACCGACCCGGCGCAAACCGCCCGCCACAGCGCCTGCCATGCGCCAAGCGCGTGCAAATCGGGCCTGGCGCCACGGTGCGGGGGCTGGCACGCAACCTGCGTTAACCAATGCGAGGCCTGCAATGGCGCAGGCCTCTCGGGCCGGCCGGCTGATGAATCGGCCGGCACTTCGGGACAACGGCGTCCGACCTCTCCTTTGTCGCTCGCACTGCTCGTCGCGGTGCGGGCGATGCGTGGTCGCACGGCGTTGCGCCTTGCATGAACAGGAGCCCGTGATGACCGCCAGCGACAACTCGAACGCCACGCCCCACCTTCAGCGCCGCAGCCTGCTGGCCGCGGCTGCAGCCCTCCCCACCCTCGGCTTGGCCGGCGGTGCCTGGGCCCAGGGATCGGACAAGCCCGAGAAGGAGGAAGTGCGCATCGGCTTCATCCCGCTGACGGATTGCGCATCGGTCGTGATGGCCGCCGAGCTGGGCTTCGACAAGAAGTACGGCGTCAAGATCATCCCGACCAAGGAGGCTTCCTGGGCCGGCGTGCGCGACAAGCTCGTCAACGGCGAGCTGGACATGGCGCATGTGCTCTACGGCCTCGTCTACGGCGTCCATCTGGGCACCAGCGGCCCCAAGAAGGACATGGCCGTGCTGATGAACCTGAACCACAACGGCCAGGCCTTCACGCTGTCCAAGGCGCTGGCCGACAAGGGCGCCGTCGACGGCCCGTCGCTGGCCAAGGTGATGGCGGCCAACCCGCGCGAATACACCTTCGCTGGCACCTTCCCGACCGGCACCCACGCGATGTGGATGCATTACTGGCTGGCCGCCGCGGGCATCAACCCGATGTCGGGCGCCAAGCTCATCACCGTGCCGCCGCCGCAGATGGTGGCCAATATGCGCGTGGGCAACATGGACGGCTTCTGCGTCGGCGAGCCCTGGAACCACCGCGCCATCATGGACGGCATCGGCATCACGGCCAACACGACGCAGGACCTCTGGAAGGACCATCCGGAGAAGGTGCTGGGCACCAGCGCCGACTTCGTCAAGAAGTACCCCAACACCACCCGCGCCGTCATGATGGCCKTGCTGGAGGCCAGCCGCTGGATCGACGCCAGCCTGTCCAACAAGCTGAAGATGGCGGAGACGGTCGCGCAGAAGGCCTACATCAACACCGGTGTCGACGCGATCAACCAGCGCATCCTGGGCCGCTACCAGAATGGCCTGGGCAAGACCTGGGACGACCCCAACCACATGAAGTTCTTCAACGACGGGACGGTGAACTACCCCTACCTGTCCGACGGCATGTGGTTCCTGACTCAGCACAAGCGCTGGGGCCTGCTCAAGTCCCACCCTGACTACCTGGCGGTGGCCAAGCAGGTCAACCAGACGGCGCTCTACAAGCAAGTGGCCAGCGCCATGGGCATCAACGTGCCCAAGAGTGACTTCCGCACCAGCAAGCTGATCGACGGCGTTGTCTGGGATGGCAAGGACCCGGCGAAGTACGCCGACGGCTTCAAGATCAAGGCTTAATCATGGTCTCCGCAGTCTTCCACTCCCCGGGCGAAGCCGTTGCGGCTTCTGCATCCACCACCACCGCCAGCGCCAGCCGCCCCGCGGTTGCCGCACCCGCCGAGATGCCCAAGCCTGCACCGAAACGCACGCCCTACGACTGGCGTGCGCTGGCGATGCGCGTGCTGCCCCCCGTCCTCGGCATGGCCCTGCTCATTGGCCTTTGGGGCCTGGCCACCATGAAGGGCGGCAGCTTCCCCACCCCGGCAGCAACCTTCGATGCCGCCGTGCAGCTCTTCTCCGACCCGTTCTATCGCAAGGGCCCGAACGACCAGGGCATCGGCTGGAACATCCTGAACTCGCTGTCGCGCGTCGGCATGGGCTTCGGCCTGGCGGCCCTCGTCGGCATCCCGCTGGGTTTCATCATCGGCCGCTTCGAGTTCGCCAACCGCATGGTGTCGCCGCTGATCGCGCTACTCAAGCCGGTGTCTCCGCTGGCTTGGCTGCCCATCGGCCTGCTGGTGTTCAAGAGCGCCAACCCGGCCGCGATCTGGACCATCTTCATCTGCTCGATCTGGCCCATGGTGGTGAACACAGCCGTCGGCGTGCAGCGCGTGCCGGTCGACTACCTCAACGTCGCCCGCGTGCTGCGCCTGTCCGAGTGGAAGGTCATCACGCGCATCCTGCTGCCCGCGGTGCTGCCCTATGTGCTGACCGGCGTGCGCCTGTCGGTCGGTACGGCCTGGCTGGTCATCGTCGCGGCCGAGATGCTGACCGGCGGCGTCGGCATCGGCTTCTGGGTCTGGGACGAGTGGAACAACCTCAACGTCGCCCACATCATCATCGCCATCTTCGTCATCGGTACCGTCGGGCTGCTGCTTGAATGGTTCCTGATGTCTCTTGCCAAGCACTTCACCTTCGAGGACTGATGCCATGAAGCCCTTCATCCAAGTGCAAGCCGCCGAGATGGTCTTCACCACCCGCAAGGGGCGCTTCCATGCGCTGCAGGACGTCAATCTCGACGTGCAGCGCGGCGAGTTCATCACGTTGATCGGCCACTCGGGCTGCGGCAAGTCGACGCTGCTGAACCTGATCGCCGGCCTGCTGGCGCCAACCTCGGGCGCGCTGATCTGCGACGGCCGCGAGATCGCCGCACCGGGGCCCGAGCGTGCCGTCGTCTTCCAGAACCACTCGCTGCTGCCCTGGCTCTCCTGCCTGGACAACGTGCTGCTGGCGGTCGAGTCCGTCTTCAGCGGCAAGGAGAGCCCCGCCCAGCTCAAGGTGCGCGCCCGCGCCGCGCTGGAGCTGGTGGGCATGAGCCATGCGCTGCACAAGCGCCCGCATGAAATCTCGGGCGGCATGAAGCAGCGCGTCGGCATCGCCCGGGCCCTGGCCATGGAGCCCAAGGTGCTGCTGATGGACGAGCCCTTCGGTGCGCTGGACGCGCTGACCCGCGCCAAGCTGCAGGACGAACTGCTGAAGATCGTCGCGCGCACGCAGAGCACGGTGGTCATGGTGACCCACGACGTGGACGAAGCCGTGCTGCTGTCGGATCGCATCGTCATGATGACCAACGGGCCGGCGGCGACGATTGGCGAGATCCTGTCGGTGGGCATCCCGCGGCCGCGGGTGCGTGTGGAGCTGGCGGAAGACGCTCGCTATGTGGCGGCACGCAAGGAGGTCATCGACTTCCTGTACACAAGGCATGCGCATGTGGAGCAGGCGGCTTGAGGGTTTGAGGGTTTGAGGGTTTGAGGTTGCTTTTGCGGGGAGCGCTGCTGATCGATGCATTGCCGGGAGTCCGTCCCGGCGGCCGGGTAACTTTCTTCTGCGGGGCTGTATAGACCGGAGACATGGGTAACACCCGTGCCAGGACATGGGTACCAACGTCGGCTCGCGCAGGTCGAACTGCGTGAACCGCTGATGGCAGAAGTACACGTCATGCAGGCCATCGCACTCCAGGCTCGGGCGGATGCCGATGGGCAGTCCCTGCAGTGCGCTGGACACGTGCAGTTTGCGCCGCTGGAAGTGGAAGAAGCCGTTCCAGCCGACGGTGACCACGCAATCCGTGTCGGGGTACTCGATGGGGCGCAGCACCTCGTTGTAGCCGACGGCGCTGGGCCGGTAGCGCTGCATGGGCGCTTGCAAGCCCAGTGCCTCGTGCGGACGCTGGCAGTTGTAGCTCGGGCGCCAGGCATCGAACGCGCACTGCACAGCAGCGATGTCTGTGAAGTGCCGCCCGGCCAGCACCTCCACGTCCAGCGTGCGGTGGAACCGCTCCAGTTTGCCGTTGGTCTGCGGATGGTGAGGAGCGCTGAAGCTCACTCGCACGCCCTGGCGGATCAGCCAGACCGCCAACTCGCTGAGGCTGTGCCCGCTGGCCTTAGGCGTGCCCCAGGGCGAGCCGTTGTCGGCGTTGATGCGCAGCGGCAGCCCGTAGCGCTGGAACGCCTGGATGAGTTGATCGCGCACAGCGGGCGTGTCGGTGCGCGTCAGCGCGTGCAGGCAAAGGTTGAAGCGCGAGTGGTCGTCCAGCAGCGTGAGCGCATGGCAACGCCCGGCCAGCGTGGGGAAGTGGCCCTTGAAGTCGATCTGCCACAGACAGTTCGGAGCTTCGTGCTCGAAGCGCTGCCAGGGCCGGGCGGTGTCGCTGGCCGCGGGACTGATCAGGTCGTGCCGATGCAGGATGCGCGTGACGGTGCTGGGCGCCACGCAAGCCTGGCCAAGGTCCGCCAGGCGCCGGGCGATCTTGCGGCCGCCCCAGGCGGGGTGCTCGCGACGAACGGCCAGCACGGCCTGCTCGATGGCATCGCAACTGCGAGCGGGGCTGCTCAGCGGGCGGCGACTGCGGTCATGCAGCACCTGGACATCGCCCTGAGCGAGTTCAAAGCGGCCGAGCCACTTGTAGCCGGTCTTGGGGCTGATGCCGAACCGGCGACACAGCGCACGCACGTTGGCGCCGTCCTGGCGGGCCAGGTGCACGAATTCTTCACGCAGGGACACGGTGCTCTTCTCCGTCCAGACCATGGGCTTCTTCCGGGGCTTCTAAACCCCGAAAGCGTTACCCATGTCCTGGCACACCCGTTACCTATGTCCCCGGTCTATACAGCGCCGCAGAAGAAAGTTACCCGGCCGCCGGGACGGACTCCCGGCAATGCAGCAAGCAAACGCACGCCGGGCAAAAGCATCCAACCCAAAACCCCACCTCACCCCAAGATCAACTGCAACGACCCCTGCAACGCCTGAATCAACGCCTCCAGCGCCTGCAGCAGCCTCTCGCTGCCTTGGTGCATGCGCTGCACCGCGTCGCCCTGCTCGACGCGCAGGCCACGCAGCAGCAGCAGCCAGGCCTCGTCCACGTCCTTGAAGGCCGGCTGCAGGGTCGGGCCTGCGAGTGGCGCGGCGCGCACGCTGTCATAGGCCTTGATGAATTCATCAAGCCCCGCGGCGAGGCCGCTGGCGTCGTGGCCCGGCATGACCTGGGCGAGCAGGCCTTCCTTGGCCAGGCGCTGGCTCAACAAGCGCAGCCGCGTGACCTGAGCCAACAGCCCGACCGGGCGCTGGCCGGCGCGTTCGGACAGGCGGGCGACCAGCGTCTCGCTGCTTTCCAGCAGACGCTGGGCGGCGCGGTCGCTGCGGCCGAGGTCGGGCTGGCGGTTGGCCAGCGCGGCGTCCAGCTGAGCCCAGGCGGCCGATACGGCAGACAACTCCTCGGCCAGATCGTGGCGCAGCAGCTCGGCCAGCCGGGCGAGATTGGCCGCCACGCGTTCGGCCGACGCGTCCAGCAGGGCCTGGGCCTCGCGGCGCTCGGGCGGCGTGAGGCGCGGCCACTGGCGCAGGGCCTGCAGCTTGACCAGGCGCTGGCTCAGCATGCGCTGGGCGCCGGCGCGCTCCAGCGCTTCGGCCAGCTCGCTCGTGTGCACGACGCCACGCGCCACCTCGGGCAACTTGGACTGGGTCTGCATCGCCGTGTTGCGCAACAGCGCGAAGGCGGCCGCCTCGTCGATGCCGCGAGCCTGCATCAACAGGCCCTTGGCACGTTCTGTCCACTTGCGCTCGTCCAGCTTGGCCTGGGCGGCGAGCTCGCGGGCATGCTGCTGGGCAGTCAGATCACGCGCCCACAGCAAGGCCTCGCCCAGCACGCTGGCATCCACGTCGGCCGGCAGCCATTGCACGGCACCGCGGGCCAGCGCAGCCTGCCGCTCGGGCCCCTGAGGCGGCGGCGACAGCAGCACCACGGGCAAGCCGAAAGCCCGCTCCGAGTGCAGAAGTTGCGCCAAGGCGGTGCGGTCCGGGCACCAGAGCAGCCCGACGGCCGGACCGTCGGCGGGCGGCGCAAGCTCCGAAACGGTGCACACAGACCAGCCCAGGGCCTGCAAAGCGGCCACCTGGGGCGGCGGTTCAGGGCCGCAGATCAGCGAGGGCAGCAGGGGCAGCGAGGTAGGAGCGGCGGTATCAGGCATGGCTTCAGGCTTCACGCCCCAAAACGGCGCAAGAAACAGGCCAGCGACGTTGCCGGCGGGTGGGCATGAGGCTTGCAAGTATCGGCCGTGGTTCCCGCAATGGTGCGGAAACCCTCCCGCTGCACGTCCTTGCCGCCCTGGCACGCGACCGGTGGGTTGGCGTGGGCGCGTGCAGCCAGCACGATAGAGCCCAAGATGTCCGCATTCCAGAACTTCAAACGCGCCGGCCACAGCCCCACGCTGTTCGCCGCCTTCCTGTACTTCGCGTTCTCCTGCTGCATCTGGGTGCTCAATGGCGCGCTGGCGCCCTTCATCAGCGAGACCTATCACCTGACACCGGCCCAGAAGGGGCTGATGCTGTCGATCCCGATCATGGCCGGCGCGCTGATGCGCTTCCCGCTCGGTCTGCTGTCGCAATACATCGGCCGCAAGAACGCGACGCTGGTCGAGATGGGCATGATCGCCGTGGCCATGCTGTATGGCTTCTTCATGGTGAAGAGCTATGACGACCTGCTGGCCATGGGCGTGCTGCTGGGCATTGCCGGCGCCAGCTTCGGCGTGGCGCTGAGCCTGGGCTCGGGCTGGTTCCCGCCGCAGTACAAGGGCCTGGCCATGGGCCTGGTGGGCGCGGGCAATGTCGGCACGGCGGTGTCGGTGCTCGTCGCGCCGCCGCTGGCCCAGGCCTATGGCTGGCAGACGGTCTATGCCTTCGCGGCGGCCGCCATCCTGGTGCCGATGCTGGTCATGATCATCTTCGCCAAGGAGCCGCCCGATGTCGACGCGCATGCCTCGCTGCGCGAGCACGTCGCCTGCCTGTTCGAGAAGGATGGCTGGGCCTTCAGCCTGATCTACGGCGTGACCTTCGGCGGCTTCATCGGCCTCACCACCTTCCTGCCCACCTACTACTACGACCAGTTCGGCGTCTCCAAGGTGCAGGCCGGCCAGCTGACCATGCTGGCGGCCTTCATGGGCGCGGCGGTGCGCGTGGTGGGCGGCTGGCTGTCGGACCGCTGGGGCGGCGTCAACATGCTGACCTTTGTGCTGGTCGTCGTCGCGATCACGCTGGCCCTGATCGGCATGAGCAGCGGGTCCCTCGTGCTGACGACGCTGCTGCTCATCGTCTGCTTCGCGGCCCTGGGCGCGGGCAATGGCGCCCTCTTCCAGTTGGTGCCGCTGCGCTGGCCCGCGGCCACGGCCGTGGCCGGCTCGATGATCGGCGAGATCGGCGCCCTGGGCGGCGGCCTGGTGCCCAATCTGATGGGCATGTCCAAGCAGCATGCGGGCACTTATATGTGGGGTTTTGTCGTCTTCGCGGTGTTGGCTGTTTTGATGCTGGGGGTCATGCGCGTCATGCAGATCCGCTGGACGCGCACCTGGGCCGAGAAGGGTGGCCGCGCACGCCAAGCCGCCACGGCCGGCCAGGACGCCGATCCGGTGCATTACCAACGCATCTGAGTCGCGGCTGCCCCTCGCGCGAGGGACAGCCCGACGCGCAACTCTCGGCACACTGGGCGCATGAAGACCCTCATCGCCCTCACCCTCGTCGGTCTGGCCGCCGGCGCCCAGGCCTCCACCAGCTGCAAGATTGCTGGCGCCGACATCCGCGTCTCCGACAGCTACGCCGACTTCAACTACTCGCCCAGCGGCAAGGCGGGCGCGACGGGCAAGCTGTCGCGCTTTCGGCTGATGACGCTGGACGGCGGCGAAGCCCCGACCAGCAACGTCGAGCTGAAGACCGTCGACATCACGGGCCCAGGCGACTACACGCTGTCCATGGAGTCGCTGTGGCGCTCGGTCATCCGCGTACAAGGCCAGAGCCAGCGCGTGACGGCTGGCAAATTCCACTTCACGCGCTTCGAGATGAAAGACACGGTCGGCCATGCGGCAGGCACTGTCGAGTTCACGACCGGCCAAGCCAGCGGCTCCTGCACGTTTGATGTCGAGGTCAAGGGCATCAACCGCGACCGCCTTGGGCTCTGAATAGGGCCTGTTAACGCTACGGCAAGGGGTCGCGTTGCCGTAGCGTTAACAGGCCCTAGCGCGGCAGGAAGGCCAGCCAGGCAATCAGCAGCAGGTTGAGCAGCACGGACAGGCCCAGGCCGACCTGCCAGACGCTCACCGCCTCGCGCGCGGCCTTGGGCGGGCGCGCGGAGGCGGGCTGGTCGCGGGCGGCCAGCCGTTCGAGCGCCAGCAGCAACTCGTCGGCCGTCTCGAAACGCGCCTTGGCCTCGCGAGCGACGGCGCGCATGACGAGACGGTCCAGCGGCATGGGCACGCTGGGCTGCAGCCGGCTGACGCTGGCCGGCTCGCGACGATAGCGGGCCAGTTGATAGGGCTCGATCTCGCCATAGGGCAGGCGGCCCGTCAGCGCCTGGTAGAGGGTCACRCCCAGCGCAAACAAGTCAGAACCCGCGTCGGCCGGCGTCGGCGGATCCTGCCATTGCTCGGGGTTGATATAGCTGGGCGTGCCGGCATGCAGCTCGTGCGAGGCCGCGGGCGCGCGTGGGCTCAGGGCGACGCCCAGGTCCAGCACGCGCCACTGGCCATCTTCACCCAGATGCAGATTGGCCGGCTTGATGTCGCGGTGCACGACGCCGGCGGCATGCAGCAGGCTCAATGAGCGCGCGACGGCGCTGGCCAGGCCCAGAGCCTGGACCGTATCCAGCGGGCCTTTGGCGAGCAGTTGCTCCAGCGTGTGGCCGCCATGCCAGTCGAACACGGCGTAGAAGTGGGTGGCGCCATCGGCCGGCGCATGAACGCGCACAAAACCGCTCTCACCCCCACGCCGACGGTGCCGGGGCGCCTCGGCCAGGCGCAGGCCCAGCCAGATCTCGTGGGCCAGCATGGCGCGCTCTTCGGGATCGTCGGCGCGGCCGGGGCGCAGCATCTTCAGGGCCACGAGGCGCCCGGTGGCGAGCTCGCGCGCCTGCAAAAGGCGGTGCACGCCGTTGTCGGCGACGACGGCGGTGACCTGGTAGCCGTCCAGCGTCGCGCCGACACCGAGCGGCCCGGGGCTGGGCAAGGTTCGGCCCAATGCCGCGAGGTCGTTCAGGCCCGGGTCGGCCAGGTCCTTGACGTCGAGGACGAGGGCGGTCGCGTTGTCGTGGCTGCCAGCCGCCAGTGCCGCAGCGGTCAGCGCATCGGCCGCCGCCTGTGCGCCGGGCGTGGTGCGCAACAGGTCGGCGATCTGGCGGCTGCGCAGGGAGCCGTGCACGCCATCGCTGGTCAGCAGCAGGCGGTCCCCCACCTTGAGCTCGCCGGCGCTGTGGTCCAGGCGCAGCGCATCGTCCAGGCCCAGGGCGCGCGTGAGGCCGGCGAAGTCGCGGCGCTCCATGCGATGGTCCTGGGTCAGCAGCAGGCATTGGCCGTCGCGCAGCAGCCAGGCGCGGCTGTCACCCACATGGGCCAACGCGTAGCGGCGGCCGCGCAGTGCGATGGCCGTCAGCGTCGTCAGCGCCTCGCGCGGCTGACCGTCCGGCCCGGGGCGGCGGTTGTGCGAGGCGAGCCATGCGTTCTGGTGCCCGAGCAGGCGGTCCAGCGCCACGCTGGTGTCCCAGTCGGCGGGCACGCCGTGGAAGTCACGCAGTAGGCTCATAACCGAGGTCTGGGCGGCCATCAGGCCATCGCCATTCGAGTGCTCGCCACCGCTGACGCCATCAGCCAAGGCCGCGACCCAGCCGCGCTCGGCCTCGTGCGCAGCCGGCGCCTGCATGCCGGCGAAGTCCTCGTTGCGAGGACGCTTGCCCTGCAGGCTGGACAGGCCGGTATCGAGTTCGAAGCGCATGCGCGTGAGTCGTTGTCAGTGAGCGGTTGGTATTGCGGGCCGAGCGCCGGGCCGCTCCCAAGCCGGCCCGTCTGGCGATGTGCTTGCCGGTCGAGCCGGCAAGCATCGCCGTTCCCTCGGGGGACCGGCCAAGGCAAGGCCTTGGACGAGGGGCTTCATCTTGGTGCAGTTTCAGGGATGAGTGCACCCGCACCGGGCTAGCAAACGCTTCGGCGTGGGGCGTCGCTGGGCGTTTGAGGTTGATTTCTCACGCTGCGGCAGGTCTGAAGGCCAGCTTCATCGCTGGCACATGCCTTGCAAAGCAAAGGGCAGACCAGCTTTGTTGTATGGAGTCCGGCATGAAGAAGATGAAGCTCGTGATGGTGGGCAACGGCATGGCCGGCGTGCGCACGCTGGAGGAGCTGCTGAAGATCACGCCGGATCTCTACGACATCACCGTATTCGGTGCCGAGCCGCACCCCAACTACAACCGCATCCTGCTCAGCCCTGTGCTGGCCGGCGAGCAGACGATCGAAGAGATCATCCTGAACCCGCTCTCCTGGTATGAGGAGAACGGCATCACGCTGCACCTGGGCAAGACGGTCACCGAGATCGATCGCGTGCGCCGCCGCGTCATCGCGGCCGACGGCACGACGGCGGAATACGACCGCCTGCTGATCGCCACCGGCTCGAATCCCTTCGTGCTGCCGGTGCCTGGCAAGGATCTGGATGGCGTCATCGCCTACCGCGACATTGCCGACACCAACGCCATGATCGACGCGGCGACGAAATACAAGCACGCCGTCGTCATCGGCGGTGGCCTGCTCGGCCTGGAAGCCGCCAACGGGCTGATGCTGCGCGGCATGCAGGTCACGGTCGTGCACCTGGTCGACACGCTGATGGAGCGCCAGCTCGACGGCGTCGCCGGCGACCTGCTGCGCAAGTCCCTGGTCGACCGCGGCCTGAACTTCATGCTCGGCGCGCAGACGCAGGAACTGGTGGCCGGCCCCTCGGGCCGGGTCCAGGCCATCAAGCTCAAGGACAAGGACGGTCAGGTCATCGACGTACCGGCCGACCTCGTCGTCATGGCCGCCGGCATTCGCCCCAACACCGCGTTGGCCGAGAAAGCAGGCTTGCATTGCAGCCGCGGCATCGTCGTCACCGACACGATGCAGACCGTGACCGACCCGCGCGTCTACTCGGTCGGCGAATGCGCGGCCCACCGCGGCATCGCCTACGGTCTGGTGGCGCCACTGTTCGAGCAGGGCAAGGTCTGCGCCACCCACCTGGCCCAGTTCGGCATCGGCCGCTACCTGGGCTCCTCGGTCAGCACCAAGCTCAAGGTCACCGGCATCGACCTCTTCAGTGCCGGCAACTTCACCGGCGGCGCGGGCACGGAGGAGATCGTCATGAGCGACCCCTTCGCCGGCGTCTACAAGAAGCTCGTCATCCAGAACGACCAGCTCGTCGGCGCCTGCCTGTATGGCGACACGGTGGACGGCGGCTGGTACTTCAAGCTGCTGCGCGAGGGCCGCAAGATCGGCGATATCCGCGACAAGCTGATGTTCGGCGAGGCGGGGGCCAACATCGGCGACGTCGGCCATCAGGGCGTCAGCCGCGCGGCCGCGATGGCTGACACGGACGAGGTCTGTGGCTGCAACGGCGTCGCCAAGGGCACCATCTGCAAGGCCATCCGCGACAAGGGCCTGTTCACACTGGACGAGGTGCGCAAGCACACCAAGGCGAGCGCGAGCTGCGGCAGCTGCACCGGGCTGGTCGAACAGCTCATCATGTTCACCGCCGGCGGCGACTACTCGGCCACGCCGAAGAAAAAGGCAATCTGCGCCTGCACTGACGCCAGCCACCAGGACGCCCGCGACACGATTCGCCTGGCCCATCTGCTGACCTCGGCCGAGGTGTTCCGCGCGCTGGACTGGAAGACGCCCAATGGCTGCGCCACCTGCCGCCCGGCCATCAACTACTACCTGATCTCGACCTGGCCCAAGGAGGCCATCGACGATCCGCAGAGCCGCTACATCAACGAGCGTTCGCACGCCAACATCCAGAAGGACGGCCGCTACTCGGTCATCCCGCGCATGTGGGGCGGCGAGACGACGAGCTCGGAGCTGCGCCGCATTGCCGACGCGGTGGACAAGTACCAGATCCCGACCGTCAAGGTCACCGGCGGCCAGCGCATCGACCTGCTGGGCGTGAAGAAGGAAGACCTCGTCAACGTCTGGAAGGACATCGGCATGCCCTCAGGCCATGCCTATGCCAAGGCGCTGCGCACGGTGAAGACCTGCGTGGGCAGCGAATGGTGCCGCTTCGGCACGCAGGACTCGACGCAGATGGGCAAAGACCTGGAGCGGGCGCTCTGGCGCATGTACGCGCCGCACAAGGTCAAGATCGCCGTGTCGGGCTGCCCGCGCAACTGCGCGGAGGCCGGCATCAAGGACGTCGGCGTSATCGGCGTCGACTCGGGTTGGGAGATCTACGTKGSCGGCAACGGCGGCATCAAGACCGAGGTGGCSSAGTTCTTCKKSAAGCTGAAGACGSCSGAGGAGGTGCTGGAGTACAGCGGCGCYTTCCTGCAGCTSTACCGGCTGGAGGGCTGGTACCTCGAGCGCACGGTGCATTACGTCGCCCGCGTCGGCCTGGATCATGTGAAGAAGAAGATCCTCGAGGACGCCGACAACCGCAAGGCGCTGTGGGCGCAGTTGCAGTTCAGCCTGGATGGCGAGCCAGACCCGTGGTTCGACTTCGACAAGGCCCACGTGGACCTGCGCCAGTTCGACAAGGTGGCCGTCTGATGCTGAACCGCCGCGTCATTCTTCTCGCGAGCCTGGCCTCCGGGCCTGCCCTGGCTCAGAGCCGCATCAGCCAGCTCGGCGAAGCCATCGACAAGGCTGGCGCCCAGCGCATGCTCAGCCAGCGCATGGGCAAGGCCTGGCTTGGCCAGCTGCGTCCCGAGCTGGCGCCGCGTGCGCGCCAGGTGCTGGAGGCCAGCGAGGCCCGCTTCGAGCGCCAGTTGAGCGAACTGCTCGCCTTTGCGCCCACGCCCGAGATCGCCGGCAGCTACAAGGCCATGCAGCACCGCTTTGGCGACTACCGCGCCTTGCTGCAGAGCAAGCCCAGCCGCGAGCGCGTCGACGAACTGCTGCAAACATCCGGCGAAATGCTCAGCCTGGCCCACGTCGCCACCGGCCAACTGCAGCAGCGCTCCACCACGGCGACCGCGATGCTGGTCAACATGTCGGGCCGGCAGCGCATGCTGTCGCAGCGACTGGCCCTGTTCTTCATGGCCGGCCAGCAGGGCGCTCGATCCGACGTCGTGAGCAAGGAAACAATCAAGGCCCGCGCCGAGTTCGAGACCGCCATGCGCGTGCTGGCATCGGCCCCTGAAGGAACGCCCGCCATCCGCGACAACCTGGACCTTGCACGCAACCAATGGGTCTTCCTGCAGTCGGCACTGGCCGGCGAAAGCCAGGGGCCGGAAACGGCCAGCAACGTCTTCGTGGCGAGCGAGAACCTGCTCGCCGTGATGGAAACCGTGACGGGGCAGTTTGCCCGCCAACTGGCATGAATCTGCCCCTCGCCCAGCCTCGCGTCGCTGAACGCGCGCGAGTCCAGTCGGTCTTGCAGACCGCGCTGCGGCTCGCGCCGCAGCCCTTCGGCAGGCACAAGCCGCCCACTGGGCGCCTTATGTCCGGCCTCAGCCCCCGCGGGGACGGCGATGCTTGCCGGATCGACCGGCAAGCACATCGCCAGCGCGGGCCGGCTAGGGAGCGGCCCGTCGCTCGGCCCGTCAGGTTCGGATTGGACAACTGAGGTAGACGCTATGGACGACTGGACCCGCATCTGCGCCCTGCAGGACATCCCCGTGCTGGGCTCGCGCCGTGTGCAGCGCACCGCCGGCATCGACGTGGCGCTGTTCCGCAACGCCGACGACGAGGTCTTCGCGCTGCTGGACCGCTGCCCCCACAAGGGCGGCCCCTTGAGCCAGGGCATCGTCTTCGGCAAGAGCGTGGCCTGCCCGTTGCACAACTGGACGATCGGCCTGAATGACGGCACGGCCCGCGAACCCGATGAGGGCTGCACGCCGAGCTTCCGCGTGAAGCTGGAGGGCGGTGAAGTCTTCCTGCTGCAGACGGAACTGGCCACGCTGGCCTTGGACCTTCCTGCCCCTGTCGCAGGCCCGAAGATTTCGATTGCGGTGGCTTGAGCGGCGAAGACCTGCCTGGCTAGAAGAACATGAGCGAGACAAAGTCCACCTGCCCCTACTGTGGCGTCGGCTGCGGATACGCGCGGATGCGCGATCCGCATTGCGGTGACATGGCGCACTCCCCTCTCATCCCCTCGCCAAGCGAGGGGCTCCACAGCCGAGGGCGGGTATGACCATGCGCGAAACCAAATCCACGTGCCCTTACTGCGGCGTCGGCTGTGGTGTTGTGATCGAGCATGACGACACCCAAATCACCGGCGTGCGCGGTGACCCCGACCACCCGGCCAACTTCGGCCGGCTGTGCACCAAGGGCACCAACCTGCACCTGACGGCCACGCCGGTCGTCATCCAGCACCAGCGCTTGCGCGAGCCCGCCCGTCGCGCCGAGCGTGGCGCTCAGCCCGCGGTCATCAGCTGGGATCAGGCCAACCGCGAGATTGCCGACAAGCTGCTGGCCATCCGCGCCGAGCATGGTCCCGAGTCCATCGGCGTCTACATCTCCGGCCAGTTGCTGACCGAGGACTATCACGCCTTCAACAAGCTGGCCCGCGCCGTCATTGGCACGCCGCACATCGACTCCAACTCGCGGCTGTGCATGAGTTCGGCCGTGGTCGGCTACAAGCAGGCCCTGGGCGCCGATGCGCCGCCCTGCAGCTACGAGGACATCGAGCTGGCCGACTGCGTGCTGATCAGCGGCGCCAACCCGGCCTGGGCCCACCCCATCCTGTTCCGCCGCCTCGAAGCAGCGCGCGCCAACAAGCCCGCACACAAGCTGATCGTCATCGACCCGCGCCGCACCGAGACGGCCGAGCTCGCCGACCTGCACCTGCAGATCCGCCCCGGCACCGACGTGGCGCTGTGCCACGGCCTGCTGCATGCCGTCATCTGGCAGGGCTGGACGGCGGGTGACTTCATCGCCCAATCCACCGAAGGCTTCGACGCGCTGAAGGAACTGGTGCGCGACTGGGCGCCTTCCCGCGCGGCCCAGGTCTGCGGCGTCAAGGAGGCCGACATCTGGCAGGCCGCTGAATGGTTCGCCACCTCACCGAGTTCGCTCAGCCTCTACTGCCAGGGCCTCAATCAGAGCAGCAGCGGCACCGCCAAGAACACGGCCCTGATCAACCTGCACCTGGCCACCGGCCAGATCGGCAAGCCCGGCGCCGGCCCTTTCTCGCTGACCGGCCAACCCAACGCCATGGGCGGCCGCGAGAGCGGTGGCATGGCCACGCTGCTGCCGGGCCACCGCGACCCGGGCAAGGCCGAGGACTGGGCCGAGATCGCCTCGCTGTGGGGTGTGCCTGACCTGCCCGGCAAGCGCGGCCACACGGCCGTGGAAATGTTCGAGGCCGCAGCCCGCGGCGAGATCAAGGCGCTGTGGATTGCCTGCACCAACCCCGCCCAGTCCATGCCCGACCAGGCCACCGTGCGCCAGGCACTGGAGCGCTGCGAGCTGGTCATCCTGCAGGAAGCCTTCGCCCACACGGCCACGGCGCGCTACGCCGACTATCTGTTGCCGGCCTCCACCTGGGGAGAGAAGGAAGGCACGGTCACCAACAGCGAGCGCCGCATCAGCCGCGTGCGCCCGGCCGTGCCGGCGGCCGGCGAGTCCCGTGCCGACTGGCGCATCGTGAGCGACATCGCCGCGCTGATCGACGCCGGCCTGGGCCGACAGCCTCGCCTGACGGCCACGACGCCGGAAGACCTCTGGCTGGAACACCGCGAAGCCACGCGCGGCCGCGACCTCGATATCACCGGCCTGTCCTGGGTCACGCTGGACACCGAAGGCCCGCAGCAGTGGCCCTTCGTCACCGGCCCGACGGCACGGCTCTACACCGATGGCCGCTTCGCCACCGCCGACGGCCGCGCCCGCTTCATCACCAAGCCGTATCAAGCCACTGCCGAAACCGCCAGCCCCAAGCACCCCTTCGCGCTGACGACCGGCCGCATGCGCGACCAGTGGCACGGCATGAGCCGCAGCGGCAGCGTGCCGCGCCTGTTTGCCCACGAAGGCAAACCGCTGGTGCGCATCCACCCCAGCGACGCCGCGCGCCGCAAGCTGGCCGACGGCGAACTCGTGCACGTGCGCTCGCGCCGCGGCGAAGTCGTGCTGCAACTCAAGCTCGATGAGAACGTGCCCCTGGCCGGCGCCGACGTCGCCATGCACTGGGGCGACGAGTTCATCGGCGCCCAGCTCGGCGTCAACGCCGTGACGCAGGGCGCCTTCTGCCCCGACTCCAAGCAGCCCGAGCTGAAGTTCAGTGCCGTCGCCATCGAGCCGGCCGACCTGCCCTGGCGCCTCAGCGCCTGCGCCTGGGTCGCACCCGCAGACGGCCCTCGCCTGCGCGAGCAGCTGCGCGCGCTGATGCCCCGCTTCGGCTACGCGCACTGCCTGCCCGAACCGGCGAAGGGTGAACAAGTGGGCTGGGCCTTCGAAGCCGCCTGCGCCGAAGCGCCCGCGCCCGAGCTGGTCGATGAACTCGCCGCCGTGCTGGGCCTGAACAGCCCCGCCGTGCTGCGCTATGCCGATGCCCAGCGCGGCCGCCTGCGCCTGCTGAACCTGGACGGCGACGATCTGCAGGCCGCGCCGTTGCAGGCCCTGCTGCGTGTTGGCCAGCACGACGAAGGCGCCTGGCTGGTCGACCTCTGGCGCGAGCGCACTGCGGCATCGACGGTTGGCCGCTGGCTGCTGTCGCCCGGCACGCCGCCCACCAACACCGTGGCCGCCAGCCCGCAGGTCTGCAACTGCTTTGACGTGCGCGAGGACGTCATCCGCCTGACCCTGACCCGCTGCAGCGGCAGCCCGGCCGAGCGCCTGTCGCAGCTGCAGGGCGAAAAGCGCTGCGGCACCCAGTGCGGCTCCTGCCTGCCGGCGCTGCGCCGCCTCGTCAACACAACGCCTGAGGAAGTTCCGGCATGAACCACACCGTCTCCCTTGTCGGCGCCGGCCCTGGCGACCCGGAACTGCTGACCGTCCGCGCCTTGAAACGTATCGAGGCGGCCGATGTCGTCCTCGCCGACGACCTCATCGACCCACGCGTGCTGGCCCTTGTGAAGGGCCGACTGCTGCGCGTCGGCAAGCGCGGCGGCTGCATCAGTACCGACCAGCATTTCATCCACGCGCTGATGATTCGCGAGGCCCGCGCCGGCCACCGCGTCGTGCGCCTCAAGGGCGGTGACCCCTTCGTCTTCGGTCGTGGCGGCGAGGAGGTCGACGCGCTGCGCGAGGCCGGCCTCGACGTCGAAGTGGTCAGCGGCCTGACCAGCGGTATCGCCGGCCCCGCCGCCGTCGGCATCCCGGTGACGGACCGTCGCGCCTCGCCCGGCGTCGTCCTCGTCACCGGCCACCCTGGCGAAGGACGTGCCGAGCCCGACTGGGCAGCCCTGGCCCGCACGGGCCTGACCCTGGTCATCTATATGGGTGTGGCCCGCGCGGCCGACATCACGGCCAAGTTGCTGGGTGCCGGTCTGCGCCCGGATCTGCCGGCCGCCATCGTCAGCGCGGCGCACACGGCACAGCAGCGCCACGCGGTGACGACGCTGGCCGAGCTGCCCGACTGCATCGAGCGCGAGGGGTTGAAGAGCCCGGCTTTGCTGGTGATCGGCGAGGTGGCTGCGCATGCGGCGCTCGATGCGGTGCAGCATGGCCAACGCAAGGTCGGCTGAGGAGCCCGCTCGGCACTGATCCCGACCGCGGCGAGAGCAGCTCCAGGCTGAACGCTGCCACCCAGATTTCGCGACCTGATGGCCGCTGTCGGCGGCAACTGTCATTGAACGGGGTGCCGACTGAGCGACTGCTGGACCACCGGGACCGGCCATTCACCGACGCTCGCGCTTGAGACGACCGTGACCCGGGGCGCCGGGCGGGTCAACGACAGCTATCGTGGCCAACGAGCTGGCGGAACCGACCCGAATCGGAGTCCGCACCAGGCCTGTTGAGCGGCCGCAAAGCTGACATTCAACGTTCGCGGTTAGCGGGCGGCGCAGCCGTCCAAGACGTGGATGTGACACTGCGGCCGCAAGCGTGCTTAGGCATCGCGCGCCGACTGGCGGGTTGCAATACTCTGCCCCGCGCGGGTGAGCCCCCTTTCCCGCCAGTGCCTGCCGCCATGCGCCGCCATGCGTTAGGGTGCGCGCCCAGACTGAACCGCCTACGAAGGAGACCCATGAGTACTGCCGGTGTGACGCGTCGCAATTTTGTCCAAGGTGTCGGTGCCGTCGGGCTTGCCACGGCAGGCCATGCGGTGGCGGCTCAGTCCGATCAGCCGCTCTACAAGCAGGCGTCCGCAGGCGTGGCGGTGCGCGTCAAGGACCTGCTTTCCCGCATGACGCTGGAGGAGAAGGTGGCCCAGACCATGTGCATCTGGATCGGCAAGAACCGCGTGCAGAACGAACGCGGCGACTTCGACGCGGCGCAGGCCGCGCAGGCGCTGCCGCACGGCTTGGGCATGCTTGCCCGGCCGAGTGACCGCAAGGGCGTGGACAACACCAACGCCGGCGCAGATGCCAATATGGCCAACCGCACGGCGGCCGAGACGGCAGCCTATGTCAATGCCGCCCAGGCCTGGGCGGTGCAGCGCACGCGGCTGGGCATTCCGCTGTTCATGCACGAGGAAAGTCTGCATGGCTACGCGGCGCGCGACGCGACCTGCTTCCCGCAGGCGATCGGCCTGGCGTCCTCCTTCGACCCAGCGCTGATCGAGCGGATCTATTCGGTCTGCGCGCGGGAGATGCGGGCGCGGGGTGCCAACCTCGCCTTGGCGCCGGTCGTCGATGTCTGCCGCGATCCGCGTTGGGGCCGCGTGGAGGAGACCCTCGGCGAAGACCCCTACCTGACGAGCGTGCTGGGCAAGGCGGCGGTCATTGGCTTCTCCGGCACCGAGCGCAAGCTGGCGCCGGCCAAGGTGCTGGCGACGCTCAAGCACATGACCGGCCATGGTCAGCCCGAGCGCGGCATCAACACCGCGCCGGCGCAGATCTCCGAGCGGGTGCTGCGCGAAGTCTTCTTCCCGCCGTTCGAGAAGATCATCCGCGAGACGCCGATTGCGGCCGTCATGCCGTCGTACAACGAGATCGACGGCATCCCTTCACATGCCAACCCGTGGCTGCTGAAAACCATCCTGCGCGGCGAATGGGGCTTCAAGGGCCTGACGGTCTCGGACTACTTCGCGATCGGGGATCTGGTGTCGCGCCACCGGCTGGTGCCTGACATGAAGGAGGCGGCTTATCGCGCCTTCACCGCCGGGGTCGACATCGAAACGCCTGACACCGGCGGCTTCCCCGAGCTCGTCAACCTGGTGAAGGCCGGCCGCATCAAGGAGGCCGAGCTCGACGTGGTCGTGCGCCGCATCCTGGAGCTGAAGTTCCTCGCCGGATTGTTTGAAGACCCGTATGTCGACGCCAGCAAGGCGGACGGCCTGACCGCCACACCGGACGCGGTGGCCCTGGCGCGTGAAGCGGCGGTGCGATCCGTCGTGCTGTTGAAGAACGACGGGGTACTGCCACTCGACGGCAAAAAGGTCGGCAAGCTGCTGCTGCTCGGCACGCATGCCAAGGACACGCCCATCGGCGGCTACTCCGACATTCCCCGCCATGTGGTGTCCATCCACGACGCACTGGCCAGCGAAGCGAAGTCGCAGGGCTTCGCCTTCGAGTACCGGGAAGCCGTGCGCTTGACCGAGAAGCGCGAGTGGACGGAAGACGAAGTGCGTTTCATCGCCCCGGCGGTCAATGCCCGCCTCATCGCGGAGGCCGTCGAGGCGGCCAAGGCGGCAGACACGATCGTGATGGTGCTGGGCGACAACGAACAGACCACCCGCGAGGCCTGGTCGGACACCCATCTGGGCGACCGGGATTCGCTGGAACTGATCGGCCAGCAGAACGACCTGGCCGCCGCCATCTTCGCGTTGAACAAGCCGACAGTCGTCTTCCTCCTCAACGGCAAACCGCTGGCGATCAACCTGCTGCAGGCCAAGGCCAGCGCCATCATCGAAGGCTGGTACCTCGGCCAGGAAACCGGCCACGCGGTGGCCGACATCCTGTTCGGCCGCGCCAACCCGGGCGGCAAGCTGCCGATCAGCTTCCCCCGCAACGTGGGGCAACTGCCCGTGTACTACAACGCCAAGCCGACGGCCGGCCGCGGCTACCTGGGCAGCGACAACACACCGCTCTATCCCTTCGGTTTCGGCCTGAGCTACACGACGTTCGCGCTGTCGGAGCCGCGCCTGTCCAAGGCAACCATCGGGTCGGCGGACAGCGTGACGGTCTCGGTGGACGTCACCAATACCGGCAAGCGCGCGGGCGACGAGGTGGTGCAGCTGTACATCCGCGACGACATTTCTTCGGTGACCCGGCCCGTCAAGGAACTCAAGGGCTTCGCGCGGGTCACGCTAGCTCCGGGCGAGAAGCGGACCGTCACCCTCACGATCACGCCAGCAGAACTCCAGTTCCACGGCATGGACATGAAGCGCGTCGTCGAGCCCGGCAGCTTCACCATCATGGCCGGCCCCAACAGCGTCGATCTGAAGACCACCACCTTGACGGTCGCCGCAGCCTGAACGACATGACCCCTTCCCTCTCGCTTTCCATGCTTGCCGCCACGTTGCTGGCGACGACGACTTCCTTCGCCGGCACCTACCAGCAAACGCCCACGGGCGTGTTGGTGAGGCCCGATACGGGCAGCGTGAAGGAGCTGCGCTTGAATGCCATCACGGAGTCGATCATCCAGGTCACCGGGGTCGACGATCCGGCGCGTGCGCAGATCGAGTCGCTGATGGCCGTCGCCAAGCCAAGCGGACGCTTCACCGTGAAGGCCGGCCCCGACGCCGTGACGCTCGATGCAGGCAAGGCGTCGGCCCAGGTGTCGCTGAAGGATGGCCGGGTCACCTTCCTTGACGCCAAGGGTGTCGCCGTGCTGACGACTGAGCGGGCCGACCTCCAGCCGGTCATGGTCGAGGGCCGGCCCTACGTCGCTCCCTCCGCCCAGTTCAACCGGGGCACGACCGAGGCGTTCTACGGCCTGGGGCAGCACCAGAACGCCCAGATGGACTTGAACGGCGAGGATGTCGAGCTGCGCCAGCACAACATGGACATCGCCATCCCGTTCGTCGTATCCGACAGGAACTACGGCGTGCTCTGGGACAACAGCGCCGTCACGCGATTCGGCAATCCGCAGCGCTTCGGGCTGGCCAGCCGTGACCTGAAGCTCACCGCGCTGGACGGCACCAGCGGCCTGACCGCGAAGTACTACGTCGACGATCAACTCGTCCTGACCCGCGTGGAGCCCGACATCCGCTATCAGTTCCTCAGCGATGTCCGCAACTACTGGCCCACCGACGCCGCGCTGAGCAAGGCCGCCACTCGGGGCAAGAAGGTCCGGGTCGTCTGGGAGGGCACGGCCACTTCCGACAAGCCGGGGCCGCACAAGATGCGCCTGTTCGCTTCGGACTACGTGACGCTGAAGGTCGACGGCCAGACCCTCTTCGACCATGGCATCTGGCGCGCGAATTGGAACGGCTGGTACAACAATTTCGAGCAGCCGTTCAGCCAAGGCAAGCCGGTCAACCTGCATGTCGAATGGCGGCCGACGAGTGGCCTCATCTCGCTGCACCACTCCGACCCCGAGCCGGCCGCCGACAAGCACTCCTTGCGCTTCACGTCCGAAGCCGGCACCGGCCTGAACTACTACTTCATCGGCGCCGATTCGCTGCAAGGCGTCATTCGCGGCTATCACCACGTCACCGGCATCCCGCCGCTGATGCCGAAATGGGCCTACGGCTTCTGGCAGTCCCGGCAGCGCTACCGCACGCAGGCCGAGTTGCTCGGCGTGCTCAAGACCTACCGCGCCAATCGCTGGCCCATCGACAACATCGTGCAGGACTGGTTCTACTGGCCGGAAGACCAGTGGGGCAGCCATGCCTTCGATGCGACGCGCTTCCCCGATCCCAAGGGCATGGTCGATGAAGTTCATCGCCAGCATGCCCGGATCATGATTTCGATCTGGGGCAAGTTCTATCCCAACACCGCCAACTACAAGGAGCTGGACGCCAAGGGCTATATGTGGCGCCGCAATGTCGAACTCGGCATGAAGGATTGGGTCGGCGCGGGCCATCTCAACAGCCACTTTTCGCCCTACAACCAGGAAGCGCGGGACATCTTCTACCGCCAGATGAAGAAGCCCCTGGTCGACCTCGGCTTCGATGCCTGGTGGATGGACAACACCGAACCCGACGTGCGCTCCAACGCCAGCCCGGAAGAACTCGCCGAACTGATCACGCCGACGCAGATGGGGCCGGGTGCGCTGGTGACCAACGCCTACGCCACTATGAGCACCCAGGCCGTTCACGACGGCCTGCAGCGGGACCGCCCGGACGCGCGCCATTTCATCCTGACCCGCTCCGGCTTCGCGGGCGTGCAGCGAAACGCGGCGGCCGTGTGGTCGGGGGATGTCGTCGGCACCTGGGACAACCTGTACAAGCAGATCTCGGCAGGAGTGCAGACCGGGTTTTCAGGCGTGCCCAACTGGACGCACGACATCGGCGGCTATTCCCAGGAAGCCCGGTTTCAGGACAAGTCGGTCGCGGGGCTTCAGGAGAACCGCGTGGCAGGCGGCGTGCGTACCGCCGAAGACCTGAAGGAGTGGCAGGAGCTGAATCAGCGCTGGTGGCAGTTCGGCACCTTGTCACCCTTGATGCGCAGCCACGGCGAAGGCGTGAAGCGCGAGATCCACGAGATCTCGCCCGAGGGGTCCGCCATGCGGGCCAACTTGGTGTGGTTCCTGGAGCTGCGCTACCGATTGATGCCCTATATCTACACGGCCGCCGCTGACAGCCACTACGAGGGCGCACCCATCATGCGCGGCCTGGCACTCGACTTCCCGGCAGACGCCACGGCCAAGAAGATCGCCGACCAGTACCTGTTCGGCAAATCGATGCTGGTGGCGCCGGTGACGCGGTATGGCGCGACGTCCCGCACGGTCTACTTCCCTGGCACGTCGACCTGGTACAGCGTCTGGACGGGTGAGGCGGTCAAGGGCGGCGAGGCGCGAACCGTGGCCGCACCGCTGGACCAGATACCCATTTACGTCAAAGCAGGCGCCATCGTGCCCATGGGGCCTGTCACGCAATATGTGGACGAGAAGCCCGACGCGCCACTCACCATCTATGTCTACACCGGCGCCGATGGAAGCTACAGCCTCTACGAGGACGACGGCATTTCAAACTCGTACAAGGCTGGCCAGTACACGCGCATCCCTTTTGCCTATGACGACAAGCGCGCCGAAGTCACCATCGGGCCGCGCTCCGGGGGCTATGCGGGCATGGTGACGAAGAGAACCTTCAACATCCGCTTCCTCAAACCCGGCGACCGCACCGTCGACTTCGATGCGCCTGCTATTCCCGTGACCTATTCAGGAGACCGTATCGTCATCAAGGCGCTGTAAGGGCACCGTCGGCGAATGGGACCACGGCAGAAGGCGCCGCGTCACGGCTTGAACAGATCGACGCGATTTGTGATGAGGCCAACGATGCCGAGCGGCGACCGATCGCTTGATCGACGGCCAAGCAAGCGTTAGAGCGACGGAAAGCGAATCGCACCTTCCGCGGGTAACTTGTACATGCAAGCAACGAATAGCGGGCTGACGAGCCAGCCGTTCAGCCAGGAACATACCGATGGCAGGTTCAGCGTTGCAAACCATCCCGGCTCCACCGAGGCGAACTGGCGGACGAAGGGCAACACTGCCAAGTCGGTGGCGCAGGGCGTGGCGCCGCCCAGGCAGGGCGCGCTTTGCAGCCGTGCCTCTAGCGGTCGCAGAAGCACATCCAGCGCCCTGTCGCGGTGTGCGTCTGGCGTGAGGGTCTCACTCGCGTAGCGCTGGGGGTACTTCCAGCGGTCCAGGTGATGCTTGAAGTCGCCGTCGTTTCGCTGTACCAGGTCAAGGTTCGCAGGCGACTGCGCCCGCGCCCACCAGCCCTGCGCATCGGGCGCGGCCAGTGCCCAGCGCATGATGTCCCAACTCTCCTCGATCACGCTGCCATCGGGCAACTGCAGCACTGGTACCGTAGCCTTGGGCGATAGGGCCARCAAGCTTGCTGGCTTGTCGCGCAAGCTGACCTCCACCGCCTCGAAGGCCCGCCCGGCCTGCAGCAGTGCCATCCGTGCTCGCATGGCGTAGGGGCAGCGGCGAAAGGTGTAGAGCCGCGGCAACTGTGGACCTGGGGTGGTGAGTGGTGCGTGCGGTGTCAGGGTCGATGCGTGCATGGGTGAGGTCTGTGCAGCTACGCACGTCGATCTGGATCGCAGCCCCAGGTCACTGGAGGCAGGGTGGCCAATGGTCGCACCGCGGGGCCTCGCCAGCGGCCCGTGACCAGCATCATTCGACCAAGGCCGAAGTGTGGCTGCAGTCAACAGAAGCCTCGAAAGCTGGTGGAGCCCTTCACAATCACGATCCGCGCCCGCTTGTTCGAGATGTCTACCTTTCATCATGGATAAATTCTTGCTGCAGCAGCAGGTGTTGGAACGGCTCGCCGAAGACCTGCTGCAAGCCGAACAGGCAGCGCGGGCGGCCCATGAAACGGCAACTCACGAAGAAAATATCGCCGAGAACAAATACGACACGTTGGGTCTGGAAGCGGCCTACCTGGCCACCGGCCAAGCTCGTCGCGCCGAAGCCATCCGCCAGGCGATGGCCAATTGGCGCCAATTCCGCCCGCGCCCCTACGACGCCAGCAAAGGCATACAGCTCGGCGCGCTGGTTTGCCTGGTCGATGCCGACGACAAGCAGCAACAGCTCTTTCTCGGCCCGGCTGGGGGCAGCATGAAGTTGGTCAGCGGCGCTCAGACCATTCAGGTCATCAGCAGCGAATCCCCGTTGGGCAAGGCCATGCTGGGCAAATGTGAGGGTGACGAGGTGTCGATACAGGCGGCTCTGATCCGACAGCGGTTTGAGGTGCTGCGGGTTCATTGAGCCGCAAGCAAGTTCACGGCGGCTTGATCAGAAATCAATCGCCCCAACCCCTTCAGGAAGCTCCGCACAACTCCTGGCGAGCTATGCGGAGTTCGTTCGGGCTCTCGGCCTCGCGCACATCAATTCACTTCGGTGGCACTGACTGCAAGGCTTGTCAGAGGTTGCCGTCATCGGCTCACCCGTCGACGCGGCAGCAGCGACGCCCGCTTGCCGGCAGTCCCGGTCAGCTCAGCTTGAAGCTGCTCACCAGCCCCGCCAGCCGCACGGCCTGTTCCTTCAGCGACTGAGCCGCCGCGGCGGACTCCTCCACCAGCGCAGCGTTCTGCTGCGTCATCTGGTCCAGCTCCGTCACGGTGCCGTTGACCTGGCGCAAGCCCTGGCTCTGCTCGACGGCGGCAGCGCTGATCTCGCCAATGATGTCGGTCACACGCTGCACGGAGCCGACGATGTCGGTCATGGTCGTGCCGGCGTCGTTGACGAGATGCGTGCCGGCCTCGACGCGCTCGACGCTGGCGCCGATCAGCGCCTTGATCTCGCGCGCCGCTTCCGCCGAGCGCTGGGCCAGCGAGCGCACTTCGCCGGCGACGACCGCGAAGCCGCGGCCCTGCTCGCCGGCGCGGGCCGCTTCCACTGCGGCATTCAGCGCCAGGATGTTGGTCTGGAAGGCGATGCCGTCGATGGTGCCGATGATGTCGGCGATCTTGCGGCTGGCATTGTTGATCTCGCCCATGGTGCTGACGACGCGCGACACGACCTCGCCACCACGTCCGGCCGTCTCGGCGGCGGCGCCGGCCAGCTGCTTGGCCGTCATGGCCGAGTCAGCGCTCTGGCTGACGGTACCGGTCAGCTGCGTCATCGAGCTGGAAGCCTGCTGCAGGTTGGACGCCGTCTGCTCGGTGCGCTGCGACAGGTCCATGTTGCCGCTGGCCACCTCGCTGGAGGCGACCTGGATGCTCTCGGCCGACTCGCGCACCTGGCCCACGATCTCGGACAGCGACTTCTGCATGGCGGCCAGGGCCTGCATCATCTCGGCGGACTCGTCCGTGCCGCTGGCCTCGGGAGCACGCGACAGGTCACCGCCGGCCATGCGTTCGGCAAAGCGCTTGGCTGCCACCAGCGGGCCGATGATGGAGCGCGAGATCAGCACGGCCAGCGCGCCGCCCGCGATGACGCAGACGACGAAGGCGACGATGAAGCCGACGAAGACGTTGCCCACCAGCTTGTCCACCGTCGCAAAGATGTCATCGCCCCGCTTCTTCAGGTCGGCCTCGATGTTGTTGAGCATGGACAGCGCCGGCTCATAGGCGACGTCCGCAGCCTTCATCTCCTCGAAGGCCGATTGGGCGTCGGCGAAACCATCTGCGCTGATCTTGTCGGCCACCGGCTTGACGGCCTTGCGGTAGTCGGCCATCAGCACACGGAACTTCGCCAGCGCCTCGCGACCCTTGTCTTCGGTCGTCATCTTGCCGAAGTCGTCCATCGCCTTGTCCAGGCCCGCCTGGGCGCCGTCCCACTCCTTGCGGGCCCGTGCCATGCCTTCCTTGTTGAAGATGGAGGCCACCAGCGTCGATGTGGCCGTCTTGCTCTGCAGCAGGTGGCTGCGGGCCGCAACGGTGATGTTGGACGTCGGGATGAGCTTCTGCGTGATGCCCTGGATGGCCTTCTGCGACACGTTCAGGCCAAAGCCACCGACGGCAACCAGCAGCGCCGTCATCGCCAGGATGATGCCGAAGGCCAGCCAGAGGCGGGCTTGGATACGCAGGCGTCGCAGCATGGCGGTTCTCCTCGTGGGAAAGGGCAATCAGAAATAGCCGCTGATTGAAGCAGAAACCCGCACGGGCAGATACAAATGCGCTGGTAGGCTCGCGGCATCGTTCACGGCACAGCCCACCATGAGCTTTTTGGCCATCGACATCGGCAACACCCGGCTCAAGTGGGCCGTCTATGAAGACGGCGCCGAACCTGGCAGCCCGCCGACGCAGCACGGTGCCGTTTTCCTGGAGAACATCGACCGCCTCGCCGACGAGGCTTGGCAAGCCCTGGCCCCGCCCGCACGCATCCTGGGCAGCAATGTGGCCGGCGACGCGGTGCGCCGCCGTGTCGAGGAGCAGATGGAGCACTGGGACCTGGTGCCCCGCTGGGTCGTGCCCGCCGCCGAGGCGGCCGGCGTGAGAAACGGCTACGACCACCCGACGCGCCTGGGCGCCGACCGCTGGGTGGCCGTCATCGGCGCCCATGCACACGCCAAGAAGCGCGGCTTCGAAGGCCCGGTGCTGGTGGTCATGGTGGGCACGGCGGTGACGGTGGACGCGCTGTCCACCGACGGCGAGTTCCTGGGCGGCCTCATCCTGCCCGGCCACGGCATCATGCTGCGCGCGCTGGAAGGCGGCACCGCCGGCCTGCGTGTGCCGACGGGCGAGGTGCGCGACTTCCCGACCAACACCAGCGACGCGTTGACGACGGGCGGCACCTTCGCCATCACCGGCGCCATCGAACGCATGTTCCGCCTGCTGGCCAAGCGCGAGGGCCGCGAGCCGCTGTTGCTGATGACCGGCGGTGCGGGCTGGAAGGTCGCGCCGGCGCTGGATGCGCCCCATGAGCTCATCGAAGGGTTGATCTTCGATGGGCTGCTGGCGATCAATTCGGCGCGGGGCTGAGTCAAAGGCGACCGTGCCGGTCAAGGCCACTCACGCCTGACGCGAGCGATCAAATCCGTCATCCGCTGATCAGTGAGCAGAAGAGCGACGATGGCAGCCGCGAGCGTTTGGCCCGCCTCCAGATCGCTCGGCCAGTGAAAGCCGCCCTTGACGCGATTGGCACTCACCTGCTTGGCGCGGCGCAAGTATTCCGCCACATCCGTCGGCCGAGCAACGGTCATCAAGGCTGCGGCTGAATAGGCCAGCACCGCATGACCCGCCGGATAGGCGGCATGCGCCGGGAACAAGGGCTCGCCGGACTGGATGGCCAGCCCGGGAGCAGTCGGAAGGTCCCATGGGCGTCCCCGGTTGAAGATCAGCTTCAGAGCGAAGGTCGTGTCGCGCGTTTCACGACGAATGCGCTCAAGCAACTCCATGGTTGCGGGCTTGTCCAGCAACACCGCCGCCGCCGCCCCCGCCGCCACTGTCGTCAACGCCGCCATGTCGCTCGACTGGCTGCGTATCTCCTCAATCTCCAGTTGCGTCAACGCGGCGCTCGGGAAGGACCCGAGTTCGTTGCCCACGCTGAGCAGGTGGAGAACGCCGGGCTCCACAAAGTCGTCCCTCAACGTGTTGAGCTGATCGTTGCTCAACCAGCGCCCGGCATCCGGGCTGCCCTTTCTTGCCAGCTTGAGGTAGTCCGACCGCCAAGACGGCATCGGGAATGCAGCCATGCCTGCAGGCAGAACACCTGTGCGCGGCTCGTTCACCGACGCTTTGGCTGCAGGTGCCGCTTCCTCTTCGGGAAGCTCATACTTCAGCAACGCCAGGTGCAGGGCATTGCTGCGCCAGGTGATCCCTTCGGCCGTTTGCAGCCAGCGAATTGCCGTCTCCCGCTTGCCGATGAACTGGATCACCTCGAACGAGATGCCGCCTTGCCCGCCGTATATCGGGTCGACGCGCCACTCGCCATAGACGCTGCTCATTGCGATGAGCCGCAGATGGTGCGCATCACAGCACTGGCTAACCGTCTTCAGTTCCTCGGCAGAAAGCTCTTGCTGGACGGCCGCGGCCACAAAAGGCGGCCTGTCTCCAGACGTGAACTTGGCCTCTTCTTCCTGACACGACGGCTCATCGGTACAAGGGGGCAAAGCAGGTGCCGCCGCCTTGTCGCAGACCGTTTTCACCCATGCATACGACTCCCTGGGACTATCCATGACTTGCACTCCTGTCTGATGAGATTTGGCATCATTGCCGCCGGTAGGCTAACAACTTGCAACATTTCCCACCATGAGCATTTCGGCTGAGTCTTTGGTGCTGCACCGTCGCCATTGGCTCGTATGGCCCGCAGCCTTGTGCCTCACGGCCTCTTCAGCTCGTTTGCCGAAACCATCGGTGGTATTCATTGGTGATGGCCCCCCGGAACGCTTTTTGCCGTGGCAGAAATTCCAGGCAGCCGTCCAACGGCATCAACCCGGACTTTTGCTGTTCGCCAACCTCACCTATCTGGCCTGCCCGAAAGGCGATCACACCGCGAAGCGAGCCCTCATCGCCGCAGCGGCACGCAATAGGCCGCCCGTCATGGTGGCCCCGACGGGCAACTCCGCCGTATTGGCGACTTCGGTTTCAGAAGGTACTCCGGTGGTGTTTGCCAGCTATCTTGACCCGATCCGCGCCGGCTTCGCCACTTCAGACCGCCTGCCTGGCGGCCGTGCGACCGGCATTTCGCTGGCGGATTGGCTGGACGCCAAGCGGATGCAGACGCTGCACGAGGGCTTTCCGGGCATTCGACGCGTCGGGCTGCTGACCGACCGCTCATGGGCTGAGCACTACCAGGGCGTGGGGCGCGTGTTGGCCGATGCGCAGCACATGGGCCTGCAGGCGACGCTGTATTGCGGTGACACGGCGGACGACATCGATCGGCTGATGCAGCAACCCTCGGCAGCGCAGGAAGACGCCTGGTACGTGCTGCCGACCGATCTCGCCTATGTCGGCGAGGCGCGCGTCCTGGCGCATCTACGCCGGCTGAAGGCTCCCGGCATGTTCTGCACGCCGGGCGAGGTGGAGCACGGCGGCGAGATCGCCTACGTGGCAGACAACAGCTTCGTCTTTCCCAAGCTCGCAGAGCTGGTCGCACGCGTGGCCGGCGGTGAAGATCCGAGCCGCATTCCCATCGAGCGGCCCCGCCGCTTTCTGCTGCTAGCCAGGGCGGATGCCCGCTGGCGCGGCGAGCCCATCAGTGCACGCCTGCTCCGCCGTGCGGACCGCATCGTCTGAGGGGCCGAGACCGATGCCGCTGCAAGCGCTGGCGCGCACGTTCGGACCGGGCTCGCTGGCACGGCGCTATCTGGTACTGCTGGGGCTGATGACGCTGGCGCTGCTGTCAGCTGCCTCGACGCTGGAAATGTTGTTCGGCTACCGCGAGGCCCGCCAGCACATCGAGCAGTTGCAGCAGTTGCAGGCCCGCGCTGCGGCACGCGAGATCGAGCAGTATCTGCAGGTGCTGGAGGAGGGGCTGAAGGACGCGGCCAAGTTTCCCTGGGGCGAGCCGGGCTGGGGCGCCGACGAGCGTCTGCAGGAATGGCACCGGGCCATGGTGTTGATGCCTGCGGTGACGGAGTTTCAACTCGTGGACAGAGACGGCCGTGAGCGTCTGAGCGTGTCACGCACAGGTGTTGACCGGATGAGCAGCGGCCAGCTCTTGCTTGAACCGGCGACGGTGCAGGGCGTGTTGCCTGGCGCGCTGCGCTACGGCCGCACCTTCTATGCCGACAGCGGCGACCCGCAGGTCCAACTCGTCGTTGCCGACCCGCGACCGGGTGGCGCCGTCACCGTGGCGACGATCAATCTGAGGTTTCTGGCCGACGTGGTGTCGGGCCTGCGCGTCGGACAAGCCGGCAATGTCTATCTGGTGGACGGCGAGAACCGGCTGATCGCCCATCCTCGCCCGAGCGAGGTGCTGCGCCGGCGCGACCTGAGCGACGCACCTCCCTTGCGGCTGGCGCGTGCCGCCGCCTCCGCCCCCTTGCTGCTGAACGCCGTGGATTCGACGGACCTGACGGGCGAGACAGTCATCACGACCAGCCTGCCGCTGACCCGGGCAGACTGGCTGTTGTTCGTCGAGCAGCCGCGGCGCGAAGCCTTGCTGCCCGCGCTGGCCACGTTGCAGCGCTCGCTGCTATTGCTAGGCTTAGGCGCCCTGCTGGCCGTCGCGGCCAGCATGGTGTTCGCACGCCGCATGGCCGCGCCCATCGTCGCGCTGCGCCGGGCAACTGCGCGCATTGCCGCCGGCAACCTGGATGCGCCGCTGGAACTGAACCGCCACGACGAGATCGAAGACCTCGCTCAGGACTTCAACCAAATGGCCTCCCGCCTGCGCGATCTCTATGCCAGCCTCGAAGCCAAAGTCGCCGAGCGCACCGCCCAGCTCTCCGAGGCCCGCGACGTCCTCTCCGCGCGCGCCGAGCAACTCACCCAGCTCAAGGACGAAGCCGAGCGCGCCAACGCCGCCAAGACGCGCTTCCTCGCCGCCGCCAGCCACGATTTGCGCCAACCCATGCACTCGATCAGCCTGCTGCTGGGCGTGCTGCAGGGGCGGCTGACCAGTCCCGAGCACCTGGCCCTGGCCGACAAGATCCAGTCTTCTGTCGCAACGATGGAGAACCTGTTCGGCAATCTGCTGGACATCTCCAAACTCGATGCCGGCACGGTGCAGGCCCACATCGAGGACGTGAACCTGGCCTGGCTGTTGCATGGGCTGGAACAGATCTGGGCCCCGCAGGCGGCTGAGAAGGGCCTGAAGCTGCGCGTGCGACCCTGTGACGTCGTCGTGAAGGGCGACGCCGCGCTGCTGGCGCGCATCGCCGGCAATCTGGCGGCCAACGCCATCCGCTATACGCGAGAAGGCGGCGTGCTGGTCGCCTGTCGGCGCCGCGGTGCGATGGTCGAGCTGGAGGTCTGGGACAGCGGGCCCGGTATCGAGCCCCGCTACCAGGAAGCCATCTTCGAGGAGTTCTTCCGCATCGAGGCGCCCGGCACGGGTCAGGAGAAGGGCCTGGGGCTGGGCCTGTCCATCGTGCAGCGCAGCGCCCACATCCTGGGCTACCGGCTCAGCGTGCACAGCCGTGTCGGCAAAGGCTCGGTGTTCCGCGTCGAAATGCCGCTGGCCGGACCCGCCACGCGGTCCGCGAAGGTCTCGCCAAGGCTTGCGGCCAGCCAACAAGCGCTCGAGGGTCGTTTCATCGTCGTCGTCGATGACGAAGAGACGAATGCTCAGGCCCTGGTCGACGCACTGCTCGCGCTGCGCTGCCACGTCGTTGCAGCGGCCTCCTGCGAGGACATGCTGGCCCAGCTGCAGCAGCACCTGCGTGTGCCGGACCTCATCGTCACCGACTACCAGCTCGGCGCCGGGCGCGATGGTTTCGAGGTCATCGCGCGGCTGCGCCAACACTATGACGAAGACATTGGCGCCGTCATCGTGACGGCCAACACGGAAGCCGCCCTGCAGCCGCAAGCTCAAGCCTGCGGCGCCCGGCTGCTGCACAAACCGATCGGGCTTCAGCGGTTGCTGGAAGCCATGAGGGAATCATTGGCATCAATGGCAGAGCCTTGAGCCGGCACCGGCTCTTCGAAGCACAGCCCCATGCGACTCGCCGCCAGTACGGCCTGGGTGCGCGTCGTCACGTTCAATGCCCGCAGCACGCACGAGGTGTGCGCCTTGACGGTACTGAGCGACAGGTTCAGCTGCCGACCGATCAGTTTGGCCGGTTTGCCCTGCAGCAGCAGATGCAGCACGTCGGCCTGGCGCGGTGTCAGGCCCAGTTCGGTCGGGCGCCGCCCCTGCGCAGGCGAAGCCAGCGGTGCAGGCATGGCGGGAGTCAGCGCACGGCCGCCGAGGAACACCGATGACGGCAGGTAGATGCCCTTGGCAAGGATGAGGCGCAGCGCACCCAGCATGACCTGCGACGTCGAGCTCTTGGGAATGAAGCCCATCGCACCCGCATCGAGCACGGCAAGCACCGTGTCCTTGTCATCGGCCGAGGACATCACGACGACCGGCACCTCAGGATGATCACGCCGCAGCCGGCCCAGGCCCTCGAGGCCAGACAGCCCTGGCAGGCCGAGGTCGATCATGACCAGATCGGCGTCGCCGCGCTCGGCAAGCACCGCAAAGGCCTCCTCGCAACTGCCCGCCTCCCAGGTTTCAAGTGCTTCCACCAGTGGTTTCAGCAGCAGCGCCACGCCCTCGCGGAACAAGGGGTGGTCATCGATCAACAGAATCTTCATGGGCAGTCTCCCTGCTGGGCCGGATGGTATCGACGCGCATCACTCCCCGCACAGGGCAGGGGGCAGCCTTTTGGCTTAGTCCAATGGCCTATGCGCAAGACCGGCCGGCCCATGTACTTCTCGGCAATGGTGCAGATGCATGGCACTCACCAAACTTGATGACATCAGACGGCGTCGTCGCGCCGCAGAGGCTCAGGGAGATCATCATGCTGCCAACCGCTTCCATCTCATCGCAGGAACGCCCGGTTCTTGACGCCAACCCGCGACAGGTGCTCGGCGCCCTTCCCCAGCCACTGCTGGTGGTGCTGCCAGACCGGCGCGTGCTGTTTGCCAACACGAGCGCCGAACACCTGGTGGCCGAAGGCTTGTGGCAGTCCCGCTGCGATCACCTGATGAGCCTGGGGCAACTCGACGCCTCGCACCTGGAGGATCTGCTGGCCCTGGCCGCCGCAGGGTCGTCGTCGCGCAAGGGACTGTGGTTCGCTCCCGGACTGACGACGGGTTGGCTGCATGCCGCGCCGCTGGCGCCGCCCATTGCGGGGGCTTCCGGTTGGCCGGAGCGCAGCATCCTGCTCGCCATCCATCTGGACCAGCCGGCGCTGACCCAGGCTGCGCGCATCGACGCGTTGACACGCCAATTCCGCCTCAGCCAGGCCGAGCGTCATGTGCTGCTGCTGCTGGCCGACGGCGAACCGGTGGATGCCACTTCGCGTCATCTCGGCCTGTGCGTGAGCACCGTACGCAGCCATGTGCGCAACCTGCTTGGCAAGACGCAGGCGCCTACCCTGATGCAACTGCTGCGCTGGACGGGCAGCGCGCAGGCGCTGCCGCACTGACGCCGCTACAGGATGAAGCGGCTCAAGTCCTCGTTCGCTGCCAGCGCCGCCAGCTTGGCGTCGACCGCCGCCGCATCGAGCGTCACCGTCTGACCCGCATTGCGCGGCGCATCGAAGCTGATCTCGTCGAGCAGCCTTTCCATCACCGTCGCCAGCCGCCGCGCGCCGATGTTCTCGGTGCGCTCGTTCACCTCGAAGGCGATCTCGGCCAGGCGGCGAATGGCCGCGGGCTGCAGGTCCAGCGTGACGCCTTCGGTGGCCAGCAGGGCCTGGTACTGCTTGACGAGGCTGGCGTGGGTGCTGGTCAGGATGGCTTCGAAATCAGCGACCGACAACGAATCCAGCTCGACGCGAATGGGCAGGCGGCCCTGCAGCTCGGGGATGAGGTCGCTGGGCTTGGCCAGGTGGAAGGCGCCACTGGCGATGAAGAGGATGTGGTCGGTCCTGACGAGGCCGTATTTGGTCGACACCGTCGTGCCTTCAACCAGCGGCAGCAGGTCGCGCTGCACGCCCTGGCGCGAGACCTCGGCGCCACCGTGTTCGTTGCGCGATGCCACCTTGTCGATCTCGTCGATGAAGACGATGCCCATCTCCTGGGCATTGGCCAGCGCCGCGGCGCGGATCTCCTCCTCGTTGACGAGCTTGGCCGCTTCCTCTTCGATGAGCAGCCTCATCGCTTCGGCGACCTTGAGCTTGCGCGTCTTCTTCTGAGTGCCGCCGAACTGGCTGAACATGCCCTTCAGTTGTTCGGCCATGTCCTCCATGCCTGGCTGGTTGCCGAAGGGGCCGAGCACTTCCATCGTGGGCCTGGGGGCGAGCAGGTCGAGCTCGATGTCCTTGTCGTCGAGCTGGCCCTCGCGCAGGCGCTTGCGCAGGGTCTGGCGCGTCGCGTTGTCTCCGTCCTGCGAGCTCGGGCTGCCCGGCAACAGTATCTGCAGGATGCGCTCCTCGGCGGCGTCCTCGGCGCGCGTCTGGCAGCGGCGCATGGCCCCCTCGCGCTCCTGCTTTACGGCGACCTCGATGAGGTCACGAATGATGGAGTCCACGTCCTTGCCGACRTAGCCGACCTCGGTGAACTTGGTCGCCTCGACCTTGATGAAGGGCGCGYCGGCCAGYTTSGCSAGGCGGCGGGCGATCTCGGTCTTGCCGACGCCGGTCGGSCCGATCATCAGGATGTTCTTSGGCGTGATCTCGCCGCGCAGCTTCTCGTCGACCTGCTGGCGSCGCCAGCGGTTGCGCATCGCGATCGCGACGGCGCGCTTGGCGGCCTGCTGGCCGACGATGTGGCGGTCCAGCTCGGAGACGATTTCCTGAGGGGTCATCGAACTCATTCAAGCACCTCGAGGGTGTGATTCTGGTTGGTGTAGATGCAGATCTCGCCGGCAATCTCGAGCGAGCGCTTGACGATGTCTGACGCGCTCAAATCGGTGTGCGCCAGCAAGGCCTTGGCGGCGGCCTGGGCGTAGGCGCCGCCAGAGCCGATGGCGACGATGCCCTGCTCGGGCTCCAGCACATCGCCGTTGCCGGTGATGATCAGCGACGCGGTCTTGTCAGCCACGGCCAGCATGGCTTCCAGCCGGCGCAGCACGCGGTCGGTGCGCCAGTCACGCGTCAGCTCGACCGCCGCGCGCACCAGGTGGCCCTGGTGCTTTTCCAGCTTGGCCTCGAAACGTTCGAACAGCGTGAAGGCATCCGCCGTGGCACCCGCGAAGCCCGCCAGGACCTGGTCACGGTAGAGCTTGCGCACTTTGCGCGCGCTGGCCTTGACGACGATGTTGCCCAGGGTCACCTGGCCATCGCCGCCGATGGCGACCTGCCAACCGGTGGGCGTCTGGCGGCGCACTGAAACAATGGTTGTGCCGTGATAGACGGCAGAAGATTCTGAAGACATAGGCCGTCCCAGTTGAGGTTCAGCCGCGGTTTCGCAAGGTCGGCCGCGGCCGCGGGATCAGTTGATCCGCACCTTGACCTTGGCATGCTCGTTGATGCCCATCGCGCCGAAAAACAGCGCGACCAGCCGGTGGGCGTCGGTGAAGACGACCATGCGGTTCTCGGTCCGGCGCTGCAGCACCCAGTTCAACAGGTCGCCGGCGGCCATGAAGTCCAGCCGGATCAGCTTGGTGCAGGAGATGTTGATGATGCTGGCGTCGCCGACCTCGGTGGACAGCGTGCGCAGGCTGTCGGAGATATCGCCGCTCATCTGGCCCATCAATTCGAGCTGGGCCAGGCTGGCCTCGGCAACGCTCGTGTCGAGGAAAGTCGACTGCGCCTCGCTCTGCATCGAGCTCGTGGCCGGGCTGTTGGTCGACGAGCCTTCGCCGCCGATGCGCACGCGGCACTTGGCGCGCTCCCAGGACGGCGGCGAGACCTCGTAGGTCACGCAGTAGTCGATGGCGGCCTCGTCGAACTGATCGGGTCGGTTGGCCAGGCGCAACGCTTCCAGCCGCAGCATCCAGAGCACCGGGTCGGTGTCGCGTTCGCCCACTGGCGCCAGCTCCTTGAGCTGGTTCAGGAAGCGGTCGCCGCCCACCCATCGCTGGTCGACCTGCTGCTGGGCCCAGACCCGAAACAGCTGGCGCATCTGGATGGCGGCCTCGATCTCGATCTCTTCCAGCGGGCCCCAGTCGAAGACCCAAGGCATGGGCAGGGTCTCGCTGCGCTTTTGCAGCAGCGTCACATCCTCGGCTCTCACGGTGGAGGGCGCCGTCCAGCTGACCTGGCTGGCCTTGGCCATGGGCGAGCGGTTGGACTGGCGTGTCGATTCGGCCACCAGCTTGGGCATGGAGAACCACTGCGGTGCCGACAGGCCGAACTGCTGGGCGTACTCGACGGCCAGCGCCTCGAACTTGCCCTGAGCGCCGGTGGCGCGGTAGTGGTCGAACAGCACCAGCCAGGTCTCGCCGTGCAGATTGCGGCTGCCGCCCGGGCGCACGAGCTCGGTCAGGGCACGCTCGCTGTTCTCGTAATCGGCGTTCGCAAACGCGATGACGGCCTCGTCGAGCTCGGGGTCGTGCACGACCTCCTGCACCTCGACATCGGGCGTGGACTCGGCCAGCGTGAAGGACAGCGGCATGTCCAGCGGCGGCAGGTCGGGCAGGCGGCTGGGCGGCGAGTCGGACAGCGGCGGGATGGCCGCGCCCATGGTCACGGCAGCCGGCGGCGTCGGCGCCTGCAGGCGCTGCACCTCACGCGGCGTCGAGAACTCGCTGACCCGGCCGCCGTTGGCCTCGGCAGGCGACGGCGTCGCGACGGAGGACGAGAAGGCCACCGGCCGCGTGCTGGTGTCGAAGAACCCGGGCTGCTGCTTGGGCACAGCCTGCGTCGTCGCAAAGCTCTCGCCCACCATCTGCTGCTCGATCTCGTCGATCTTGGCCTTCACGCCCAGATCGATCTTGGAATTGGGCTCGCTGATGCGCTCGTCGTCGCCCATCCGGGACGGCGACGAGGCCAGGGCCGCGAGCTGCTCAGGTGTCAGGCCCTCGCGGCGGATGCGGCGCAGCATGTCGAGCTCGCGCTTGCGCACGAAATCGTTGCGGCGCTTGCGCTCCACCATCGCACGCAGTTCGGCCTTGGCAAGGTCGCCCTCGGGGTCGTCCTGGCGCGAATTGATCTCGGCCCAGTCCGTCGTGGGGTTGGCCACGAAGCGCGCCACCTTGCGGAAGAAGCTGTCGCCTTCCTTCGGGTCTGCGGGCTTGGATTCGGACATGTCTGGACTATGCCTCGTGGAAACGAACGGTGTCAGCGACCCACGGGCCGAGCGCCGGGCCGCTCCCAAGCCGGCCCGCCCAGGTGATGTGCTTGCGGCTCAACGCCGCAAGCATCGCCGTCCCCTCGGGGGACCGGCCAAGGTTCACCTTGGACGAGGGGCTCCATTCAGTCCCCGAACATTTTTTGCTTGAGCTCGCGGCGCTGCTGCGCTTCGAGCGACAGCGTGGCCGTCGGGCGGGCGATGAGGCGGCCCAGGCCAATGGGCTCGCCGGTCTCGTCGCAGTAGCCGTACTCGCCGGTGTCCAGGCGCGCGATGGATTGCACGATCTTCTTCAGCAGCTTGCGCTCGCGGTCACGGGTGCGCAGCTCCAGGGCGTGTTCTTCCTCGATCGTGGCGCGGTCGGCCGGATCGGGGACGATGGTCGTGTCCTCGCGCAGATGCTCGGTCGTCTCGCCCGCGTTGGACAGCACGCCGTCCTTCAGCTCGGTCAGCTTGGCGCGGAAGAACTCGATCTGCTTCGCGTTCATGTACTCCGAGTCCGGCATGGCCAGCACCTCGGCGTCCGTCAGCTCGGCGCCCGATTTGGTCTTCCAGGCGTTGACCAGCTTGGGGTCGCCTTTGGCGGCCACGCGAGGCGTCTCGTCGACATGGCCAGCGCCACGCACGGGGGGCTTGGGCGGAGCGAACCGGTCGGCGAACCGGTTGGCTGGCGCGGGCGCCTCGAGCATCGCGACGTCGGCGCCGGGGTCAGTCTTCTTGGCGCCCTTGGGGGCGGTTTTGGGGGCCGGGGTCTTGCTCACTGTCTTCTCCTCGCTCAGGGCTTGCATCGGCGCGGTGTCAGACCTTGATCCCACTGCTTTTCAGCCGGCTGCCCAATTTTGAGCGCGGCGGATTGTAGCCACAGGGAATCTTCAGCCTTCACCCCCCGGGAAACGGTGCTCCCGGGGCAAAAAAACATCACGCCAAGCAGCCTTCCAAGCCTTGCATCAGTACCTCTTTTGGCAGGTCGATACCAATGAACACCATCTTGCTCTGCTTTTTCTCTCCCGGCATCCACTTCGGGCCGAGATCGGAGCCCATCATCTGATGCACGCCCTGGAAGATGACCTTCTTGTCCGTGCCTTTCATGTGTAGGACACCCTTGTATCTGAGCATCTTGGGACCGTAGACCTGCACGATGGCGCCCAGGAAGTCCTCCAGCTTGGCCGGGTTGAAAGGCTTGTCGGCACGAAAGACGAAGCTTTTCACGTCGTCATCATGGGCATGGTGGTGGGGATGGTCGCAATGCTCGCCATGTTCATGATCGTGATCATGGTGATGATGGCCGTGGTCGTGAGCGTCCGCTTTGAGGAAATCCGGGTCGATCTCCAGCTTGGCGTTCAGATTGAAACCGCGCAGGTCAAACACCTTGGCCAGGGCCACCTCGCCGAAATGGGCGGTCTGGATGGGTGCCCGCGGGTTCATGTGCTTGATGCGGTGCACCAAGGCCTCGACGGCCGCCGGCTCGACCAGATCGGCCTTGCTGATGAAGATCTGGTCGGCAAAACCCACCTGCATGCGCGCTTCCTGGCGACTGTTGAGCTGCTCCTCGGCGTGCTTGGCGTCCACCAGCGTCAGCACCGAGTCCAGCAGATAGCTCTCGGCGATCTCGTCGTCCATGAAAAAGGTCTGGGCGACGGGGCCGGGGTCGGCCAGGCCGGTGGTCTCGATGACGACGCGCTCGAAGTCCAGTTCGCCCTTGCGGCGCTTGGCGGCCAGGTCGGACAGGGTCGTGCGCAGATCCTCGCGGATGGTGCAGCAGACGCAGCCGTTGTTCATCTGGATGATCTGCTCGTTGGTGTCGGACACCAGGATGTCGTTGTCGATGTTCTCTTCGCCGAACTCGTTCTCGATGACGGCGATCTTCTGGCCATGGGCCTCGGTCAGCACCCGCTTGAGCAGCGTGGTTTTGCCGGCACCGAGGAAGCCGGTCAGGATGGTGGCGGGAATGAGGCCTTGGGGCTTGGACATGATGGGAACCGTTTTCGTCGAAGGCGGCAGATATGGGGGCTGGGAGGCCCAGCACAAGGTTTTGTCAAATCAATCGGCTATTCTGTCCCTTCCGCAATACCTTGACAGCTCCCCTTGAGCGAACCGCATTCAGGCAGGCCCCCAGTTCGCGGGGCCGCCAAACACCCGCCCGAGGCCCGTGGCCTGCTGGAGCGCATGCTGGAGTTCCTGCACCCMGGCCCCGACTCCAAGAGCGAACTGATCGATACCCTGGCCGACGCCGAGCAGCGCGAGCTGATCGAGCCCGAGTCGCGCCAGATGCTGGAAGGCGTGCTGCGCATGGCCGAGCTGTCGGCCGGCGACGCCATGGTGGCCGCACCGCGCATGGACCTGCTGGACATCGACGCGCCCTATGACGAGCTGCTTGGTCTCGTCATCGACACCGGCCATTCGCGCTTCCCCGTCTTCGAGGGCAGCCGCGACAACATCATGGGCATCCTGCTTGCCAAGGACCTGCTCAAGATGCAGCGCGCGCCTGAGCTGAACCTGCGCGCCCTGCTGCGCCCGACGGTCTTCGTGCCCGAGAGCAAGGGCCTGAACGAGCTGCTGCGCGACTTCCGCTCCAACCGCAACCACCTGGCCATCGTCATCGACGAGTTCGGCAACACCGCCGGCCTCATCACCATCGAAGACGTGCTCGAAGAAATCGTCGGCGAGATCGAGGACGAGTTCGACGACAAGGATGGCGAGTCCGGCATCTACACCCTGGCCGACGGCAGCCAGCGCATCGCCGGCGACGCGACCATCGCGGCCGTCAACGGCAGCTTCAACCTGGCCTTGCCGGACAACGACTTCGACACCATCGGCGGCCTCATCGCCCATGAGCACGGCCGCGTGCCGCGCCGCGGCGAGACCGTGCAGGTGGGCGGCCTGAACTTCGCCGTCATGCTGACCCGCGGCGGCGCGGTGCGCTGGTTCAAGGTCACGCGCGCCCCCGAAGACGAGACCGAGGCGTGAAGGGCGCGAGGGCTGCGGCTGTCGCACTGGCCGCAGGCCTGCTGCACACGGCCTCATTCGCGCCCACCGGCGCCTGGTATCTGCAGCCCATCGCGCTGGCGCTGCTGTTCGCCACCGTCGAGCAGGCCACGCCCCGGTTTGCGTCCCTGGTCGGCGCGCTGTTCGGCTTTGGCTGGCTGGCCTCGGGCCTGTGGTGGCTGCATATCAGCATGCACCAGTTCGGCGGCATCCCCTGGCTGCTGGCCGCGCTGGCGGTGGCATTGCTGGCAGCCTTCCTCAGCGGCTTCTACGCGCTGGCCCTGGGCCTGACCGCGCGCTGGATCGCGCCGGGCCGCTGGCGGCTGCTGGCGCTGGTGCCGGCCTGGCTGCTGGCCGAGCTGGCACGGGCGACCTGGCTCAGCGGCTTCCCGTGGATCGCTGCGGGCTACGCCCACACCGTCGGCCCGCTGGCGGGCTGGGCGCCCTGGGTGGGGGTCTACGGCATCTCCGCGCTGGCAGCGCTGGCGGCCGCCGGCCTGGTATGGCTAAAGCGCGGTGCCGTTGCCTGGGCCGCGCCTGCGCTGCTGATCCCGCTGGCCGGCCTGCTGCTGCCGCAGGACTTCACGACCTCCAGCGGCCGCCTGGCCCTCTCCCTGGTCCAGCCCAGCATCCCGCAGGATCAGAAGTTCGACCCGGCCCGCTTCGCCGCCAATCTGGAGTTGCTGGCCCGGCTCATCGAGTCGGCGCGCGGCCAGGTCGTCATCACGCCCGAATCGGTCGTGCCGCTGCCGCTGGCTGAGCTGGACCGCGCCACCCTCGTGCGCCTGGCCCGCCCCGAACGCCCCGCACTGCTCGGCGCCTTCCTCGGCAATGCCGACGAGGGCTTCGTCAATTCCGTCGTCGCCCTGGGCAGCGACTACCACTACGGCAAGCGCCACCTGCTGCCTTTCGGCGAGTTCATCCCGCCGGGCTTTGGCTGGTTCGTGCATGCCATGAACATCCCGCTGGACGACCAGGCCCGCGGCGACCACCAGCGCCCCTGGGCCGTCGCCGGCCAGAGGCTGCGGCCGCTGATCTGCTACGAGGATCTGTTCGGCGAGGACTTCGTGCAGAGCGCCGTCGGGCCCGACGCGGCGACCGCCTTCGTCAACGTCAGCAACCTGGCCTGGTTCGGCACCGTCATGATCCAGGACCAGCATCTGCAGTTCTCGCAGATGCGCGCTCTCGAGTTCCAGCGCCCCGTCGCGCGCTCGACCAACACTGGCGCCACTGCCCTTGTTGACCATCACGGCCACATCACCGCCCGGCTGCCCGCCCTGCAGCGCGGCGTGCTGGAGGTCGAAGTCGACGGCCGCAGCGGCTCCACGCCCTATGCCCGCTGGCTGGCCGCGCTGGGGCTTTGGCCGCTCTGGCTTTTGTCCCTGTTGGCCCTGGCGGGCGTGCGCAGGGCGGCCTCATAGAATCGGCCACCCCCTCTCCCCCTCGCCTCATGCTGACCTTCCAGCAAATCATCCTGACCTTGCAGGACTATTGGTCCAAGCAAGGCTGCGCCCTGCTCCAGCCCTACGACATGGAAGTTGGCGCCGGCACCAGCCACACCGCCACCTTCCTGCGCGCCCTCGGCCCCGAGCCCTGGAAGGCCGGGTATGTGCAGCCCAGCCGCCGCCCCAAGGACGGCCGCTACGGCGACAACCCGAATCGGCTGCAGCATTACTACCAGTACCAGGTCGTCCTGAAGCCCGCGCCGGCCAACATCCTGGAGCTCTATCTCGGCTCGCTGGAGGCGCTGGGCTTCGACCTGAAGAAGAACGACGTGCGCTTCGTCGAGGACGACTGGGAGAACCCGACGCTCGGCTGCTGGGGCCTGGGTTGGGAGGTGTGGCTGAACGGCATGGAGGTCACGCAGTTCACCTATTTCCAGCAGGTCGGCGGCATCGACTGCAAGCCCATCACCGGCGAGATCACCTACGGCCTGGAGCGCCTGGCGATGTACTTGCAGGGCAAGGAATCGGTCTATGACCTGGTCTACACCGACGGCCTGACTTATGGCGACGTGTTCCACCAGAACGAGGTCGAGCAGTCGACCTACAACTTCGAGCACAGCGATGTGGACTTCCTGCTGTCGGCCTTTGCCGCGCATGAAAGGAAGAGCCAGGAGCTGATGGTCGAGAAGCTCGCCCTGCCCGCCTACGAGCAGCTGCTGAAGGCCGCCCACAGCTTCAATCTGCTGGATGCCCGCGGCGCCATCAGCGTGACCGAGCGCGCGGCCTACATCGGCCGCATCCGCAACCTGGCCCGCGCCGTTGCGCAGAGCTATCTGGACAGCCGCGCGCGCCTCGGCTTCCCGATGGCCCCCAAGGCCTGGGCGGATGAGGTCGTTGCGCAGATCGAACTGAAGAACAGCAAGAAGGCGGCCGCTTGATGAATCTGCTCGTTGAACTGTTTGTCGAAGAGCTGCCGCCCAAGGCGCTGAAGAAGCTCGGCGAGTCCTTCGCCAGCGTGTTGGCCGACAGCCTCAAGGCCCAGGGCCTCGCCGCTGCGGACGCCGCCGTCACGTCGTTCGCGTCGCCGCGCCGCCTCGGCGTGCATGTGGCCAACGTCGCCGCCAAGGCCGCCGACAAGGCCGTGCAGCAGAAGCTGATGCCGGTCGCCGTAGCCCTCACCGCTGATGGCCAGGCCACGCCCGCGCTGCTGAAGAAGCTGGCCTCCATCGGCGCCGGCCCCGAAGTCATGCCGCAACTCAAGCGCTTGCCCGACGGCAAGGCCGAGGCGCTGTTCTGGGACAGCATGCAAGCCGGCGCCACGCTCGCGCAGGGCCTGCAGAAGGCGCTGGATGAAACCCTCGCCAAGCTGCCCATCCCCAAGGTCATGAGCTATCAGCTCGAAGACGGCTGGACCGACGTGAAGTTCGTGCGCCCGGCCCATGGCCTCGTCGCGCTGCACGGCAGCGAGATCGTGCCCGTGCAGGCCCTGGGCCTGACTGCCGGCCGCACGACCTGCGGCCATCGCTTTGAAGCCGCCCAGCCCACGGTCAGCATTGAATCGGCCGACAGCTATGCCACTCAACTGCGTGACCAGGGCGCCGTCATCGCCGGTTTTGCCGAGCGCCGCGCCGAGATCGCGCGCCAACTCAAAGGTGCGGCCGATGCGCTGAGCCTCACGCCCATCGATGACGCGGCCCTGCTCGACGAAGTCACCGCCCTCGTCGAGCGCCCCAATGTGCTGACCTGTGCGTTCGAGGCCGAGTTCCTGGCCGTGCCGCAGGAGTGCCTCATCCTGACGATGAAGGCCAACCAGAAGTACTTCCCGCTGCTGGACTCTCACGGCAAGTTGACCCGCCACTTCCTGGTCGTCAGCAACATCGCGCCCGCCGACGCCGGCGCCGTCGTGCAGGGCAACGAGCGCGTCGTGCGCCCGCGGCTGGCCGATGCCAAGTTCTTCTTCGACCAGGACCGCAAGAAGAAGCTCGAAGACCGCCTGCCAGGCTTGGCCAAGGTCGTGTACCACGGCAAGCTGGGCAGTCAGGGTGAGCGCGCCGAGCGCGTCAGGTCGATCGCGCATGCCATCGTCAACCAGCTGAGCATGGCGACCCTGCCCTACACGGTCGACGCCGACGACGAGTTCAAGGTGCTGGACAGCAAGGTCCAGCAGGCCAGCCAGCTGGCCAAGTGCGACCTGCTGACCGACATGGTCGGCGAATTCCCCGAGTTGCAGGGCATCATGGGCGGCTACTACGCCCGCCACGAAGGCCTGCGCGACGGCGTCGCCATCGCCATCGAGGACCACTACAAACCGCGCTTCGCCGGCGACGCGCTGCCGCGCAACCACACCGGCACCGTCGTGGCGCTGGCAGACAAGCTGGAGACGCTGGTGGGCCTGTTCGGCATCGGCCAGCTGCCCACCGGCGACAAGGACCCGTTCGCACTGCGCCGCCATGCGCTGGGCGTCATCCGCATCCTCGTCGAGAAGAACCTGCCGCTGGACCTGCCCGCGCTGATCGACGCGGCCGTGCCGGCCTTCGGCGAGCTCATCGAGAACCCACGTGAACCGCTGCTGAGCTTCTTCGCTGATCGCCTGTCTGTGTCGCTGCGTGACCAGGGTTACAGCGCCCAGGAAGTCGACGCCGTGCTGGCGCTGAACCCCGCTCGCCTGGGCGACGTGCCGCGCCGCCTTGAAGCCGTGCGTGCCTTTGCCGCCCTGGCCGAAGCGGCGTCGCTCGCGGCTGCCAACAAGCGCGTCGGCAACATCCTGAAGAAGGTCGAGGGCGAACTGCCCCACGCCATCAACGATGCGCTGCTGAAGGAAGCCGCCGAGCAGGCCCTGGCCGCCGCGATTGCCGAAGTCCAACCCACTGCCGACCTGCTGTTCGAGCAGCATGACTACACCGGCTCGTTGAAGGCCCTGGCCGCGCTCAAGGGCCCGGTCGACGCCTTCTTCGACGACGTGATGGTCAACGCCGAGGACCCGCTGCTCCGCGCCAACCGGCTGGCCCTGCTGGGCCGCCTGCACGCCGCCATGAACCGGGTCGCCGACCTGTCGCGCCTTGCCTAAAGCCTCCATGCGCGCCGACCACGCCCACGGCATGAAGCTCGTCATCCTCGGGCGGGACGGCACGATCAACCGCTACCGCGACGACCACGTCAAGGCGCCGGAGGAACTCGACCCGCTGCCGGGGGCGCTGGAGGCCGTCGCGCGCCTCAATCACGCCGGCTGGCACACGGTGCTGGCGACCAACCAGGCCGGCATTGGCCGCGGCCTGCTGGACATGGCTTCGCTGAATGCCGTGCACATCCGCCTGAACCAGTTGCTGGCCGAAAAGGGCGGGCGCCTGGACGCGGCGTTCTTCTGCCCGCACACGCCCGAAGAAGGCTGCGACTGCCGCAAGCCCCTGCCCGGCCTCATCCAGCAGATCGGCGAGCGCTTCGACGTCGCGCTCGCCACCATCCACATGGTCGGCGCGTCGCTGACCGACCTGCTGACGGCGCAGAACGCCGGCTGCATGCCCCACCTCGTGCTGACCGGCCCCTTCGGCAGCCTCGGCACCAACGAGCTCGCCAACCTGCTCGTGCAGGTGCCCACGGCCCGCGTGCACGACGACCTGATGAGCTTTGCCGAAGCCATCATCCAGGAGGAGCGCCGCCGCGTTGCCGTGCAGCGCGGCCAGGTTCTGACCCCCGACACCCAGGCCGGAGACCTGAACTGAAGTGATGAGCCCACCCCCTACCGGCTTCGCCGGCCCCCTCAAGGGGGCGATGCCAGCAGCCCGGCAAAGCCGGTTCTGCGGCATCCGCTTGGCCATGCACTCTGGCGCCACCGTTGCGCACCTATTGATTCGGAAGTCCTGATGGCAACGCTATTGAGCGCTATCCGCTCGCTGATCTTTGTCCTGGTTCTCGTCGTCACCGTCATCCCCTGGGCGACCGGTGTCGTCATCCTGTCCATCTTCCGCCGCGGCGACCCGGTCTACTGGGCTTGTGCCGGCTGGCTCAAGGTCGCCATCTGGAGCGCGCGCCTCATCTGCGGCATCCGCTGGCGCATCCAGGGCATGGAGAACCTGCCGTCGGCTTCGGACCGCCGCGCCGGCGTCGTGCTGCTGTCCAAGCACCAGAGCACGTGGGAGACCTTTGCCTACCCGGCCCTGCTCAGCCATCCGCTGGCCTATGTCTTCAAGCGCGAACTGCTCTACGTGCCCTTCTTCGGCTGGGCGATGGCGCGCATGGACATGATCCACATCGACCGTGGCCGCCGCACGGAGGCCTGGAACAAGGTGCTCAGCCAGGGCAAACGCCTCGGTGGCCAGGGCAACTGGGTCATCATGTTCCCCGAAGGCACGCGCATCCCGCGCGGCCAGGTCGGCGACTACAAGACCGGCGGCACCCGCCTGGCCATCGAGGCCGGCCTGCCCGTCGTGCCCATCGCCGCGACGGCGGCGCGCTGCTGGCCACGCAAGAGCTTCCTGCTGCGTCCGGGCGTGGTGGACATCTCCATCGGCCGGCAGATCCGCCCCGAAGGCCGCTCGCCAGCCGAGTTGATGAACGAGGTCAAGGACTGGATCGAATCCGAGATGCGCCGCCTCGACCCCGAGGCCTATGCCAACCCTCCGTCCGCCGGCGTCGCCGGCGACGCGGCGGCGAACCAACACWGATCGCCATGCCCGCCAAGCGCCCGGCCCCACTCCTGCAGGACAGCCAGCTGTCACTGTTTGACGTGGAGCCGGAGATCACGCCAGCCGAGCCCGGTGCGCCGCGCGCGCGGCGTGAGCTCCTGCTGGGCCAGCATCGCATCGGCTATGAGCTCAAGCGCGCGCGCCGGCGCTCGATCGGCTTCGTCGTCGGGCCGCAGGGCCTGCGCGTCAGCGCACCGCGCTGGGTGCCCATCAACGAGATCGAACGCGCCCTGCATCACAAGGGCGATTGGATCCTGCGCAAGCTCGTCGAGCAGCGCGAACGCCAGCAGCGCATCCAGGCGTCGCGCATCGAGTGGCTGGACGGTGGCCGCCTGCCCTATCTCGGCGAAGCCTTGACGCTGGTGCTGGCACCTGCCGAACGCGAGGTGGTGTGGGATGCCGCCACGCACCAGTTGCGCCTGCCACTGCCCCAGGGCGCCTCGGCCGAGCAGATCCGCGACCTGGCCCAGTCCTGGCTGCAGGCCCGCGCGCGCGAGGACTTCCTGCCGCGCTGCCGCCAGTTCGCCGACCAGCTCGGCGTGGCCATGAAGTCGCTGCGCCTGTCCTCGGCGCAGACCCGCTGGGGCAGCGCCAGCGCCGACGGCTCCATCCGCCTGAACTGGCGCCTCATCCATTTCGCGCCGGCCATCATCGACTACGTCGTTGCTCACGAACTGGCCCATCTGCGCGAGATGAACCACAGCCCGGCGTTCTGGGACACGGTGCGCTCCGTGCTGCCCGATTTCGAGCGCTCGCGCGATGCGCTGCGCGAGGAATCCATCGTGGTTCAGTAGGCCCCTCGTCCAGTCTGGCCCGGCTGAACGCCGGCCAACCTGGCCGGTCCCCCTGGGGGACGGCGATGCTTGCAGCATTGAGCTGCAAGCACATCGCCAAGGCGGGCCGGCTTGGGGCGGCCCGGCACTCGGCCCGAAAGACGCCGCAATGGCTTGCATGTGAATACTACCGAGCCACGGTCACCCTGCCGCCTTCACAAAGCGCAACACTTCGTCTGACGCTGTCACACAGGTACCCGCAGCCGGCCCAGCCGGAGGGAGTGAAGGTACCGCGCTAAGCCGGACCGCCGCCGCACGATCTTGATCGTCGGCGGCGTTTCTCTTTGGCGCCGGCGTCAGCCGGGCAGGAAGCGGTAGACGCCGTCGGCGCCCAGTTCGCGCTTCAGCTCGCCCTTGAGCCACAACGCGTGCAGGTGAGCGATCGCCTCGCCCATCGCGAACGTCGTCTGGTGCAGGTCGAGCTTGCGTTTGAACAGCACGGGCAGCAGGCCGGCCGCATGCGTCGGTTCGGCGCGGCAGGCGGCGATGACCTCGGCGAGGCGCTCGACATGGTGCTCCTGCAACTGGTCGATGCGCGCATGCAGGCCGGTGAAAGGCTTGCCGTGCGAGGGCAGCACCAGCGTGTCGGCCGGCAGTTCCAGGTAGCGCTTGAGTGAGTCCAGATAGAGCGTCAGCGGGTCGGCCTCGGGCTCGACGTCGACGACGGAAACATTCGTCGAAATGCGCGGCAGCACCATGTCGCCGCTGATCAGCAGCTTGGCTTCTTCGCAGAACAGGCTGATGTGCTCGGGCGCGTGGCCGTAGCCGGCGATGCAGCGCCAGGTGCGCCCGCCGATGTCGATCTCGCTGCCATCCATCAGCCGCCGGTAGCTGGCCGGCACGACCGGCACCATCTTGGGGTAGTAGTCGGCACGGGCGCGGATCTTCTCCAGCGACTCCGGGTCGGTCAGGCCATGGCTGCCAAAGAAGGCCGCTGCCGAAGCGCCGCCCATGCCCACCGTCGAGCCGCTGGCCAGGCGGGCGAGGTTGTAGTCGGTCGCGCTCATCCACAACCGGCAATTCCATTTCTCGGTCAGCCAGTGCCCGAGCCCGAGGTGGTCAGGGTGGAAGTGCGTCGCAATGACACGCAGCACGGGCAAACCGTCCAGGTGCGCGGCAAACACCTGCTCCCAGTTGGCGCGTGTGTCGTCGCTGGCGATGCCGCAGTCGACGATGGTCCAGCCCTCGCGACCATCGAGACGGTCACGCAGCAGCCACAGGTTGATGTGGTCCAGCGCAAAGGGCAGGCCCATGCGCACCCAGCGCACGCCGGGTGCCAGGTCCAGCGCCTCGCCGGGTTGGGGCAGGGTATCGCCCAGGGGGTAATGCAGTTCGGATTCGCGTGGATTGGCCATGACCGCTCTAGACTGACGTTTACGTCAATTGAGTGTAGCCATGCCCTCCCGCCGACCTGTCCCCGCCGCGACCGAAACGACCTACACGATCACTGAACTCGCCGCCGAGTTCGACATCACGCCGCGTGCGATCCGCTTTTACGAGGACATGGGCCTGCTGGAGCCTGGCCGCAAGGGCCGCAACCGCGTCTACACGCCGCGCGACCGCACTCGGCTGAAGCTGACGCTGCGCGGCAAACGCCTGGGCCTGGCCCTGCAGGAGATCAAGCAGCTCGTCGACATGTATGACAGCCAGGCCAGCGCTGCGCCCCAGTTGCGGGCCTTCCTCACCATCCTGGCGCAGCACCGCCAGCAGCTCGAACAGCAGCGCCACGACATCGAAGTCACGCTGGCCGAGATCCAGCAGCACGAGAAGCGTTGCCGCGCCTTGCTGGGGTCTTGAACCATCGGCCAAGCGTGACGCTTTGCCGGGAGCGGCTTCAAATTGCGTCGCATGCGGGACAAACCCCGCTGACGCCATCCCACAGTCTGACTAGAGTCCGCCCCTCGACCGAGGTGGCATTTGCCACCGGCCGAAATGTCTTTGTGGAGCTGTCATGACACTCGGACCGCGCCGTACCCTGGCGCTTGCCCTGCCCGCCATCGCGGGCGCCCTGCTGATGCTGGCCCAAGCGGCCAGCGCCCAACAAGAAGCACCCAAGGCCGAGAGCCTCGAGCGTGCGCAGAAGGCCGCCGACGCCGTCTTCCACTGGATCAAGCTCAACGCCGACAAGGGCGCCAACCGTCAGGCGCCCGCACCAGCGCCGGCGCCAGCCGCCGCGCCGCGCAAGCCGGCTCCGGCTCCCGTGGCG
>NZ_JBFUMN010000008.1:0-162359 GCF_054049335.1 Roseateles sp. P5_E1
GCCGAGCCCAGGGCGGCGATCTGGGCGGTGCCCAGGGCCGTCATGTCGCCGGCCGTCAGGCCCTTGACCTGGGCCGTCGTCAAGGCGGCGATCTGGCCCGTCGTCAGGGCGCCCACCTCGTCCGAGGTCAGGGTCTGGATCTGGTCGGAGGAGAGGCCGCGCAGTGCGGCGGTCGTGACGGCGCGCAGGTCGGCCGTCTCCATCGTCGGCAGCTGGTCGGACGTCAGCGCGCTGAACTGGGCCGAGTTCAGAGCGGCGAACTGGGTCGAGCCCATCGCGTTGAGGCTGTCCGTCGTCAGGTGGCTCAACTGGGCGGTCGTCAGCACGGCGACCTGGGCGGTGGAGAGCTTGTTGAACTGGTCGGACGAGAGGCTGTTCAGGTCGTCCGTGTTCAGCGTGCGGATCTGATCGGTGGTCAGGGCATTGATCTGGCCGGAGCTGAGGGCACGCAGCTGGTCGCTGGTCAGCCCGTCCAATTGGGTGCTGGTGAGAGCGCGCAGGGCGACCGTCGTCAGCGACTTCATGTCGGCTGCATCGATGGCGGACAACTGGTCGGTGTTCAGCTGCGCGACCTGGGCCGCGCTCAGCATCGCCACCTGGGCAGTGTCCAGGGCCGTCATGTCGCCGGCCGTCAGACCTTGCACCTGGGCCGTGGTCAGCGCGGCGATCTGGCCGGTCGTCAATGCGCCCACCTCGTCGGAGGTGAGGGTCTGGATCTGGTCCGAACTCAGGCCGCGCAGCGCCACCGTCGTGATGGCGCGCAGATCGGCGCTCTCCATCTTGGGCAGTTGGTCGGAGGTCAGCGAACCGACCTGCAGGGAGGACAGGGTGGCGAACTGCGCCGAGCCCATCGCGTTCAGGCCATCCGTCGTCAGATGGCTGAGTTGGTTGGTTGTCAGCGACTGCACCTGGGCCGTGCTGAACTTGTTGAACTGGTCCGACGTCAGGGTGTTGAGGTCGTCGGTGTTCAGGGTGCTGACCTGGGCGGTGGTCAGCGCGAGGATCTGGCTGGAAGACAGGGCGCGCAGCTGGTCGCTGGTGAGGCCGTCCAGCTGGGTGCTGGTCAGGGCGCGCAGCGCGGCCGTGGACAGGAATTTGATGTCCGCCGCTTCCAGGGCCGACAGTTGGTCCGTCGAGAAGCCCTTGGCCTGCGTCGAGCTCAGGGCGCCGACCTGGGCGGTGGTCAAGGCCACCATGTCAGCGGCATTGAAGCCCTGCAACTGGGCGGTGCTCAATTGCAGGATCTGGCCGGTGCTCAGGGCCTGCAGCTGGTCGGTCGTCAGGACGCCGATCTGGTCGGAATTGAAGCCGCCGATGGACGCGGTCGAAATGGCGCGCAGGTCCTCGGTCTGGAAAGCGCGCAGTTGGTCGCTGCTCAAGACAGAAAGGCCGCTGGAGGTGATCACAGCGGCCTGTACGGTGGTCAGCGCAATCAGCTGGTCGGTGCTGAAGGCGGCCCAGTCTTCGGTCGTGAAATCCCGGATCGACGTGGTCGTGAGGCCAGGGATCTTGGAGACCGGAATGAAGGGGACGATGCTTGCCATGGTTGTACCTGCTGTGCTGACGGCCACGCCCTCATGGAGGTGGCGGCTTGCAACCCGGGGCAGCCGGCCAATGCCGTGGCACGGCCGTATCCCTAGATTTCAAGTGCTTCGATCGGTTATCGGGCCGGCCCCGCTTGACTTGAGGAACAAAGTCTCAAATCGGCCGGAATCAACCCGAACCGAGGCCGCCGCCCACGGCCCGAACACCCGGACCGGGGGTGGTTTTCCCAGTAATTGCCATGCTAGTAAGGACTTAGCGAAGCCACACGCCGATAAGCGCGGGCTTTCGGTGGCAGTTCACGCACCGCCCGTCTGCCTTCACAAAGCTGTCTGGGTGGCGCTCAGTCCGTTACAAAAATGGGCCGTGACAAGCTGCCTGCAGGCTTGCGCATCGCGCGCAAGCAGCGCTTGGACGATGGCGCGGTGTTCCTCCAGCGACTCCGCCAGCCGTCCCTCCCGGAACAGCGAATGGTGGCGATTGAGCTTCATCAGCCGCCGCAAGTCACCGACGATCTGCAGCCGCCAGCGGTTGCCGTCGATCTCCAGCACACGCAGGTGGAAGCGTTCGTTGGCGGCGAAGAAGGCGTCCCGGTCGGGCAACGCCTCCTCCAGCGCGCGATGCAGTTCGCCGAGTTCGTTCAACTCGGCATCCGTCGCCCGAACACAGATTTCGGCGGCGGCGTCACTTTCTAGAAGGGAGAGCAGTTGGTAGGCTTCCCTGACGTCCCGCTCGCTCATCTCCGTCACATAGGCGCCGCGCCGAAGCTTCATCGTTACCAGGCCCTCGGAGGCCAGCACCTTCAGCGCCTCGCGCATGGGCGTGCGGCTGATACCCAGCTCGGCGCAGAGCTTGAGCTCGTCGATCCACGACCCCGGCTCCAGCTCCCGCGCCAGGATCTGCTGGCGAAGGCGGTCGGCCACCTGCTCATACAGAGCCGAGGCGGCGAGGGGGGCGTGGTCGAGGGAACCGGGCATGGCGGCCGAGTGTAGCGATTCTGAATTCATAATTATGAATAATCAGTCGGCTAAGATGCCGGCCCAGTTACAGGAGAGTTTCGATGTCGGACGACAGCCGCGCCGGGGACGCCCCGGAGTTCAAGACTGCCACGCTGGAGCAATGGACCAAGGCCGCCGCCAAGTCCGCTCCGGGCGGTGACGTGGCGGCACTGAACTGGGTGACGCCCGAGGGGCTGACGGTCAAGCCGCTCTACACCGCCGCCGACGTGGCCGACCTGCCGCACGCTGACACGCTGCCCGGCTTCGAGCCCTTCCTGCGCGGCCCGCAGGCGACGATGTACGCCGCCCGGCCCTGGACGATCCGCCAGTACGCTGGCTTCTCCACCGCCGAGGAGAGCAATGCCTTTTATAGAAAGGCACTCGCCGCCGGCGGCCAGGGCGTGTCGGTGGCCTTTGACCTGGCGACCCACCGCGGCTACGACAGCGACCATCCCAGAGTGACCGGCGACGTTGGCAAGGCCGGCGTGGCCATCGACTCGGTGGAGGACATGAAGATCCTGTTCGACGGCATCCCGCTGGACAAGGTGTCGGTCTCGATGACCATGAATGGGGCCGTGCTGCCGGTGCTGGCCGGCTATGTCGTGGCGGCGGAAGAGCAGGGCGTGTCGCAGGACAAGCTGGCCGGGACCATCCAGAACGACATCCTCAAGGAGTTCATGGTCCGCAACACCTATATCTACCCGCCGGAGCCGTCGATGCGCATCGTCGGCGACATCATTGAGTACACGGCGCGGGAGATGCCCAAGTTCAACTCCATCTCCATCTCGGGCTATCACATGCAGGAGGCGGGCGCCAACCAGGCGCTGGAGCTGGCCTTCACGCTGGCCGACGGCCAGGAGTATGTGAAGACGGCCATGGCCAAGGGCCTGAGCGTCGACGACTTCGCGCCGCGCCTGAGCTTCTTCTGGGCCATCGGGATGAACTTCTATCTCGAGATCGCCAAGATGCGTGCGGCGCGGCTGCTGTGGACGCGCATCATGAAGAGCTTCGGCGCGACCGCGCCTAAGAGCCTGATGCTGCGCACCCACTGCCAGACCTCGGGATGGAGCCTGACCGCCCAGGACCCGTACAACAACGTGGTGCGCACCACCATCGAAGCCATGGCTGCCGTGTTCGGCGGCACGCAGAGCCTGCACACCAACTCGCTGGACGAGGCCATTGCCCTGCCCACCGAGTTCAGCAGCCGCATCGCGCGCAACACCCAGCTCATCATCCAGGAAGAGACCCACATCACCAGCGTCGTCGACCCCTGGGCCGGCAGCTACATGATGGAAAAGCTCACCCAGGACATGGCCGACAAGGCCTGGGAGATCATCGAAGAGGTCAATGCCCAGGGCGGCATGATCAAGTCGGTGGACTCAGGCTGGGCCAAGCTGAAGATCGAGGCGAGTGCAGCCGAGAAGCAGGCGCGCATCGACTCCGGCCAGGACGTCATCGTCGGCGTCAACAAGTACAAGCTGGCCAAGGAAGACCCCATCGACATCCTCGACGTGGACAACGTCAAGGTGCGCGACGGCCAGATCGAGCGCCTGAACCGCATCAAGGCGACGCGCGACACCGCCGCCGTGCAGGCCGCACTGGCCGCGCTGACGCAGGCCGCGGAGACTGGCGAAGGCAACCTGCTCGACCTGGCCATCAAGGCCGTGCGCCTGCGCGCGACGGTGGGCGAGGTGTCCGACGCGCTGGAGGCCGTATTCGGCCGCCACCGTGCCGACACGCACAAGGTGAGCGGCGTCTACGCGGCCGCCTACGACTCGGCCGAGGGCTGGGCCAAGCTGCAGGAGGAGATCGCGGCCTTTGGTGACGAGCAAGGCCGCCGCCCGCGCGTGATGATCGCCAAGCTCGGCCAGGACGGCCACGACCGTGGCGCCAAGGTCGTGGCCACCGCCTTTGCCGACCTGGGCTTTGACGTCGACATCGGCCCGCTGTTCCAGACCCCCGAGGAATGTGCCCGCCAGGCCATCGAGAACGATGTCCATGCGGTGGGCATCTCGACGCTCGCGGCCGGCCACAAGACCCTGGTGCCGGCCATCATTGCCGAGCTGAAGAAGCAGGGCGCCGACGACATCATCGTCTTCGTCGGCGGCGTCATCCCGGCCCAGGACTACGACATGCTGTACGCGGCGGGCGTGAAGGGCATCTACGGCCCGGGCACGCCCATTCCGGCCAGTGCCAAGGACGTGCTGGAGCAGATCCGCGCCCAGGTGGCCGCCTGATGACGCCGACGCTGGCGCCTGTTACTGACGCTGACTTCGAAGCCATGCTCAGCCTTCGCATCGAGGCGCTGCGCGAGAGTCTGGAGCGGCTGGGCCGCTTCGACCCCGATGTGGCGCGGGCGCGGCTGAAGAGCCAATTCCGGCCCGAGTGGATGCAGCACCTCGTCGTGGACGGCGAGCGCGTCGGCTACTTCACCGTCGAGCCGCGCGAGGGCGAACTGCGGCTGCATCACCTCTATCTGCGGCCCGCCGCGCAAGGGCAGGGCGTGGGCGCCTGGGTGCTCGACCAGATCAAGTCGCAAGGCCTGCCGATCACGCTGGCCGCATTGCGCGAGAGCCGCGCGAACGAGTTCTATCGCCGCCACGGCTTCAAGGTGGTCGAGGAACAGGACTTCGACATCGAATACCGCTGGGAGACCGCGGCGTGAACCTGGCCGACCCGCTCAAGGCCGGCGACCGCCGCGCGCTGGCCAAGGCCATCACGCTGATCGAGTCCACCCGGGCCGATCACCGCGAACAGGCCGATGCGCTGCTGACGGCGCTGATGCCCGCCACAGGCGGCGCGCTGCGCCTGGGCATCTCCGGCGTTCCGGGCGTGGGCAAGAGCACCTTCATCGAAGCCTTCGGCATGTTCCTGCTGGAACGTGGCCACCGCGTGGCGGTGCTGACGGTGGACCCGTCGAGCACCTTGTCCGGCGGCGCCATCCTGGGCGACAAGACGCGCATGGAAAGGCTTTCCATGGACCAGCGCGCCTTCATCCGCCCCAGTCCCAGCAGCGGCACGCTGGGCGGCGTGGCCGAGAAGACGCGCGAGGCCATGCTGCTGTGCGAGGCGGCGGGCTATGACGTCGTCATCGTCGAGACGGTCGGCGTCGGCCAGAGCGAGACGGCCGTGGCCGGCATGACCGACCTATACCTGCTGCTGCAACTGCCCAACGCGGGCGACGATTTGCAGGCCATCAAGAAGGGCGTCATGGAACTGGCCGACTTGGTCGTCATCAACAAGGCCGACCTGGACGACGTGGCCGCCACGCGTGCCCAGGCCCAGATCACGTCGGCGCTGCGCCTGCTGCCCACCCATGCGCACGCCACGCAGCGCGTCATGAAGATCAGCGCGCTGAAGGCCGATGGCATAGCGCCCGTGTGGGACGCGCTGACTGCACTGCGCACAGCGAGTGAAGGCAGCGGCGGCTGGGCGGCCAAGCGCCGCGAGCAGTCGCTGGCGTGGATGTGGGCGCGCATCCAGTCGGGGTTGAAGCTGGCCTTCGTCACGCATCCCGGCGTACAAGCTCAACTCGACGCCGCCACCGCGGCCGTGCGCGAAGGTCGCACGCCGGCCTCCACCGCGGCACGCCAGTTGTTGGCCACCTTCAGGAGCAACCCATGATCACCGGCCTGCATCACATCAATCTGCGCGCACCCGCCGAGCTGCTTGCAGTGCTGCGCGATTTCTACCGCGACGTGCTCGGCCTCGAGCAAGGGCCGCGGCCGGACTTCGACAGCCCAGGCTACTGGCTCTATGCCAGCGGCCACCCGGTCGTCCACCTGTCCACGCAGCGGGCCAATGAAGCGGTGCGCGGCCCGGTGAACCCCGCCGCCCCGACGACCTACGACCACACGGCCTTCTTCGGCACTGACCCGGTGGGCACCGCGGCGCATCTGCGCGCGCTGGGCGTGAGCTTCCACGAGTCCCGCTCGCCCGTCACCGGCCAGCACCAGTTCTTCTTCCAAGACCCCGCCGGTAATGGCGTGGAGATCAATTTCCCGTTCGAGGGTTGAACCCATATGCAAGACATCCTGCAAGCACTCGAAGCCAAGCGCGCCCGTGCGCGGCTCGGCGGTGGCGAGAAGCGCATTGCCGCCCAGCACGCCAAGGGCAAGTTGACGGCGCGCGAACGGCTGGAGCTGCTGTTCGACGAAGGCAGCTTCGAGGAATGGGACATGTTCGTCGAGCACCGCTGCGTGGACTTCGGCATGCAGGACAACAAGATCCCCGGCGACGGCGTCGTGACCGGCTACGGCATGATCAACGGGCGCCTGGCCTTCGCCTTCAGCCAGGACTTCACGGTCTTCGGCGGCGCGCTCTCCGAAGCCCATGCCGAGAAGATCTGCAAGGTGATGGACCAGGCCATGAAGGTCGGTGCCCCGGTCATCGGCCTGAACGATTCGGGCGGCGCGCGCATCCAGGAAGGTGTCGCGTCCCTGGGCGGTTATGCCGACGTGTTCCAGCGCAATGTGATGGCCTCCGGCGTCGTGCCGCAGATCAGCATGATCATGGGCCCCTGCGCCGGCGGCGCGGTCTACTCGCCGGCGATGACCGACTTCATCTTCATGGTGCGGGACAGCAGCTACATGTTCGTCACCGGCCCCGAGGTCGTGAAGACCGTGACGCACGAGGAAGTGACCGCCGAGGAACTGGGCGGCGCCACCACGCACAACAGCCGCAGCGGCGTGGCTGACCTGTCGTTCGAGAACGATGTCGAGGCGCTGTTGATGCTGCGCCGCTTCTTCAACTACCTGCCGCTGTCCAACCGCGAGAAGGCGCCATGCCGCCCCAGCGGCGACCCGGCCACGCGCCTGGACTATTCGCTGGACACGCTGGTGCCCGAGAACGCCAACAAGCCCTACGACATCAAGGAACTGATCCTCAAGGTCGTCGACGACGGTGACTTCTTCGAGCTGCAGCCCGACTACGCTAAGAACATCGTCACCGGCTTTGCGCGCATGGAAGGCCAGACGGTCGGCATCGTCGCCAACCAGCCGCTGGTGCTGGCCGGCTGCCTGGACATCAAGAGCAGCATCAAGGCCGCGCGCTTCGTGCGCTTCTGCGACGCGTTCAACATCCCGGTCGTCACTTTCGTCGACGTGCCCGGCTTCATGCCTGGCACCTCACAGGAGTACGGCGGCATCATCAAGCATGGTGCCAAGCTGCTGTATGCGTACGCCGAGTGCACGGTGCCCAAGATCACCGTCATCACCCGCAAGGCCTACGGTGGCGCCTACGACGTGATGGCCTCCAAGCACCTGCGCGGCGACGTCAACTTCGCCTGGCCCAACGCCGAGATCGCCGTGATGGGCGCCAAGGGCGCGGTGGAGATCATCTTCCGCGAGGACAAGGGCGACCCTGCCAAGCTGGCGGCCCGCGAGGCCGAATACAAGGCCCGCTTCGCCAACCCCTTCATCGCCGGCAGCCGGGGCTTCATCGACGACGTCATCCAGCCGCACGAGACGCGCAAGCGCATCTGCCGCAGCCTGTCGATGCTGAAGGACAAGAAGCTGGAGAACCCGTGGCGCAAGCACGGGAACATCCCGCTGTGAGCAAGGCAAGCTGCGCCGCTGAAGCCAAGCGCCTCACCGACATCCCCAACATCGGCAAGGCGATGGAAGCCGACCTGATCGGCCTGGGCATCGCGACGCCCGCAGACGTGAAGCGCATGGACCCGATGAAGACCTACGACCGCCTGCGCGACCCGATGGGCCAGCGCCATGACCCCTGCGTGCTGGATACCTTCATGGCTGCCCACGATTTCATGAACGGCGGGCCTGCCCAGCCGTGGTGGCACTTCACCGAACAGCGCAAGAAGCTGCTCGCGAAAACGAAATAACGAGGCACCTCATGTTTACCAAGATCCTGATTGCCAACCGGGGTGAGATCGCCTGCCGGGTCATCGCCACGGCAAGGAAGATGGGCATCGCTACCGTCGCCGTCTATTCCGAAGCCGACAAGGACGCCCGCCACGTCGACCTGGCCGACGAGGCCGTGCTGCTCGGCCCCGCGCCGTCGCGCGAGAGCTATCTTGTCGCCGACAAGATCATTAGCGCCGCCAAGCAGACGGGTGCGCAGGCCATCCACCCCGGCTACGGCTTCCTGTCCGAGAACGAAGAGTTCGCGCGTCGCGTCGAGGAGGAGGGCCTGGTCTTCATCGGCCCCAAGCACGGCTCCATCGCCGCGATGGGCGACAAGATCGCGTCCAAGAAGCTGGCGACCGCGGCCGGCGTCAACACCATTCCCGGGCACAACGAACCCATCCTGTCGGCCGAGGAGGCCGTGGGCATCGCGGCGCGCATCGGCTACCCCGTCATGATCAAGGCCAGCGCCGGCGGTGGTGGCAAGGGCCTGCGCGTGGCCTTCAACGACAAGGAAGCCTTCGAGGGCTTCACGTCCTGCCGCAACGAGGCGCGCAACAGCTTTGGCGACGACCGCGTCTTCATCGAGAAGTTCGTCGAGGAACCGCGCCACATCGAGATCCAGGTGCTGGGCGATTCACAGGGCAGCGTCGTCTACCTGTGGGAGCGCGAATGCTCCATCCAGCGCCGCCACCAGAAGGTCATCGAGGAGGCGCCGTCGCCCTTTATCAGCGAGGCCACGCGCCGCGCGATGGGAGAGCAGGCGGTGCAACTGGCAAAGGCGGTGAACTACCAGAGCGCCGGCACGGTGGAGTTCGTCGTCGGCAAGGACCAGGGCTTCTACTTCCTGGAAATGAACACGCGGCTGCAGGTGGAGCACCCCGTCACCGAGTGCATAACGGGGTTGGACCTCGTCGAGCAGATGATCCGCGTCGCCGCCGGCGAGCCGCTGTCATTCACGCAGGAGCAGATCAAGCGCGAAGGTTGGGCCATCGAATGCCGCATCAATGCGGAAGACCCCTTCCGCAACTTCCTGCCCAGCACCGGCCGCCTGGTGCGCTACCAACCGCCCGAGACGACGATGACGCAGGCCGAGCCGCAGCGCTTTGGCGTGCGCGTGGACACCGGCGTCTACGAGGGCGGCGAGATCCCGATGTTCTACGACTCGATGATCGCCAAGCTCATCGTGCACGGCCGCGACCGGGCCGAAGCCATCGCCAAGATGCGCGAGGCGCTGAACGGCTTCGTCATCCGCGGCGTGTCCAGCAACATCCCCTTCCAGGCGGCGCTGCTGGCCCACCCGGACTTCGCGACCGGCAACTTCAACACCGGCTTCATCGCCCAGCATTACGCCGGCGGCTTCAAGGCCGAGGATGTGCCGCATGACGACCCGCTCTTCCTTGTCGCGCTGGCCGGCTTCATCCGCCGCAAGGCACGTGAGCGCGAGGCCGGCATCAGCGGCCAGTTGCGCGGCCACGAGGTGCAGATCGAGCACGACTACGTTGCCGTCGTCAATCTCGGCGCTGGCCACAGCGAGCGCCATGCGCTGCACATCAGCGAATACGCGGGCGCGCTGGGCGAGGCACGCGTGCAGGTGGGCGGCAAGGACTACCGCATCGTTTCCAGCTCCCGCCTGAACGATGTGCGCATCACCGGCACCGTCAATGGCCTGGCCTTTACCGCCCAGGCTGAGCGCGGCACGGCGAAGAACCCGCTGGCCTATCGCATCCACCATGGCGGCCTGTTGATCGAGCTGACCGTGCTGAGCCCGCGCGCGGCCGAATTGCAGACGTTGATGCCCTACAAGGCACCGCCGGACACCTCCAAACTGCTGCTGTCGCCCATGCCCGGGCTGCTCGTGCACCTGGCTGCGCAGGTCGGCCAGACGGTTCAGGCCGGTGAGCGGCTGGCGGTCATCGAGGCGATGAAGATGGAGAACATCCTGACCGCCGCGCAGGACGTGACCGTCGCCGAGGTGTTGGCCAAGCCGGGCGAGAGCCTGTCGGTAGACCAGCCCATCCTGCGCTTTGCCTGAATCCGTCGCCATCGTCGGCGCCGGTGTCGCCGGCGCGGCCGCAGCGATTCGTCTGGCCGAGCGCGGCGTCGCTGTTGATCTGTACGAGGCCGTGCCCGAGCCCAAACCCATCGGTGCGGGCCTGCTGCTTCAGCCCACCGGCCAGCGCGTGCTCACGGCCATGGGGCTGCTGGACGAGGCGCTGGCGCTGGGTACGCGGGTAGACCGCTTGTTCGGCGACACGCCCTCGGGCCGCGCGGTGCTGGACATGAGCTACCGGCGCTTCCATCCTGAGGCCTATGGCCTGGGCATCCAGCGCGGCGCGCTGATGGGCATGTTGTGGAAGCGGGTGCGCGAGCTCGGCGTCCGCTGGCATTGCGGCGCGCTGGTTGAAGGCTTCGAGCAGGACGAGGCCGGCGTCACCTTGCGTTTGTCCGGCGGAGCCAAGGCTCGCCATGCCGCGCTGATCCTCGCCGACGGCAGCTTCTCCAGGCTGCGCGAAGGCATGAAGGTCAACCAGCATGCGCGCGCCTTTCCCTGGGGCGCCGTCTGGACCGTGCTGCCGGCGCCGCCTGGTTTCCCTCAGATCGAGCTGCGCCAGCGCTTCCGATCGGCCTCGCAGATGATCGGCCTGATGCCGGTCGGCAGGGCCGATCACGCCGATGGCGCACGAGGCATCAACCTGTTCTGGAGTCTGCCCGTCGCCGAACTTGAAGGTTGGCGCGAGCGCGTTGGGCTGGATCGCATCAAGCAGCAGATGGCCGAGCTCTTTCCCGACGTCTTGCCGCTGCTGGCCGGCCTGCGCGATGCCGGGCAGTTGCGTGAAGCCCGCTACGCCGATGTCCACATGGCGCGCTGGCATGACGGCCGCGTGCTGGCCATTGGTGACTGCGCCCATGGCATGAGCCCGCAGCTGGGGCAGGGCGCCAACATGGCGCTGATCGATGCGCACGAGCTGGCGAGCGAGGTCGGTGGCGACTGGCCCGGCGTGTTCGAGCGCTACGGCCGCCGCCGCCGCGCCCACCTGCGCTTCTACGGTCAGGCCAGCAAGGGCCTGACGCCGATGTTCCAGTCCCACGCCGTCCTGGCGCCCTGGTTGCGCGACCGCTTCTTCGGTTGGGGCGGGCGACTGCCCTATGTCCACCAGCAGTCCATCGCGGTGCTGGCCGGCTACAAGACCGGCTGGCTCTGGGGGCGGCTCAAGCTGGCCGGCTGCTGATGCGCTTCGGCCTGTTCGCCCATCTGCGTGTGCTGCGGGCCGCGCTGGCGCCGCTGCGCCAGCGCGGCTTCGGCAAGGCCCAGGCGCTGCTGTGGCAGTTGCCGGCGGCCGTGCTGCTGCGCGCCTGGCGCGCACTTGCCCAGCCCTGCAATGCGGCGCTGCTGAGCGGCACTGCCGGCGCGCGGCGCTGCGCCGAGTTCCAGCAGCGGCTGCCGCAAGACGGCCGGCCGCGGCTTTACGTCATCGTGATGCCGCAGACGCTGCATTTCCTGCAGCCCAGCCTGAGCCTGCTCGTGGACAGCGCACAGCTGGTGCTGCTGACGAACGGCGCCCGGCGCTGGGAACGGCAATGGCTGGCGCGGCGCTTCCCGACGCTGCCCCTGCATGTGCTGCCGACGCTGCCGGCGTCCAGTGCACCGCATGGCGCGGTCGTCAGCCTGCTGCTGCGCACCGAGGGCGCCAGCTTCGGCATCCTCGACCATGACGCCTACGTCTTTGACGGCGGCCTGTTGCCGCGCTTGCTGCCCACGGGGCGGGACAGCATGGTCAGCTGCTTCGAGGCCCGCAGCGAGGGGACCGGCCTGGCCTACCCGCTGACGCATCTGCTCTTCCTCAACGCCCCGGTGCTGCGCGAGCTGATGGAGCGCTGGCAGGTCGACGCGCGCTTGTACCGTCGCGCACCGGCCTCGGTGGCCGAGCCTTTTGCACAACTGCATCTCGGGCCGCGCAGCTACCTGAAGCCCTACCAGGGCTTCTTCGACACCCTGCACGTGCTGCTGATCGTGGCCCAGGCAGAGGGCTGGACGCCGCGCTTCGTGCCCATGGCCAGCGAGGCGCCGGTCTGGCATGTCGGTGGCACCAGCATCGGCAGCCACCACACCAAACCGCTGTTCGCCCTCTACCTGCACCTGCGCTTCCTGGAACTGGTGGGCGACGAGACGCTGAGCCGCCGCTACGCTTTCATGGCGGCACCGCTGACCCACTCCGATGAGGCGCTGCAGCGCTGTATGCCCGGCGATGCCGGCTGGCAAGGATTGCCCATCGCCTTGGCCCTTCTGGACAGGCTGCAGCAGCGCCTCCAGCCCCCCACAACCTGACGCGAGTCACGCCATGACCCAAGCCACGCCCCGTCCCTTCCAAGTCCTCGGCCTGCAGCAGATCGCCATCGGCGGGCTGGACAAGGACAAGCTGCGCCGCCTGTGGGTGGACCTGCTGGGCGTGCCGGTGACCGGCAATTTCAAGAGCGAGCGCGAGAACGTCGATGAGGACATCTGCACGCTGGGGCAGGGCGTGCATGCCGTCGAGGTGGACCTGATGCAGCCGCTGGACCCGGAGAAGAAACCGGCCGTGCATGCCACGCCGTTGAACCACATCGGCCTGTGGGTGGACGACCTGCCAGCGGCCGTGGCTGCCATGACGGCGCAGGGCGTTCGCTTTGCGCCCGGCGGCATCCGCAAGGGCGCGGCCGGTTACGACATCTGCTTCATCCACCCGAAGAGCAACGATGAGTTCCCCATCGGCGGAGAGGGCGTGCTGATCGAGCTGGTGCAGGCACCGCCCGAGGTGATTGCAGCACTGGGTTGAAAGGCGGCTGCGCTCAGCCGGGCTGGCGCGCTGTGGTGGCGAGCTTGTTGAGGTCGACGCCGCTGATGACGCCGCGCAGCTGGTCGATGCCGACCTGCTCGCCCTTGGCCTCGACGATGACGCCGTTGGGCAGCAGCACCGACATCTCGGCGTGCGAGCCATCCTTGCGATAGTCCTCGCGCACCGTGCGGTCGCCCTGCTTGAACACGCGCTCGATGCGGCCATCGGCCTCCTTGTCGAGCGTCATGTTGGCCCAGCCGGCGAGGTTGGCCATGCCGGCGAGGCTGCCCATGTCGGTGATGTCCAGGCTGATGGACTTGTCGCCATTGCCATAGCGGGCCCGGGCGGATGACGAGTTGATGCCGATCGCGCCGCCGCTCTGGGCCTCGACACTGGTGCGCTTGAAGTCGCCGAGAGTCTCAGGCAGCAGCGCCTTGAGGTCCGCGGCCGGCATCGGCTTGGCCCCCCCGGTCGCACCCGTCACAGCGCCCATCATCTCGCTCAGCGCCTTGCCCGCTGCAGCGCTGTCTCCCTTGGCCTGAGCCTCCTCCATGCGTTTGCCCAGCGCCTCCATGCGCTTGGCGGCCGCGTCCATCTTGCTGGTGTCGAGGGTGACGTCGCCGCCCGGGCCCTTGAGCGTCACCGAGCCGCTACCCTGATGCCCGCCGCCCCAGCTGCCCATGCCGAGTACTGCGCTGCTCACCGCGCCCACCACCAACCCGGCCACGATGCCCGCCACCACGACCACGGCGGTGTAGCCGGCGGACTTCTCCGGCGGGTTGCGCATCAGCACTGGCAGCCCGAGGTAGATGAGGTAGATCGAATAGAGCCCGCACAGCAGGCCCAGCACGCTCAGCGAGGGCAGGAGCTGGAACACCCCGCCCACGAAGCCCGCCGTGCAGCCATACGCCACCAGCTTGAGCGCGGTCAGGGGGTCGGGCGTGCCGCCGAAGGTGGGCGCCAGCGCGTTCACCAGCAGCGAAAGCAGGTAGACCATGCCCAGCGACAGCACATAGCCCACCACCATATGCACCAGGCCGCTCACGAAAGGCACGCGGAAGCTGATGCCGAAGCCACCCATTCCGATCACCGACATGCCGATGAAGCCCGCCACCGCCGGTATCGCCGCCAGGATGAGCAGCCATTCCTTGTACAGGGACTGCACCGTGGCGGTCTCCTGGGCGATCTGCGGCCAGGTGTCCTTGGGCTTGAGCAGGATGTCTTGGATGCGCTGAACCAGAATCATGGCGATCTCCGCAGGGGTGCCGCATCGTAGAAGCCGGCACCTGCGTGGCACATGGGGCTTTCATGAAGCCGCTCGCGGCGCTGACGTCTTTGGCGTTGGCGAAGCCGCGCTTCCCGAATCGCCGCTTCTGCGAAACCGTACCCGCCCGTAATCTGCAAGCAGCAAAACTTGCGCGTGCCGCGCTGGGCTCACCGGCCCGTGGCACACCGGAAGGCGAGGGGGCCACAAGCCGTTTCGCGAGTTCGGTCGCAAGGCTTTGCTCAGCACGGGCCAGAATGCGCGGCTTCTCATGCCGCTGCCGCCGATGCGCCTCCTCCACGTCCTGTTCGCCCTGCTGTTGCCGACCCTCGCGCAGGCCTGGGGCAACCACACCCCCATGTGCTACCGCGCCTTCGAGCGCATGCCCGAGGTTGCGAACGTTGCGGTCGTGAAGGCCGAACCTCTCGTCGACTTCCTTCGCGACCAGGAAGTGGCCATCGCCGCTCGGCTCGACGCTCAGGAGGCTTTGCTGCGCGAGCGCCTGAAGGGGCATGCCCCCCGGCCCGACGCGCTGCGCTTTGTGGCCGATGCCAAACGCAGCGACGCCGAGCGACGCGCCGCCTTCCTGCGCGCGCTGCGCCTGTCGCCCCAGGCCAGGCTGGCCCTCTATCTGCAGATCGACCCGCGCAACCCCGACGCCAGCCGCTCTGCACTGGATGTCGGCGTGGTCAGTGCCGCCACCCCGGGCAAGGGCGCGACCCAGCGCTTCGTCACACTGCAGCCCGGCGAGACCGTCGCGCCGCTGGCCGTGCTGGCCTCGGCCTGCGACGAGCCCGACTACGGCCACGACCTCAATCTCTTTGACGACAACCCGGGCAGCCCGGCCGACCCGGCTTACGGCTTCGGCAAGCAGCCTTTCGGGAACGCGGCCGTTGCCATCGGCTCGCAGGCTCCTTTTCACATGGGCTTCTTCCACCAGGGCGCCGTCTTCAACACCCTGGCGCCCAGCTTTGCGCGCACCTTCACCGAGTTGCGCGTGCAGCAGTACAGCGCATTGGCCGCGTTGGCCTGGCAGAGCGGCCATGCCTATTGGGGTTGGCGCTTTGCGGGCATGGCCCTGCACCATGTCGAGGACCTGACGCAGCCTTATCACTCCAGCGCAGCGCCGGGCGCGACGCTGAGCCACATGATGTGGGTCAACCTCAAGGCCCAGCTGGGCGCGCCGGCAGATCGCCAGGGATTGGTCGTGCTGCAAAGCAACCGCCATTTCGTGCTGGAGCAGTTCCAGACGCGCTGGATCATCGACAACGCGCAGCAGCGTCGCGATGGCCCGCTGGAGCTCGCGCTGCGCGACGCCACCCGCGACGGCCGCTACCCGGCCTGGGGTTTCGACTATGTACGCGACATCGTCGCGGCCGAGGCGTTCAAGGCCGGGCCGGCGACGGATGCAGCCGTCGTGGTCGGCGCGCCGGCGAAATTCGTCACTGACCCCAATTTGGACTTTGCTGCCAACGAAGCCCAGTTCGGCCCCGAGCTGGCGCGCGACCTGCAGGGTCAACGCGATGCCTTGCACCGGGCCATCGCTGAGCTGCTGGGCCATTTCGGTGCGCACAGCCGCAACGCGCTGCGTGGGATGTTGAAGCAGGCCAGCGCGCCGCATTGATCTTCGCAAACCACGAAACGCCAGTCGTTTTCTGGCGCAGAATCTCTATCTTCACGAAGGCTATGCTGGAGTTGGACGATCAACATGCGCCACGACCTCACCACTCTCAATCTCGTGCTCGCCATCGAGCAGACCCGCTCGATCACGCGCGGCGCCGCCCAGGAACACCTGGCGCTGGCAGCCGCCAGCAAGCGCCTGTCTGACCTGGAAAGCCGCCTTGGCGTGCAGCTCTTTGAGCGGCGCGCGAGGGGGGTCGAACCTACCGAGGCAGGCCGCGCCTTGGTGCGCCATATCCGTTCGCTGCACGCATCCCTCTATGCACTCGAGACCGAGGTCATGGAGTTTTCGCGGGGCATCAAGGGCCATCTGCGCATCGCCGCCAACAGCAGTGCCATCACCGAGGCGCTGCCACCGCATCTGGTGGGTTTCTCGCAGGCGCACAGCCAGATCCGCATCAGCCTGGAAGACCTGACCAGCGCCGAGGCCCAGGCCGCGGTGGCGGAAGGGCGTGCCGACATCGGTGTGTTCTCGCCGCCTCTGCTGGACAACCGGCTGCAGACGTGGACGTTTGCGCACGGTCGCCTCGCGGCGCTCGTGCCCTTGAAGCACCCGCTGGCCCAGCGCGAGGAAGTCACCTTCGACGACCTGCTGGCTTATGACCTCATCGGCCTGCATGCCGGTGCCAGCGCCCAAGAGCTGATGCGCGAGCAGGCGGCGGCACGCGGCAAGACGCTGAATGCGCGCTGGCAGGTGCGTGGCTTTGATGCCATCGCCCAGCTCGTCGAAGCTGGCCTGGGCGTGGCCGTGCTGCCCGAGCAACCGGCCGAGCGCTTCACGCGCGTCTTCGGCGTGCGCTGCCTGCGGCTTGAAGAGCCGTGGGCCGAGCGCGAATATGTATTGGGTGTGCTGCGCCAGCAGCGTCTGCCCACCGTGGTGCAACGCTTCGTGGACACCCTGATTCCTCGAGAGAAGCAATGACTTTAAGAACCCTCTACGACAAGCTCTGGGATGAGCATGTCGTGCACTCCGAGCCGGATGGCACGGCACTGCTCTACATCGACCGCCACCTCGTCCATGAGGTGACCAGCCCGCAGGCCTTTGAAGGCCTGGACCTGGCCGGCCGCAAGGTCTGGCGCCTGAGCGCCAACCTCGCCGTCAGCGATCACAACGTGCCGACGACGGATCGCTCGCAAGGCATTGCCGACCCGATCTCGCGCCTGCAGGTCGACACGCTGGACGCCAACTGCGACCGCGTCGGCATCACGCAGTTCAAGATGAACGACAAGCGCCAGGGCATCGTGCACGTCATCGGCCCCGAGCAGGGCGCGACGCTGCCGGGCATGACCGTCGTCTGCGGCGACAGCCACACCTCCACGCACGGGGCCTTCGGCGCGCTGGCGCATGGCATTGGCACCAGCGAGGTCGAGCATGTGCTGGCCACGCAGACGCTGTCGGCCAAGAAGGCCAAGAACCTGCTCGTCAAGGTCGAAGGCCAATGCCCCAAGGGCGTCGGCGCGAAGGACATCGTGTTGGCCATCATCGGCAGGATCGGCACGGCTGGCGGCAATGGCTACACCATCGAGTTTGCGGGCGCGGCTATCCGCTCACTCTCGATGGAAGGTCGCATGACCGTCTGCAACATGGCCATCGAGGCCGGTGCGCGCGCCGGGCTCATCGGCGTGGACGAAACGACCATTGCCTACGTGAAAGGCCGCCCCTTCTCCCCGCAGGGCGTGGAGTGGGACCAGGCCGTCGCCTACTGGCGCACGCTGCATTCCGATGCCGGTGCGCATTTCGACAAGATTGTCGAGCTCGACGCCGCGCAGATCCGCCCGCAAGTCAGCTGGGGCACCTCGCCCGAGATGGTGCTGGCCATCGACGACCGCGTGCCCGACCCCGACAAGGAAAAGGACGCCGTCAAGCGCGGCGCCATCGAGCGCGCGCTGACCTACATGGCGCTGGAACCCAACAAGGCCATCAGCGACATCCATGTCGACAAGGTCTTCATCGGCTCCTGCACCAACAGCCGCATCGAGGACATGCGCGAGGCTGCGGCCGTCGTGCGCCGTGTCGGTGGCCGGCTGGCCAAGAACATCAAGCTGGCCCTGGTTGTGCCGGGTTCCGGCCTCGTCAAGGCGCAAGCCGAAGCCGAAGGCCTGGACCAGGTCTTCAAGGCCGCCGGCTTCGAGTGGCGAGAGCCGGGCTGCTCCATGTGCCTGGCCATGAACGCCGACCGCCTGGAGCCGGGCGAGCGCTGCGCGTCCACCAGCAACCGCAACTTCGAAGGCCGTCAGGGCGCCGGCGGCCGTACCCATCTGGTCAGCCCGGCGATGGCTGCCGCAGCGGCGATGACCGGCCATTTCGTTGACGTTCGCACGCTGAGCTGACCATGGACAAGTTCACCATCCACAAGGGCCTCGTCGCGCCCATGGACCGCGACAACGTCGATACCGACGCGATCATCCCCAAGCAGTTCCTGAAGTCGATCAAGCGCAGCGGCTTCGGCCCCAACCTGTTCGACGAGTGGCGCTACCTGGACCATGGCGAGCCCGGTCAGGACCCGGCCAGCCGCAAGCCCAACCCCGACTTCGTGCTGAACCTGCCGCGCTATGCCGGCGCCAGCGTGCTGGTCGCGCGCAGCAACTTCGGCTGTGGCTCCAGCCGCGAGCACGCGCCCTGGGCCCTGCAGCAGTACGGCTTCCGCGCCATCCTGGCGCCGAGCTTTGCGGACATCTTCTTCAACAACTGCTTCAAGAATGGCCTGCTGCCCATCGTCCTGCCGGAAAGCGCCATTGCGCGCCTGTTCGACGAGGTCTATGCCTTTCCCGGCTACCAGCTGGTCGTCGACCTGCCGCGCCAAGTGGTGGTGAAGCCCGACGGCGCCGCGCTGCCCTTCGACATCGAGCCCTTCCGCAAGGAGTGCCTGATCGGCGGCCTGGATGAGATCGGCCTGACGCTGCAGCACACCGACAAGATCCGTGCGTTTGAATCCGCCCGCATCGCCAGCAAGCCCTGGCTGAACAACCGAGTGATTTGAGATGAAGAAGATTGCAGTACTGCCGGGCGACGGTATCGGCCCAGAAATCATGGCCGAGGCCGTCAAGGTGCTGAAGGCGCTGGACCTGCCTTTGCAGCTCGACTGGGCCGACGTTGGCGGCAAGGCCTATGAGACCAGCGGCCATCCGCTGCCCCCGGCCACGCTGAAGCTGGCCCAGGAAGCCGACGCCGTGCTGTTCGGCGCCGTGGGCGATTGGAAATACGACAAGCTGGAGCGTTCGCTGCGCCCCGAGCAGGCCATCTTGGGCCTGCGCAAGGCGCTGGGCCTGTTCGCCAACTTCCGCCCGGCCATCTGCTACGAGCAGCTGACGCATGCCTCGTCGCTGAAGCCTGAACTCGTCGCAGGCCTGGACATCCTCCTGATCCGCGAACTGACCGGCGACATCTACTTCGGCCAGCCGCGCGGCCGCCGCACGGCCGTGGACGGCCACTTCCCCGGCGCCGACGAAGCCTTCGACACGATGCGCTATTCGCGCCCCGAGATCGAGCGCATCGCCCACGTTGCCTTCCAGGCCGCCCGCAAGCGCGGCAAGCGCCTGACCAGCGTCGACAAGGCCAATGTGCTGGAGACCTCGCAGTTCTGGAAGGACATCGTCATCGAAGTCCACGCCCAGTACCCCGACGTCGAGCTGGACCATATGTACGTGGACAACGCAGCCATGCAGCTCGTCAAGGCGCCGAAGAAGTTCGACGTCGTCGTGACCGGCAACATGTTCGGCGACATCCTGTCCGATGAAGCCGCGATGCTGACCGGGTCCATCGGCATGCTGCCGTCGGCCTCGTTGGACGCCAACAACAAGGGCCTCTACGAACCCAGCCACGGCAGCGCGCCGGACATCGCAGGCAAGGGCATCGCCAATCCTCTGGCTACAATCCTGTCCGCTGCCATGATGCTCAAGTTCTCCCTCAACCAAGCCGACGCTGCCGCTCGTATCGAGCAGGCCGTGCAATCGGTGCTGGCCCAGGGCTTGCGCACTGCCGACATCTGGTCCGAAGGCACCTCGAAGGTCACGACCATCGAGATGGGCGACGCAGTCGTCAAAGCCATTACGACCACGAAAACCATCAAGAGCTAAAGCTCCGTCTCGTCTCGCCCCACCAAACCCGGCGAACGAGCCGGGGCCCAAAGTGGATGGGGTTTGGTGAAGCAAAGGAATGATGATGACGACCTTGGTAGGCCTCGTAGGCTGGCGCGGCATGGTGGGCTCGGTGCTCATGGAGCGCATGACCACTGAACGCGATTTCGACCTGATCGAGCCGCTGTTCTTCTCGACGTCCAACGCCGGCGGCGCTGCCCCGGCCCAGGCCAAGAACGAGAAGTCGCTGCAGAACGCCTTCGACATCGAACAGCTCAAGCGCTGCGACATCATCATCACCGCCCAGGGCGGCGACTACACGACCGAGGTCTACCCCAAGCTGCGCGCCGCGGGCTGGGCCGGCCACTGGATCGACGCCGCCTCGACCCTGCGCATGGCCGATGACGCCGTCATCATCCTGGACCCCGTCAACCGCCCGGTCATCGACCAAGCGCTGAGCAACGGCGGCAAGAACTGGATCGGCGGCAACTGCACCGTCAGCTGCATGCTGATGGGCGTGGGCGCGCTGTACAAGGCTGGCCTCGTTGAGTGGATGTCCACCCAGACCTACCAGGCCGCTTCCGGCGGCGGTGCCCAGCACATGCGCGAACTGCTGACCCAGTACGGCACGCTGAACGCTTCGGTCAAGCCGCTGCTGGACGACCCCAAGAGCGCCATCCTCGACATCGACCGCCTGTTGGCCGAGAAGCAGCGCACGCTGTCGCCCGACGAGGTGGCCAACTTTGGCGTGCCGCTGGGCGGCTCGCTGATTCCCTGGATCGACAAGGACCTCGGCAACGGCCAATCCAAGGAAGAGTGGAAGGGCATGGCCGAGACGAACAAGATCCTAGGCTCCGGCGCCATTCCCGTCGACGGCTTCTGCGTCCGTGTCGGCGCAATGCGCTGCCACAGCCAGGCCCTGACCTTCAAGCTGAAGAAGGACGTGCCCCTGGCCGACATCGAGGCCATGATCGCCGCCGACAACGCCTGGGTGAAGGTCGTGCCGAACACGCGCGAAGCCACCATCCGCGACCTGACGCCCGTGGCCGTCACTGGCACGATGACCATCCCCGTCGGCCGCCTGCGCAAGCTGGCCATGGGCCCCGAGTACCTGGGTGCCTTCACCATCGGTGACCAGCTGCTGTGGGGCGCCGCCGAGCCGCTGCGCCGCATGCTGCGCATCCTGCTCGAGCGTTGATAGACCGAACATGCCTTGCGCCCCGCGTGGCGCAAGGCATGATTTGCTTACGGTCTTTTACGGTTTGACCTAGGGTTCACCCGGGCGTCGATATTGGAACGAAGCGACACATCAGGTACCCCTTGAGCATTTCAGCGTATATGCTTGATGCCGTTGTGTTTTTTATTCCAGACTCGACACAGGCTATAACGTGCAGCCCAGCGTGCAAACCAGCGTGCAGACCAGGCTCGTGCCGCGCGTTCTGAAGATCGAGACAGGCGGGGCTTTGTGCCCCGCCTTGTTGCTTTGGGGAATGCCTTGAAAGATTACATCCGCGACGCATTCGAGGGAGTTCGACCCATGGGATTTGCTCGCCATCATCTGGCGCTTGCTGCTGCGCTGCTCGTAGCCGGCGGTGGTGCGCAAGCGCTTGGCCTGGGCAAGCTGAATGTGCAGTCGGCCCTGGGCGAGACCATGCGCGCCGAGATCGACGTCACCAGCCTGACACCCGAGGAGGCGTCGACGCTGAAGGTGCGCGTCGCGCCCCCCGAGTCCTACCGCGCCACTGGCGTGGAATACAACCCGGTGCTGACGTCGACCCAGGTTCAGATCGTGCGCAGCAACGGCCGCACCCTGCTGCGCGTCAGCAGTGATCGCTCGGTCCAGGAGCCGTTTGTCGACGTCATCCTCGAATTGAGCTGGTCCAGTGGCCGCCTGGTGCGCGAATACACGCTGCTGTTCGACCCGCCAAGCCTGCCCAAGCCCGCGCCGATCATTACGGCACCGCCGGCCGTGGCCGCCGCGCCTGCGCCGGCCACCGCTGCGTCGAGCGAGGCTGTTCCCGCACCGGCGCCGGCTGTGACTTCAGCCTTGCCGCGCAACGGTTCCGCATCGGCGCCAGCGCCGGTGGCCGCGGCCCGCCCGCCTGCTGCCGCACCCGCTCCCGTTCGACCACCGGCCACGGCGGCCTCCGAGTACGCCGTGCGCCCTGGCGACTCGCTGTCCAAGATTGCCACGCGCACCCAGGTCAGCGGCATCTCGCTGGACCAGATGCTGGTCGGCCTGTTCCGAAACAATCCCGACGCCTTCATCGACGGCAACATGAACCTGCTGAAGTCGGGTGCCGTGTTGCAGGTCCCGTCCAGCGACTCGCTGGCCGCGGTGCCCGCGCCCGAAGCGCGTCGTGTCATCCTGGCCCAGAGCGCCGATTTCTCGGCCTACCGCCAGCGCCTGGCCTCCGCCGCGCCGACGCTGCAAAACAGCGGGAGCGAGCGCCAGTCCAAAGGACAGGTGCAGGCCGCCGTCGAGGACCGCAAGCCCGCCGCTGCGCCGACGCCCGACAAGCTCACCCTCAGCAAGGCTGGCAGCACCGCCGCCAGCGCCGCCGAGGCCAAGCTGTCCAAGGACACCGAGAAGAAGGACGCCGCCGCCCGCGTGGCCGAGCTGACCCGCAATGTCGAGGAGCTGAAGAAGCTCTCCAGTGCGGCCAAGCCAGCGGCGCCGGCGCCCACCACAGCGTCTGCGCCCGCGCCCGCAACGCCGGTGCTGCCCGCGCCGGTCGTGGCGACTGCCGAGCCCGCATCCGCTGCTGCGTCGACGCCGGTTGCGGCTGCGGCGAGTGCGGCCGCGTCCCGTCCTGCGCCGCGCGCCAGTGCACCGCTGGCACCGCCGCCCGCTGCCGAGCCACCGGGCTTCATCGAGCAATTGCTCGACAGCCCCATCGTGCTGCCCCTGGCCGGTGTCCTCGTCGCCGTGCTGGGCGGCCTGGGCCTGTACCGCCTGCGCTCGCGCCGCCCGGCCCATGCAGCCGAGACCGGCTTCCACGAAAGCCGCCTGCAGCCCGATTCCTTCTTCGGTGGCACCGGTGGCCAGCGCGTCGACACGCGCGACGCGCAGAACAGCGGCCAGTCGTCGATGAGCTATTCGCTCAGCCAGCTCGACGCGATTGGTGACGTCGATCCGGTCGCGGAAGCCGACGTCTACCTGGCCTATGGCCGCGACCTGCAGGCCGAGGAAATCCTCAAGGAAGCGCTGCGCGCCAATCCCACGCGCCTGGCCATCCGCCTGAAGCTGCTGGAGGTCTACGCCAAGCGCCGTGACACCAAGGGCTTCGAGCAGCTGGCCGTGCAGCTTTACGCCGAGACCAAGGGTTCGGGCGAGGACTGGGGCAAGGCCCAGGAGCTGGGGCGCGGCATCGACCCGGACAACCCGCTCTATCAGCCTGGCGGCGCGCCCGCTCATGTCGAGGATGGCCCCGAGCTGCGCCCCGAGCCGATGAATGCCAGCACGCTGCCCCAGACGGCGTTGCCGAGCGGCGCGTCGGCCGCTGCTGCGGCGGCTGCGGCTCATATGGCAACCGATGCGATGCGCGGCGGTCCCGACACCGGGCCGGTCAGCGGCTTCGACCTGGCGCTTGATCTGGATCTGGATGCGCCCGAGCCGGTTTCGCCGAATGCGATGGCGGCCACCCAGGCCATGCCCGCGTCGATTGAGCAGGCGCCGATGACGATGGACTTCGACATCTCCAGTCGCGGCACCCGCACGGCACCCCCCGCGCCGGACCTGAACTTCGATCTCAGCAGCATGGGTGGGCTGCCGCCGTCGCCTGCGGTCCCTGCATCGGCGTCCACCGACCTGGATTTCGACTTCGGCGAGCCCACGCTGCCTGGCGAGACGAATCCCGAGGTGCTGGGGGCGGCTCTCGAAGGGCTGGGTGATGACGAAGGCGACCCGCTGCTGCGTCAGCTCGAGCTGGCCGACGAATTCCGTCAGATCGGTGACACCGAAGGCGCCCGCGAAGTGCTCCAGGAGCTGATCCAGCGTGCCAGCGGCCCGTTGCGTGACAAGGCGCAGGCCATGCTGAACGAGCTGCGCTAAGGCTCAGCCGCGATACTTCAACGCCCGGCTTGCCGGGCGTTTTTACTTGGAGCCCATGAGAGTCGCACTAGGAGTCAGCTACCGCGGTGGCGGCTACAACGGCTGGCAGAGCCAGCCGGACGGCCGCACCGTGCAGGATGCGCTTGAAAAAGGCTTGTCCGCGTTCGCTGCACAGCCCATCCGCACGGTCTGCGCCGGCCGCACTGATGCGGGCGTGCATGGCATCAACCAGGTCATCCATTTCGACACCGAGGTCGAGCGCGAGCTGTTTTCCTGGGTGCGCGGCAGCAACCGCTACCTGCCGCCCGACATCGCCATCCAGTGGTGCCGCTTTCCGGGCGACACCTTTCATGCCCGCAATTCCGCGCGTGGCAGGCGGTACGCCTATCTGCTGCTGGAATCCGCCGTGCGGCCGGCCATCGAATCCGGCCAATGCGGCTGGGTATTCCGCCCGCTCGACCAAGCTGCCCTCGAAGCCGCCGCGGAACGGCTGATCGGCGAGCATGACTTCTCGTCCTTTCGCTCCTCGGAATGCCAGGCCGCTTCGCCGGTGAAGACGCTGCGCGAGATCCGCGTGCAACGGCGCGGCGCCTACTGGCGCTTCGAATTCGAGGCCAGTGCCTTCCTGCATCACATGGTGCGCAACCTGATGGGCTGCATCCTCGCCGTCGGCAGCGGTACGCGCTCGGCGGATTGGGTGTCGGACGTGCTCGCCGCGCGGGACCGCAAAGTGGCGGCTCCGACCTTTGCCCCTGATGGGCTCTACTTTCTCGGCCCGACCTACGATGTCGAACTCGACATCCCGCGCGAGGTCGCGGCTCTGAATTGGCTTCCATGACTCGAATCAAGATCTGTGGCCTGACTCGTGAAGCCGACGTGGAGGCGGCCGTCGAAGCCGGCGCCGACGCTATCGGCTTCGTCTTCTACGCCAAGAGCCCGCGCGCCGTGACGCCCGAGCGGGCGAGGGCGCTGGCCAAGCTGTTACCGCCCTTCGTCACGCCGGTCGGCCTGTTCGTCAACGCGACGGGCGCCGAGTTGCAGGCCGGGCTGGACGCGCTGCCCAATATGCTCGTCCAGTTCCATGGCGACGAGACCCCCGCCGACTGCGACCGGATCAAACGGCCCTACCTGCGCGCTGCCCGCATGGCGCCCGGGGTCGATTTGCTAAACTTCGCCACTCAATTTCCCAACGCCCAGGCCCTGCTGCTCGACGCCCACGTCGACGGTTATGGCGGTGGCGGCAAGGTCTTCGATTGGTCACTCATTCCTCCAAGCGTCAGCTCTCGCCTCGTTTTGTCTGGTGGGTTGAATGCAGCAAACGTCGCCGATGGCATCGCGACGGTACGGCCCTGGGCCGTTGATGTGAGTTCCGGCGTCGAGGTGTCCAAGGGCATCAAGAGCGCCGACCTGATCCATGAGTTCTGCCGCGCTGTTCGTCTCGCTGACAGCCGCGCCGACGCAGAACTGACCCGATTGAGGAAGACCATGTTCCAGTACGACCAGCCCGACGCGACCGGGCATTTCCGCCATGCGGGCACCGCGACCTTCGGCGGCAGCTTCGTCTCCGAGACCCTCGTCCATGCGCTGGACCAGCTCAAGGACGCCTACGCCCACTACCGCAATGACGCCGAGTTCATCGCCGAGTACAAGAAGGAACTCAAGCACTTCGTCGGCCGCCCGAGCCCGATCTATCACGCCGACCGCCTGAGCCGCGAACTCGGCGGCGCGCAGGTCTACCTGAAGCGCGAGGACCTCAACCACACCGGCGCACACAAGATCAACAACGTCATCGGCCAGGCCCTGCTGGCCAAGCGCATGGGCAAGCCGCGCGTCATCGCCGAGACCGGCGCCGGCCAGCACGGCGTGGCCACGGCGACCATCTGCGCGCGCTACGGCCTGGAGTGCGTCGTCTACATGGGCAGCGAGGATGTGAAGCGCCAGTCGCCCAATGTCTACCGCATGAAGCTGCTCGGTGCGACCGTCGTGCCGGTGGAGAGCGGCAGCAAGACGCTGAAGGACGCCCTCAACGAGGCGATGCGCGACTGGGTCACCAACGTCGAGAACACCTTCTACATCATCGGCACCGTGGCCGGCCCGCATCCCTATCCGATGATGGTGCGCGACTTCCAGCGCGTCATCGGGCTGGAGTGCCTGGAGCAGATGCCCGAGCTGGCCGGCCGCCAGCCGGACGCCGTCATCGCCTGCGTGGGCGGTGGCTCGAACGCCATCGGCATCTTCCACCCCTATATCCCGCACGAGGCAGTCCGGCTCATCGGCGTCGAAGCAGAAGGGCAGGGCATCGCCAGTGGCAAGCATGCCGCGACGCTGACCGCTGGCAGCCCCGGCGTGCTGCACGGCAACCGTACCTACCTGCTGCAGGACGAGGACGGCCAGATCATCGAGACTCATTCCATCTCGGCCGGCCTGGATTACCCCGGTGTCGGCCCCGAGCACGCTCACTTGAAGGACATCGGCCGTGCCGAATACGTCGGCGTCACCGACGCCGAGGCACTGTCGGCCTTCCACCGGCTGTGCCGCACCGAAGGCATCATCCCGGCGCTGGAATCCAGCCACGCGGTCGCGCATGCCATCAAGCTCGCCCCGACGCTTGGGCAGGACAAGGTGCTGCTGGTCAACCTCAGCGGCCGGGGCGACAAGGACATCGGCACCGTGGCCGACCTGTCTGGTGCTGCCTATTTCGACCGGCCTTCGCAAGCGGGCGAGATGGTCAAGGGAGGTGCGCAATGAGCCGCATCGCCACCACTTTCGACCAGCTCAAGGCCGCCGGCCGCAAGGCGCTGATCCCCTTCGTCACCGCGGGTGATCCGTACCCGAGTGCAACAGTCGATCTGCTGCTGGCCATGGCCGAGGCCGGCGCCGACGTCATCGAGCTGGGCGTGCCGTTTTCCGACCCGATGGCCGATGGCCCCGTCATCCAGCGCGCCGGTGAACGCGCCTTGAAGAACGGTATCGGCCTGCGCAAGGTGCTTGGCTTCGTGCGCGAGTTCCGTGCTCGTAACAACAAGACACCGCTGGTGCTGATGGGCTACGCCAACCCGGTCGAACGCTATGGCCTGGACGCCTTCGTGGCCGACGCCAAGGACGCCGGCGTGGACGGTGTGTTGATCGTCGACTACCCGCCCGAGGAATGCGAGGAGTTCGCTGCCAAGCTGCGCGCTGCCGACATGGATGCGATCTTCCTGCTCGCCCCCACGTCCACCGAGGCGCGCATGGCCCAGGTCGGCAAGCTGGCCAGCGGCTACGTGTATTACGTGTCGCTCAAGGGTGTGACCGGCGCCGGCCACCTGAACACAGCGGCCGTGGCCGAGGCTGTGCCGCGCATCCGCCAGCACGTCAGCGTGCCGGTGGGCGTTGGTTTTGGCATCCGCGACGGCGCGACGGCACGGGCCGTTGCCGACGTTTCCGACGCGGTCGTCATCGGCTCCAAGCTGGTCGAGCTGCTGGAGCGCCAGCCAGCCGATAATGTCGCCCTGACCGGCGCGGCGTTCATCCAAGACATCCGTGCCGCACTCGACAAGAGGAACTGACATGAGTTGGATCGACAAACTGCTCCCGCCCAAGATCCAGCAGGGCGACCTCGCCGACCGGCGCACGGTGCCTGAGGGCCTGTGGATCAAGTGCCCGAGCTGCGAGACGGTGCTCTACAAGACCGACCTCGAGCAGAACATCAACGTCTGCCCCAAGTGCTCGCACCACCATCGCATCGGCGCCCGTGCGCGCCTGGACGCCTTCCTCGACGGTGAAGGCCGCTACGAGATCGGCCAGGAAGTGCTGCCGGTCGACGCGCTGAAGTTCAAGGACAGCAAGAAGTACCCCGACCGCCTGAAGGAAGCGCTGGAGAACACCGGCGAGACCGACGCGCTGATCGTCATGGGCGGCGCCATCATGAGCGTGCCCGTCGTGACCGCCTGCTTCGAGTTCGACTTCATGGGCGGCTCCATGGGCTCGGTGGTCGGCGAGCGCTTCGTGCGTGGCGTCGAGACCGCCATCGAGCAGAAGACGCCCTTCATCTGCTTCACCGCCACCGGCGGCGCACGCATGCAGGAGGGTCTGCTGAGCCTGATGCAGATGGCCAAGACCAACGCCTCGTTGACGCGACTGGCCAAGGCCAAGTTGCCCTATATCAGCGTGCTGACCGACCCGACCATGGGCGGCGTGTCGGCCAGCTTCGCCTTCGTCGGCGACATCGTGCTGGCCGAGCCCAAGGCGCTGATCGGCTTCGCCGGCCCGCGCGTCATCGAGAACACCGTGCGTGAGAAGCTGCCCGCCGGCTTCCAGCGCGCCGAGTTCCTGATGGAGAAGGGTGCCATCGACATGATCGTGGACCGCCGCCAGCTGCGCGAGACGATTGCCCGACAGCTCGCCATGCTGCAACGCCAGAGCGCGGACGCCGTCGCCTGAACGTCGCCCGCAGAGGTCCAAGCCAGGCCCCGTGCCTGGCTTTTGTTTTTTGTTTCGCCATGACGCTCGACCATGACGCTCGATGAATGGCTCGCTCACTGCGAGCGCCTGCACCCCAAGTCCATCGACATGACGCTGGACCGCGTCGCGACCGTGCGCGAGCGGCTGGGCATTGCCTTCGACTGCCCCACCATCGTCGTCGCCGGCACCAACGGCAAGGGCTCGACCTGCGCGATGCTGGAGTCCATCGCGCTGCACGCCGGCTACCGCGTCGGCCTCTACATCAAGCCGCATCTCGTGCACTTCCAGGAGCGTTGCCGGGTCGGCGGCGCGCCGGTGGCGGCCGAATCGCTGGTGCCGCATTTCGAGGCCGTCGAGGCCGCCCGAGGCAACATCACGCTGACCTATTTTGAGTTCACGACGCTGGCCATCATGCGGCGTCTGCAGCATGAGCCGCTGGACCTGGTACTCCTCGAAGTCGGCCTGGGTGGGCGGCTGGATGCGGTCAACGTCATCGACGCCGACTGCGCCGTCATCACGAGCATCGATCTGGACCACACCGAGTTCCTCGGCAGCGACCGTGACAGCGTGGGCCGCGAGAAGGCCGGCATCATGCGCACGGGCCGGCCCGTCGTCGTCAGCGACCCGATGCCGCCGGCCTCGCTGGCGGAGCGGGCCCTGGAGATCGGCGCCGACCTGCGCCAGCTGGGCCGCGACTTCACCTTCAGCGGTGACCGCACGCAATGGCAATGGGCCGGGCGAGCCAAGCGCTTCTCCGGCATGGCCTATCCGGCGCTGCGCGGCGTCAACCAGCTGCTGAACGCTTCCGGCGTGCTGGCCGCCTTCGAGGCGCTGGCCGACCGGCTGCCCATCAGCGCCCAGGCTGTGCGCACCGGCTTGGCCTTGGTCGAGCTGCCCGGTCGCTTCCAGGTGCTGGCCGGCCAGCCGGCCGTCGTGCTCGACGTCGCCCACAATCCGCACGCCGTCGCGGCGCTGGCCCAGAACCTGGACCAGATGGGCTTTTTCCCGCGCACCCATGCCGTTTTTGGGGCGATGGCGGACAAGGACCTGGCGGGCATCCTGGCCAGGATCGCGCCGCTGGTGGACGTCTGGCATTTCACCGACCTGGCCATTCCCCGCGCCGCCAAGGCCGAGCAGCTCGAAGCGGCCTTTCTCGCTGCCGGGCTGAAGACGCCGCCCGATGTCGCGACGCACACCCATGCCAACCCGCTGGACGCCCTGCATGCAGCGGCGGCCGGGGCGACCACGGCCGATAGAATCCTCGTCTTCGGTTCCTTCTACACCGTGGGCGGGGTGCTTCAACAGGGCCTGCCGCGCGTGACGGCTGGTGCTACCGCACCCCAGCCCCCCACCTTCCACTGACGCCAGACGCTGCCGATGGGCCTGTTTTCCTTTCTCAAGCGCGATGACACCGCCGCCGCGGTGCCGCCCAAAAAGTCGGCCAAGTCCGGCGCCAAGGCGGCCGACGACGTGCAGCAGCTGCGCTTGCGCGCCCGCCGCCGCCTTATCGGCGCGGCCGTGCTGGTGGCGGCCGGTGTGGTCGGCTTCCCGCTGATCTTCGAAACCCAGCCGCGGCCGATTCCCGTCGACCTGCCCATCGACATCCCCCGCAAGGACACCGCGCCGCCGCTGGCCGTGCCGACGCGTGAGCCGCTGGCCCAGGCCGATACGGCTGCCGCGCCCGAAATCACGCCGCCGCCCGCCGCGGCCCCTGCCGTCGTGCCTGCGGAAGCCAAGCCGGCCGAAAAGCCCGCTGAGAAGCCGCCGGTCAGACTTGCCGAAAAGCCTGCTGAAAAACCGGCCGAGAAGCCGGCCGACAAACCTGCCGACAAACCCAAGGCCCACGCCAACGACGGCGCACGCGCCCAGGCCCTGCTGGAGGGCAAGGAGACATCGGCCAGCACGCCTGCTGCTTCTGCCGCACGCTTCATCGTGCAGGTAGGCGCCTACGGTGAGAACAAGACCGCGCAGGACGTACGCAGCAAGGTCGAGAAGCTCGGCCTCAAGACCTATGCCCAGGCCGTGGACACGGCCGATGGTCGCCGCGTGCGCGTGCGCCTGGGGCCGTTTGCAAGCCGCGACGAGGCCGAGCGCGCCGCGTCCAAGCTCAAGGGCGCGGGCCTGCCCGGCGCCATCCTGACGCTGTAGCCCGCCATGGACGTCGCGCTCAGCTGGGTCGACCTCGCGTTCGCGGCAGTGCTGCTGATCTCGATCGGCATCGGCCTGTGGCGCGGCCTGATCTTCGAGGTCATGTCACTCGCCGGCTGGGTGGTCGCCTATTTCGCCGCTTCGCCGCTGGCGCCTGTCGTCGAGGACCTGCTGCCTGCCTCCATGACCAGCAAGTTCGGCCCTGCCGCCCTGCATGTCGTCGCGCTGGCGATCGCCTTCTTTTTCGTGCTGATCGTCTGGAGCCTGGCCTCGCGCCTGGTCAAGACGCTGATTCACGCCACGCCGCTGTCCATCGTGGACCGCCTGGGTGGCGCCGGTTTTGGTGCGCTGCGTGGTGTCTTCATCGCACTGTTGCTTGTGCTCGTCATCGGCGCTTCGCCCCTGGCGGAGTCAAGCACCTGGCGGGCCTCGCGTGCCGCACCCGTGCTCAGTGATGTGCTGCTCGACGTGGCGCCCTTGCTGCCCGAACCACTTGCCCGATTTGTTTCCCGCTCGATGACCCCATCTGAAGCGGAATCGACTGACTAAGGATCTCCGCCATGTGTGGCATCGTCGGCGCTCTTGCTGCCTCCCCCGTCAACCAGCTCCTGTATGACGCGCTGCTGCTGCTGCAGCACCGCGGCCAGGACGCTGCCGGCATCGTCACCATGCAGGGCAACAAGTGCTTCATGCACAAGGCGCGCGGCATGGTGCGTGATGTCTTCCGCACCCGCAACATGCGCGCGCTGCCGGGCAGCATCGGCCTGGGCCAGGTGCGCTACCCGACAGCCGGCAATGCCTACAGCGAGGAAGAGGCGCAGCCCTTCTACGTGAACGCGCCTTTCGGCATCGTGCTGGTGCACAACGGCAACCTGACCAATGCCCATGCACTGAAGGACGAGCTCTTCGACATCGACCGTCGCCACATCAACACCGAGAGTGACACCGAGGTGCTGATCAACGTGCTGGCTCACGAGCTGGAGCTGGCCGCGCGCGACCTGCCACTGACGCCCAAGGAGATCTTCTCCGCCGTGCGTGCGGTGCAAAAGCGCATCAAGGGCAGCTACGCCGTCATCGCGCTGATCGCCGGCCAGGGCCTGCTGGCTTTCCGCGACCCCTTCGGCATCCGCCCGCTGTGCTTCGGCCGCTCGGCCAACGGCGAGGTCATGGTGGCCAGCGAAAGCGTCGCGCTGGAAGGCACCGGCCACCAGTTGGAGCGCGACGTGGCGCCCGGCGAAGCCCTCTTCATCGACATGACCGGCAAGCTGCACACCGAGCAGTGCAATGACAACCCGACGCTGAACCCCTGCATGTTCGAGTTCGTCTACCTGGCCCGCCCGGATTCGGTGATGGATGGCATCTCGGTCTACCAGGCGCGGCTGAACATGGGCGAGACCCTGGCCCAGCGGGTCATCTCCACGATGCCGCCCAACGAGATCGACGTCGTCATCCCGATTCCGGAAAGCAGCCGCCCCTCGGCCATGCAACTGGCCCACCGCATCGGCAAGCCCTATCGCGAGGGCTTCGTGAAGAACCGCTATGTCGGCCGCACCTTCATCATGCCGGGGCAGGGCGCGCGCAAGAAGTCGGTGCGCCAGAAGCTCAATGCCATCGGTGTCGAGTTCAAGGACCGGAATGTGCTGCTGGTGGATGACTCCATCGTGCGCGGCACCACGTCCAAGGAGATCGTGCAGATGGCTCGCGAGGCGGGCGCACGCAAGGTCTACCTTGCTTCCGCCGCGCCGCCGGTGCGCTATCCCAACGTCTACGGCATCGACATGCCGACGACCGAGGAACTGATCGCACACAACCGCTCCGTCGAGGAGATTCGCCAATACATCGGCGCCGATGCGCTGATCTACCAGGACGTGGACGCAATGAAGCGCGTCGTCGCCGCGCTGCGCCCGGGCCTCGCCGGCTTCGAGGCGAGCTGCTTCGATGGCCACTACGTGACCGGTGACGTGAGTCTCGAAGACTTCGCCACGCTGCGCGCGCAACGCACCAGCCAGCCCAGCGAGGAAGACGCCGACGCACGTGGCCGCCTGGCGCTGCAAAGCGACAGTGAGCAATAGAGGCTGAACGCATGAGCGACCCCGCTCGCCGCACCTTGCCCGAGGGCCTGCGCCCGGAGACGCTGGCCGTGCGCACGGCGCTGGCGCCTAGCCAGCATGGCGAGAACTCCGAAGCGCTGTTCCTGACCACGGCCTACGTCCAGCCCGACGCGGAAACGTCGGCGCGCAAGTTCTCCAACTCCGAGGACTTCACCTACTCGCGCACCAGCAACCCGACCGTGCGCAGCCTGGAGGCGCGCCTGGCTGCGCTGGAGGGTACCGAGGCGGCGATCGCTACGTCCACTGGCATGAGCGCCATCCTGCTGCTCGGCATGGGCGTGTTGAAGGCCGGCGATCACGTCGTCTGCTCGCGCTCCGTGTTCGGCTCGACCATCAACCTGTTCGCCAAGGAATTCGCGAAGTTCGGTGTCGAGACCAGCTTTGTCTCGCAGACTGACCTCGCCGAATGGCGTGCAGCCGTCAAGGCGACAACCAAACTGCTCTTCGCCGAGACGCCGACCAACCCGCTGACCGAGGTCTGCGACATCCGCGCCTTGGCGGACATTGCCCACGGGGCCGGCGCCATCCTGGCGGTCGACAACACCTACTCGACGCCAGCGCTGCAGCGCCCCACCGAGATGGGTGCCGACATCGTCATGCATTCGGCCACCAAGTACATGGATGGCCAGGGTCGCGTGATGGCCGGCGCGCTGTGTGGCTCCAGCAAGTTGATCCGCGATGTCTTCGGCCCGGTGCTGCGTACCGTCGGCATGACGCTGGCGCCTTTCAACGCCTGGGTCGTGCTCAAGGGCTTGGAGACGCTGTCGCTGCGCATGAAGGCCCAGAGCGAGCAGGCCCTGGCCGTTGCGCGCTGGCTGGAGGCGCAGCCGGAGGTGGACCATGTCTACTACCCATCGCTCGCATCCCATCCTCAGCATGACCTGGCCATGCGCCAGCAAAGCGGGCAGGGCGGGGCGGTGCTGTCCTTCGACCTGCGCGCCGATACCTCTGAAGCTGCACGCGCAGCGGCTTTCCACGTCATCGACAGCACGCGCGTGCTGTCCATCGCCACCAATCTCGGCGATACGAAATCCATCATCACTCACCCCGCGACGACCTCGCACGGCCGCCTGACCGAGGACCAGCGTCAAGCCGCCGGCATCGGGCAGGGGCTGATCCGCCTGGCCGTTGGCCTCGAGCATGTAGACGACATCACTGACGATCTGCTGCGTGGCCTTTCCACTTTGAAAATCCGATGAGCTCCACTTTCGACAAGGTCCGCACGCGCATCGCACCGTCGCCGACCGGCTTTCTGCACCTGGGCACGGCCCGCACCGCCCTTTTTTCCTGGGCCTATGCCCGGCACCACGGCGGCGAGTTCGTGCTGCGCATCGAGGACACGGATGTGGCCCGCTCCACGCAGGACTCGGTCGACCAGATCATTGCGGCGATGAACTGGCTCGGCCTGAACTACGACGAGGGTCCGATCTACCAGATGCAGCGCCTGGACCGCTATCAGGCCGTCGTCGAACAGTTGATCAGCGAGGGCAAGGCCTATCGCTGTTACGCGACGCCGGAGGAACTGGACGCGATGAAAGAGGCCCAGCACGCCCGCGGCGAGAAGAAGCTCTACGACCGCCGCTGGCGCCCCGAGCCGGGCAAGGTGCTGCCCGCCCCGCCGGAGGGTGTGAAGCCCGTCATCCGCTTCGCCAACCCCGTCGATGGCGACGTGACCTGGAACGACCTGGTCAAGGGGCCGATCACGATCAACAACCGCGAGATCGACGACCTCATCATCGTGCGCACCGACGGTGTGCCGACCTACAACTTCGCCGTCGTCGTCGATGACTGGGACATGCGCATCAGCCATGTTTTCCGCGGCGACGAGCACATCAACAACACGCCCTGGCAAATCAACATCTTCAATGCGCTGGGCGCACCGCTGCCGCAGTTTGGACACCTGCCCATCATCCTGGGTGACGATGGCCAGAAGTTGTCCAAGCGCCGCGGCGCTGTCAGCGTGACGGCCTATGCCGACGGTGGCTACCTGCCCGAGGCCATGCTGAATTACCTGGCCCGCCTGGGCTGGAGCCATGGCGACGATGAGTTGTTCACGGCCGAGCAAATGGTGGCCTGGTTCGATGGCTCGCACCTGTCCAAGAGCCCCGCGCAGTGGGACCCGGCCAAGCTGGACTGGGTCAACGGCCATTACCTGAAGCAGATCGATGAGGGCCGGCTGGCTGATCTTGTCGTCACGCAACTCAAGGCCAAGGGTATTCAAGCCACGGCAGAGCAGGTCCAGCCCAAGGTCGGTCTGTTCAAGGATCGCTGCGCGACGGCCGCCGCACTGGCCGATTGGCTCGCGATGTATTTCGCGCCCGTCATGCCATCGGTCGAGGATCTTGCGGCTTACATCACCGATGCCGTGCGCCCGGCACTGGCTGTGCTGGCAGAACGACTGTCGGCCATGACCGACTGGAACAAGGCCGGCATCCAGCAGGCCTTGAAGGAAACCCTTGCGGCCACCGGACTGAAGATGCCGCAGTTGGCGGTACCGGTGCGCGTGCTGGTGTGCGGGCGTTCTCAGACCCCGAGTGTGGATGCCGTGCTGGAGCACTTCGACAAGAAAAAAGTCCTCGAACGCTTGCATTCCATTTGAATTTCGTCATATACTCTTGGTCTCGCTTGAACAGCGCTGTTAACGAAGAGACTGACAACAGTCAACTCGAAAACACGGGGGTATAGCTCAGCTGGGAGAGCGCTTGCATGGCATGCAAGAGGTCAGCGGTTCGATCCCGCTTACCTCCACCAAAAGGCCTTGGCTTATTGGATGGCGCGCGGTTCAAGTTGCGAAGGTTTCGTCCCCTTCGTCTAGAGGCCTAGGACACCACCCTTTCACGGTGATTACAGGGGTTCGAATCCCCTAGGGGACGCCAAGTTTGATGAGCTTGGATATTGTCGAAAGACGGTATCGAATTCATCCCACGCGGAGTGGTAGTTCAGTTGGTTAGAATACCGGCCTGTCACGCCGGGGGTCGCGGGTTCGAGCCCCGTCCACTCCGCCAAGGATTCCATCGGGTCCACCCGATAAAAGAACGGCCAATTTATTGGCCGTTTGCTTTTTGCGACCGGTTTATACCGGGGGTATAGCTCAGCTGGGAGAGCGCTTGCATGGCATGCAAGAGGTCAGCGGTTCGATCCCGCTTACCTCCACCAAATACTCTTGTGGTTTTTGTGTGGCACGCAGTTTGTTTAAAAAGTTCTGTCCCCTTCGTCTAGAGGCCTAGGACACCACCCTTTCACGGTGATTACAGGGGTTCGAATCCCCTAGGGGACGCCAATATTGGCAATCTCGTCGTATGATGGGAATGCGATTGGCAATCCCGTCGCAAGACGGGCAAGTTTGATGAACTTGGATATTGTCGAAAGACGGTATTGAATTCATCCCACGCGGAGTGGTAGTTCAGTTGGTTAGAATACCGGCCTGTCACGCCGGGGGTCGCGGGTTCGAGCCCCGTCCACTCCGCCAAAAACAGCAATGCCCCGAAACCATAGGTTTCGGGGCATTTTTACTTGGCTGCTTAGGAGACGAGGCCGCGGGCCGGGGCGGGCGCTGTGCCAGCGTCGTCATTCCCGCCGGTGCCATGAATCTGTGGGCTGGCTGGGCCGGCAGGGCGCTGTTCAGCCGGCGCGGCCCGCGGGGCTTCGGCGGGACCGCGCTTGCCACTGACAACGAGGCGAGCGAGCTTGACAACCTCACTGGCTTTTGCCGGCATGCCGCCGATCAGCAATCCGAGCGTCAAGCTCAAGCACCACCATCCCTTTTTCACTCTTGGCATCTCCGGCTCCAGCCTTGCTCATCGGCAGGGCGCAGACTGAAGTGTTGAGCAAGGTCGGACAGCGGGCCACCTTGACGCGACGAACTGCGCTTTCTGTGGGCTGAACTGCGACTGAATGTCGATCAGTCATGAGCCAGAAAAGCAAAACGGGCCCAGTGGGCCCGTTCATACTTTGGCGGAGAGGGCGGGATTCGAACCCGCGGTGGGTATTAGCCCACACACGCTTTCCAGGCGTGCGACTTAAACCGCTCATCCACCTCTCCTGCAAGCCAACAATCATAACCTATTGCGTGCTCACGAAGGCGACATTCCGTCAGTTGCTGCTGCGCCAGTCCAGGGCGCCGCGCCAGTCGAGCTGGTGCACGACATTGTTGAGGTGCAGCATGCGCCGCGAACGCGCCAGCTCATGCCCGTGGCCGTCAATCAGCGCGACGTTGCACAAGATGTTCATCGGGTCGAACAGCGCCACGACGTCAGGCTGGATCTCCGTCCATTCCCATGCAATCTGGATGGCTTCGCCATCGGCCAGTGCAGCCCACACTTCCTGGCCACATCGCAGCCCGGAACGTGCATCGTGCACTCTGACACTGCTTCCGATTTGACGCAGGTCGTCTGTCACTTTTTCAAACTCGTTTACAGTCTTGACGACCGTCTCGCAGGCCATCAGTTGCCAGGCTGCCATCTGCATTCGGATCTCCCGTCATTTGGATGGTTTGCAGTTTGCGTTCGTCGAGGCCGCACTGCGCCTACCAACCCTAGTAGCGCATGAACCTCCAGCGGTACGAACAAGTCAGTCAAGCAGCAGATCTCACGTCTTTTCGACAGGGGCTGATCGCCTTCGCGAATGACCTGGATTTCGGTCTGGTCGTTGGCGTGCTGGCCATCGAGCACCGTGGGCCGGGTGCGAAGACTGAGTACGTCGCCGTAGGTAACACACCTGAGGCTTTCTTGGAGATTTCCAGGGACAACAGCTACGCGCAACGCGACCCCGTGCATCAACGTTTGGCGAGCCTGACCAAACCGCTGATTTACGACCAGGCTTTCTACGTGGACGCCGGTGCAGGCGAGTTGTGGGAGATGTATGCACCGTTCGGCTACCGGACCGGTGTTGCCGTAGGTGTCCAAATGCCTGGCTACCGCCGGTTGCTTCTCGGGCTCGATCGGGACGCACCCTTGCCCAAAGATCCGATCAAGCTGAATCGGATGATCGCGGACTTGCAATTGCTCGCCGTTCATGCACAGGACGCTGCAGGGCGGCTGCTTGTGTCCAAGAGATCGGCACAACCTGCGGTGCAGCTTCCGTCACGACAGCTTGAGATCCTGAAGCTGACGATGGAGGGCAAGAGCGCCTGGGTTGTCGGGAGCCTGCTAGGCATCAGCGAGAACACGGTGAACTACCACATGAAGCAACTGTTCAAGCTGCTCGACGTGTCCACCAAGCACCAAGCCGTGCTGAAGGCTATGGAGCTGGGGCTGCTCTGACCGGCTACCGGCCCTACCAGGGTTTGTAGTTCTCTGTTGTCTGCCCGTCCTACACACTGCGCGCCATCTCAACGCTGCTAGCCGGACGGTGCAAATGGAAAAAGTTTCTTTTTGGGAAGTTCTCGCAGAACTGCTCGGCTTCCCGATTACGGGTAATTGATCCCGATCCTCTGAGCAGATCTTAGGAAAAGCGACACCTCCATCGCTTTCGTTCGGCGCCCCCCGAACGTCTTGCGCCCGCGACTGCCCTTGTTCAGGGCCCTCGCGGGCTTTTTTGTTCTGGGCCTCAGGCCTTTGCGCCGCCTTTGAACAACGCCATGGCGGTGCCAATCAAACCAGCGACTTCCGTCATATTGCCCGGCACGATCATCGTGTTGTTCTTCTGCGCAAGCTGGGCATAGGCGTCGACAGCCTTCTCGGCGACCTTCAGCTGCACAGCCTGATCACCGCCCGGCTGCTGGATGGCCGCTGCGATCTTGCGGATGGCGTCCGAAGTCGCGTCCGCGACAGCGGTGATCGCTGCGGCCTGGCCCTGTGCCTGGTTGATCTCGGCCTGCTTCTCACCCTCCGAGCGTGCAATGGCCGCCTCACGTTCGCCGGTCGCGATATTGATCTGCTCCTGGCGCCGGCCTTCTGACGCCGCAATCAGCGCGCGTTTCTCGCGCTCCGCCGTGATCTGCGCCTGCATGGAATGCAGGATGGCTGGCGGCGGCGTCAGGTCCTTGATCTCGTAGCGCAGCACTTTGACGCCCCAGTTCAAGGCCGCCTCGTCCAGGGCCTCGACGACGGACGTGTTGATGACGGCACGCTCCTCGAAGGTGCGGTCCAGCTCCATGCGGCCGATGACGGAGCGTAGCGTCGTTTGCGCCAATTGCGTGATGGCGACAACATAGTTGCTCGCGCCGTAGCTCGCCCGCATGGGGTCGGTGACCTGGAAGTAGAGGATGCCGTCAACCGTCAACTGGGTGTTGTCCTTGGTGATGCAGACCTGGCTGGGCACATCGAGCGCGATTTCCTTCAGCGAGTGCTTGTAGGCCAGCCGGTCGACAAAGGGCACGAGGAAGTTGAGCCCCGGTGTGAGCGTCCCGTGGTATTTGCCCAGGCGCTCCACCACCCAGGCGTTCTGCTGCGGGACGACCTTGATGGAGCGCGCCACGAAGATGGCCGCGATGACGAGGATGACGAGTGCGATTTGGAACCCCATGAGGCCTCCCGGTGTTGTTGGTTTGCAGGCTCAGCGATCGAGGAGCAGACAACTGCCTTCGACCGCGCGAATCACATGCCGGCCACTTTGGGTCGGCGGACTGCCGATGAAGCGTGCCTGCCAGGCAGCGCCGCGGTATTGCACCTTGGCCCGGCCGTCGGTTGACCAGGTCTCGACCTGGACGGATTGACCGATGTCGAGGTTGACATCTGGGTTGCTTGCAGCGGGAGCGGCTGCGGGCATGCGGCTGCGCCGCAGGTGCCAGCCCACGACCGCTGCGCCGCCCGTGACGGCGGCGGTCAGCACTTGTGCGGTCAAGCTCGCGCCGAGATGAGCCGCCAGCGCACCGGCGATGGCGCCCACGGCCAGCATCAGCAGATAGAAGGTGCCGCTGGCCAATTCGGCCGCGACGAGCGCTCCTGCAGCGATCCACCAGACGGTGGCCCAGTTCCATTCCATCTTGTCTCCCCAGGTAAGTGTTGTCGGGTCAGTTTATAGACTGCGCTGACGCGAGTGGGACATGCTGCGGCCCTACACTTCGCCGCTTCGTTTTTTGATGCCCGCCCGCTGGAGGCCGCCGATGATCCGTTTTCACTTTCCCATCGTCATCATCGATGAGGATTACCGCTCCGAGAACACCTCGGGCCTGGGCATCCGCGCGTTGGCCGAGGCCATCCAGAAGGAGGGCATGGAAGTCCTGGGCGTGACGAGCTACGGCGATCTGTCGCAGTTCGCCCAGCAGCAAAGCCGCGCCTCGGCATTCATCCTGTCCATTGACGACGAGGAATTCACAGCGGGGCCCGAGATGGACCCTGTCGTGCTGAACCTGCGCAAGTTCATCCAGGAGATTCGCAACCGCAACCCGGACATCCCCATCTACGTCTATGGCGAGACGCGCACCAGCCAGCATCTGCCTAACGACGTGTTGCGCGAACTGCATGGCTTCATCCACATGTTCGAGGACACGCCGGAGTTCGTAGCCCGCCACATCATCCGTGAGGCCAAGAGCTATCTCGATGGCCTGGCACCGCCGTTCTTCAAGGCGCTGATGGACTACGCCCAGGACGGCTCCTACTCCTGGCATTGCCCAGGCCACTCGGGCGGCGTCGCCTTCCTGAAGAGCCCGGTGGGGCAGATGTTTCACCAGTTCTTCGGCGAGAACATGCTGCGCGCCGACGTGTGCAACGCCGTTGAAGAGCTCGGCCAACTGCTGGATCACACCGGTCCGGTCGCGGCCAGCGAGAAGAACGCGGCGCGCATCTTCAACGCCGATCACTGCTTCTTCGTCACCAACGGTACGTCCACGTCCAACAAGATGGTCTGGCACCACACGGTGGCGCCCGGCGACGTCGTCGTCATCGACCGCAACTGCCACAAGAGCAATCTGCACGCCATCATCATGTGTGGCGCCATCCCCGTCTTCCTGACGCCGACGCGCAACCACTACGGCATCATCGGGCCCATTCCCGAGAGCGAGTTCAGTCCGGAGACCATCCGCGCCAAGATCGCCGCCAACCCGCTGCTGGCGCACATCGACGCTGCCACGGTCAAACCCTCCATCGTCACGCTGACGCAGAGCACCTATGACGGCGTGCTCTACAACACCGAAACCATCAAGAAGAAGCTCGACGGCTACATCCCGACGCTGCACTTCGATGAGGCCTGGCTGCCGCATGCGGCCTTTCACGATTTCTACGGGCAGTTCCACGCGATGGGCAAGAACCGTCCGCGCCCGAAGGAAGCCATGGTCTACGCGACGCAATCCACGCACAAGCTGCTGGCTGGCATCTCGCAGGCCTCGCAGGTGCTCGTGCAGGATTCGCAAAGCGTCAAGCTGGACAAGCATCTCTTCAACGAGGCCTACCTGATGCATACGTCGACCTCGCCGCAATACTCGATCATCGCGAGCTGCGACGTGGCTGCAGCGATGATGGAGCCGCCCGCCGGTACGGCGCTCGTGGAGGAAAGCATCCGCGAGTCGCTGGACTTCCGCCGTGCCATGCGCAAGGTCGAGTCGGACTATGGCGACGACTGGTGGTTCAAGGTCTGGGGGCCGGACTTCCTGCGCGCGCAGGATGACCAGGGCAGCGAGCCCGTGTCGGCGGACTGGATGCTGCACGCCGACGAGGACTGGCATGGCTTCGGCGCGCTCGCCGAGGGCTTCAACATGCTGGACCCGATCAAGTCCACCATCATCACGCCCGGGCTGGACATGGAAGGGCGCTTTGCCACCACCGGCATCCCGGCCTCGGTCGTCACCAAGTTCCTCGTCGAGCATGGTGTCGTCGTCGAGAAGACGGGGCTGTATTCCTTCTTCATCATGTTCACCATCGGCATCACCAAGGGCCGCTGGAACACGCTGCTGACGGCATTGCAGCAGTTCAAGGACGACTACGACAAGAACGCGCCGCTGTGGCGCATCCTGCCGGAGTTCTGCGCGAAGTTCCCGAAGTACGAGCGCATGGGCCTGCGCGACCTCTGCCAGTCCATTCACCAGGCCTATGCCGAAGGCGACATTGCACGCCTGACGACGGACATGTATCTGTCCAATCTGCAGCCGCTGATGACGCCGACGGAAGCCTATGCCCATATCGCGCAGCGCAAGACCGAACGCGTCGGCATCGACGACCTTGAGGGGCGCATCACGACCTCGCTGCTGACGCCCTATCCGCCCGGCATCCCGCTGCTGATTCCTGGCGAAGGCTTCAACAAGAAGATCGTCGATTACCTGAAGTTCACGCGCAGCTTCAATGCGAAGTTTCCGGGCTTCGCGACCGACGTCCACGGCCTTGTCCATGAAGTGGACGAAGAGACCGGCCGTGGCCGCTATTACGTGGACTGCGTGAAGGCCTGATCAGGCCGTTGCGCCCATCCGCCGGCGCGGTTTCTCGTGGTACGCCAGGTCGCGACGCACGCCATGCCGCGACCTCACTTGATCACTCGCCGCCGGCGAGTGCGACATGGCTGAAGCCGCCATCGACATACATGATCTCGGCGCTGACGCCGGCGGCCAGGTCGGACAGCAGGAAGGCAGCGGCGTTGCCGACGTCCTCGATGGTCACGTTGCGCCGGATCGGCGCCGAGGCGGCGAACTGGCTCAGCAACTTGCCGAAGTCCTTGATGCCGGAGGCTGCCAGCGTCTTGATTGGGCCGGCGGAGATACCGTTGACCCGCACGCCCTTGGCGCCGAGGTCGTGAGCCAGGTAGCGCACGCTGGCCTCCAGCGCTGCCTTGGCCATGCCCATGGTGTTGTAGTTGGGCACGTAGCGCTCGGCGCCCAGGTAGCTCAGCGTGAGCAGGGCGGCACCGGGGCGCAGGCGCGGGGCGGCCAGCTTGGCCATGGCGGGGAAGCTGTAGGCCGAAATGTCGTGGGCGATGCGGAAGTTCTCGCGCGTCATGCCGTCCAGGAAATTGCCGGCAATCGCCTCGCGAGGCGCAAAGCCGATGGAATGGACGAAACCGTCGAACTCCGGCCAGACCTCGCCGAGCTGGTTGAACAACGCCTCCATCTGCTCGTCGCTGGTCACGTCACAGTTGTAAATGAGTTTGGAGCCGAATTCGGCAGCGAACTCGCTGATGCGGTCCTTGAAACGTTCGCCCTGATAGCTGAACGCCAACTCGGCACCTTCGCGGTGGCAGGCCCGGGCAATGCCGTAGGCGATGGAGCGGTTGGACAGCACGCCCGTGATCAGCAGCCGCTTGCCGGCGAGAAAGCCCATTCTTGTCTCCTGTGAGGTCTCAAACAGCCTCAGATTCTGGCACGCGCAGGGCGTAGCGGCTTGCCGGCATAGGACTTGCACAGTACAATCCGAGCTTCACCAGAAATGAGAGAACTCTGCAAAGAGTCTTTCAACGAGCCCCGGACGACATCCCCCGGGGCGCGATATCAGGTGAACGAGTGGGCGGATTCATCCAGCCCATTTTTTTTGCTTTTTCGATTTTCTTTCGACCGAAGACCGCACACCCCGAATGAGTTGGCAAACCGCTGTGGAAACGACCGTGACCGGACTCGGTTACGAACTCGTGGACTGCGAACGCAGTGCCAGTGGTGGAACGCTGCGCGTGACGATTGACAGGCTGAACGCTGGGGCGGATGCCGGCGAGCTGATCGATGTGGATGACTGCGAAAAGGTCACCCGACAGCTGCAGTATGTGCTCGAGGTCGAGGGTTTGGAATATTCCCGGCTCGAAGTGTCTTCACCGGGTCTGGATCGGCCGTTAAAAAAGGCCGCGCATTACGCGCGCTTTGTCGGCCAGGAAATCGATATCACGCTCAAAGCGCCTTTCCAGGGCCGCAAGAAGTACCGCGGCGTGGTCAGCGCGCAGCCGGATGCGGCGGACGACCAAGCCTGGCGCCTGGTGTTCGACGACGGCGAGGCCGATCAGGCGCTTGATTTCACGCTCGACGAGGTGCGCGAGGCACGCCTCGTGCCGTCGTTCAGCTTCAAGGGTCGTGGCGGCGAACCGGCGCCTGACCGCAAGCCCGGCCAGCGTGGTGTCATCAAGCCGAAAAAAGCAGCACTCAAGAAACAAGCGGGCGCGCCCAGTGATGCGGCGCCCGGCCAAGACAAGGTTGACGGAGGTCTCAAGCAATGAACCGCGAAATGTTGATGCTGGTGGACGCGATCTCGCGCGAGAAGAGCGTGGAGCGCGATGTCGTGTTCGGTGCGGTGGAAGCCGCGCTGGCCTCGGCCACCAAGAAGATTTACGGCGCTGAGGCCGACATCCGCGTCAGTGTGGATCGCGAATCGGGTGAGTACGAGACCTTCCGCCGCTGGCATGTCGTGCCCAACGAGGCCGGTCTGCAGAACGCCGACGCCGAAATCCTGCTGTTTGAAGCCCAGGAACAGATCTCCGACATCGAGGTGGACGACCACATCGAAGAACCCGTCGAGTCCCTGCCCATCGGCCGCATCGGCGCACAGGCCGCCAAGCAGGTCATCCTGCAGAAGATCCGTGACGCCGAGCGCGAGCAATTGCTCAACGACTTCATGTCGCGCGGCGAGAAGATCTTCGTCGGCACGGTCAAGCGCCTGGACAAGGGCGACATCATTGTCGAAAGCGGTCGCGTCGAAGGGCGCCTGAAGCGCAGCGAAATGATCTCGAAAGAGAACCTGCGCACCGGTGACCGCGTGCGCGCCGTCATCCTCGGTGTGGACCCGACCCAGCGCGGCCCGCAGATCATGCTGTCGCGCTCCAGCCCTGAGTTCATGAAGGAACTCTTCGCCCAGGAAGTGCCGGAAATCGAACAAGGCCTGCTGGAGATCAAGAGCTGCGCCCGCGACAGCGGTTCGCGCGCCAAGATCGCCGTCATCAGCCATGACCGCCGTGTCGACCCCATCGGCACCTGCGTCGGTGTGCGCGGTTCGCGCGTCAACGGCGTGACGACCGAACTTGCTGGCGAGCGCGTCGACATCGTGCTGTGGAGCGAAGACCCGGCCCAGTTCGTCATCGGCGCGCTGGCCCCGGCCAATGTGCAATCCATCGTCGTGGATGAAGAGCGCCATGCCATGGATGTCGTCGTTGACGAGGAAAACCTCGCCATCGCCATCGGCCGTGGCGGCCAGAACGTGCGCCTGGCGTCCGAGCTGACCGGCTGGCGCATCAACATCATGTCGGCCGAGGAATCGGCTGCCAAGCACGAGGTCGAGGCCGAGAGCGTTCGCAAGCTCTTCGTCGAGAAGCTCGACGTCGACGCCGAAGTCGCCGACATCCTGATCGCCGAAGGCTTCACCAGCCTGGAAGAAGTCGCCTACGTGCCGATGCAGGAAATGCTGGAGATCGAGGCCTTTGACGAGGACACCGTCAACGAGCTGCGCACCCGTGCCAAGGATGCCCTGCTGACGATGGAAATCGCCCGCGAAGAGAAGGTCGAAGAGGTCTCGCAGGACTTGCGCGATCTCGAAGGCGTGACCCCTGAACTGTTGAGCAAGCTGGCTGAAGGCGGCATCAACACCCGTGACGATCTGGCCGACCTGGCTGTCGACGAACTGGTTGAGCTGACCAGCCAAGACGAGGCCGCTGCGCGCGCGCTGATCATGAAGGCCCGCGAACACTGGTTCAACGCCTGATCAACACACGCCGCGCCGCACCGAAAGTAATTTGAAGGATCCCCACATGGCCGTGACTACCGTCGCCCAATTCGCCGCCGAGCTGAGCAAGCCGGCGGGCACGCTGCTGGAGCAGCTGCATGCCGCGGGCGTCAAGAAGTCTTCCGTCGACGACTCGCTGAGCGAGAACGACAAGGAACGCCTGCTCGACCACCTGCGCTCTTCCCACGGCACTGCCGGTGCGGATCGCAAGAAGATCACGCTCGTCAAGAAGTCGACCACCGAGATCAAGCAAGCCGATGCCAGTGGCAAGGCCCGCACGATCCAGGTCCAGGTCAAGAAGACCCGCACCTTCGTCAAGCGTGACGACGAGGTCGCTGCCGGCCCTGACGACGCCGAACTGGTGCGCCGCGAGGAAGAAGCCCAGGCCCAAGCCACCGCGCTGCGTGCCCAGGAAGAGGAACTCGCCGCCAAGGTGAAGGCTCGCGAGGACGCCGAGCGCGCCGCGCGTGAAGCTGCCGAGGCGCGCCGCGCCGAGGAGCAGGCTGCCGCCGAAGCCGCCGCCAAGGCCGCTGCCGAAGCTGCCGCTGCAGCTGCCGCCGCCAAGCCGGAGGTCACGCCCGTCGAGCAGGCCGAGGCCCGCCAGCGCAATGCCGCTGCTGCCGCCGCCGAAGCCGCCGCGATCAACAAGGCCGCCTCCAAGCGCGGTGCCAAGGCCGCCGCGCCTGCGCCCGAGCCTGAAGTCGTTGCGCCGCCGCCGCCCGCACCTGCGCCTGATGTCGTCGCCCCGCCACCGCCCGCGCCCGAAGTGGCCAAGCCGGCGCTGCGCGTCGTCAAGGCCGTCGATGCCGCTGCCGAAGAGAAGCAGAAGCAGGACGACCTGGCCCGCCGCCGCAAGGCCGCCGAGGACGAGGCCGCCAAGATCCGCGCGATGATGAATGCACCCAAAAAGGTGCTGGTCGCGAAGAAGCCCGAAGAGCCCAAGCCGGCCGAAGCCGCCGCGGGCATCAAGGGCACCATCCACAAGAAGGCCGGCACGCCGGGCGCAGCACCTGCTGCAGCCGGCGCAGGCGCCGGCAAGCCGGGCGACAAGAAGTCGGTCAAGTCCGAGAAGCTGTCATCCAGCTGGGCCGATGACGCCGCCAAGAAGCGTGGCCTCAAGACCATCGGCGCCGGCCCCGCCGGCGCGAACCGCCCGGGTGGCGGCGGCAACTGGCGTGCTCCGGCGCGCGGTGGTGCCGGCGGACGTCGTGGTGGCAATGACCGTGGTGGCAATGGCCAAGGCAACTTCCAGGCACCTGCAGAAATGCAGATCCAAGAGGTGCATGTCCCCGAGACGATCTCGGTGGCCGACCTCGCCCACAAGATGTCGGTCAAGGCCGCCGAGGTCATTAAGCAATTGATGAAGCTGGGCCAGATGGTCACCATCAACCAGCAGCTGGACCAAGAGACGGCCATGATCCTGGTCGAGGAAATGGGTCACAAGGCCTTCCCCGCCAAGCTGGACGATCCGGACGCCTTCCTGGAAGAAGAGGGCACCGCCGAGCAGGAGCACGAGTCGCTGTCGCGCGCCCCGGTCGTCACCGTCATGGGCCACGTCGACCACGGCAAGACCTCGCTGCTGGACTACATCCGCCGTGCCCGCGTCGCCGCAGGCGAGGCTGGTGGCATCACGCAGCACATCGGTGCTTATCACGTCGATACGCCGCGCGGCATGATCACCTTCCTGGACACCCCGGGTCACGCGGCCTTCACGGCGATGCGTGCCCGCGGTGCCAAGGCAACCGACATCGTCATCCTCGTTTGCGCGGCCGACGACGGCGTCATGCCCCAGACCAAGGAAGCCATCCACCACGCGAAGGCGGCTGGCGTGCCGATCGTGGTCGCGATGACCAAGATCGACAAGCCCGACGCCAACGTCGAGCGCGTGAAGAGCGAGCTCGTGGCCGAACAGGTCGTGCCGGAAGAATTCGGTGGCGAGTCGCCCTTCATCGGCGTGTCGTCCAAGACCGGCCAGGGCATTGACGACCTGCTGGAGCAGGTGCTGCTGCAGGCCGAAGTGCTGGAACTGAAGGCGCCGGTGGCCTCGATGGCCAAGGGCCTGGTCATCGAAGCCAAGCTGGACAAGGGCCGCGGCCCGGTTGCGACGGTGCTGGTGCAGAGCGGCACGCTCAAGCGCGGCGACGTCGTGCTGGCTGGCTCCACGTTCGGCCGCGTGCGCGCCATGCTGGACGAAGACGGCAAGGCCTGTACCGAGGCTGGCCCGTCCATCCCGGTCGAAATCCAGGGCCTGACCGAAGTGCCGCAAGCTGGCGATGAGTTCATGGTGCTGGGCGACGAACGCCGCGCCCGCGAGGTCGCGACCTTCCGTTCGGGCAAGTACCGCGACGTGAAGCTGGCCAAGCAGCAGGCCGCCAAGCTGGAGAACATGTTCAGCGAGATGGGCGCCGGCGACGTGCAGACGCTGCCGCTGATCATCAAGAGCGACGTGCAGGGCTCGCAGGAAGCGCTGGCCGCTTCGCTGCTCAAGCTCAGCAACGCCGAGGTCAAGGTGCAGATCGTCCACGCGGCGGTTGGCGGCATCAGCGAGAGCGACATCAACCTCGCCATCGCTTCCAAGGCCGTCATCATCGGCTTCAACGTGCGGGCCGATGCCGGTGCGCGCAAGCTGGCCGAAGGCAACGCGGTCGATCTGCGTTACTACAGCATCATTTACGACGCTGTGGATGACGTGACCAAGGCGATGTCCGGCATGCTGGCGCCCGAGCAGCGCGAAGAAGCGCTGGGTACGGCCGAGATCCGCGTCGTGTTCGTCGCTTCCAAGATCGGCACGGTGGCCGGCTCCATGGTCACCAGCGGTTTGGTTCGCCGTGGCGCTCGCTTCCGACTGCTGCGCGAGAACACCGTCGTCTACACGGGCGAGGTGGACTCGGTGCGCCGCGAGAAGGACGACGTCCGCGAAGTCAAGGAAGGCTTCGAGTGCGGTATCAAGCTCAAGAACTACAGCGACATCAAGGAAGGTGATCAGCTCGAATTCTTCGAGATCAAGGAAGTGGCCCGCACGCTCTGACCTCCAATCCCGAGGGTTAACCCCGCCCCTCGGGGCGGGGTTTGTTCTTTGTTGGCTGTCCGCGCGTGAACCGCGCAAACAGCCTGATCAGGAAACCTGCCATGAGACACAAACGCGCCATCCCCAACCGAGCTTTCCGAGTCGCCGACCAGATCCAGCGTGATCTGGCGGAGCTGATCCGCGAGCTCAAGGATCCGCGCATCGGCATGGCGACGATCAATGCGATCGAGGTCACGCCCGACTACGCCCATGCCAAGGTGTTCTTCTCGGTACTGGTCGGTGACCCGAAGGAAACGCAGGAAGCGCTGAACGAGGCCGCGGGTTTCCTGCGCAACGGCCTGTTCAAGCGCCTGCAGATCCACACGGTGCCGACGCTGCACTTTCAGTTCGACCGCACCATCGAGCGTGCCGCCGAGATGAGTGCGCTGATCAACAGGGCCAACGCGACACGCGCAATAGAAGACGAGGAGCCGAATGACTGAGGCTGTCGTCACTGCGAGGCCTGCTCGGGTACGCATCCAGCGTCGCCCGCTGCATGGCGTGTTGTTGCTCGACAAGCCGCTGGGCTTGTCGAGCAACGACGCGTTGCAGAAAGCCAAGTGGCTGCTGCGCGCCGAGAAGGCCGGCCACACCGGCACGCTGGACCCGCTGGCCACCGGCCTGCTGCCGCTGTGCTTTGGCGCCGCGACCAAGTTCAGCCAGGTCAGCCTCGACGCCGACAAGCGCTATCTCGCAACCCTGGCGCTGGGCATCCGCACGACCACCGGCGACGCCGAAGGCGAGGTGCTGGAGCGCCGTGACGCCGACGGCATCACGCAAGCGCAGATCGCTGCCGCCTGCGCCGCCTTCACCGGCGAGATCGACCAGATGCCGCCGATGTACTCGGCGCTCAAGCACGAGGGCAAGGCGCTGTACGAATACGCCCGCGCCGGCATCGAGATCGAGCGCAAGAGCCGTCGCGTGACGATTCATGCCATCGACATCGTCAGCGTGCAGGCTGGTACCGTGACCCTCGATGTCCGCTGCACCAAAGGCACCTACATCCGCACGCTGGCCGAAGACATTGGCACTGCACTCGGTTGTGGCGCTTCGCTTGCCGCACTGCGCCGCACCGGCTCCGGCAGCCTGACGCTGGACGGCAGCATCACGCTCAGCGGCCTGGAAGCCCTGCCCGAAGAACAACGCGCCGCGCTGCTGACCTCACCCGACCGCCTGCTGGCCGAAGCCCCCGAGCTTCGTCTGCCTGCCGACGAGGCCGCACGCTTCCTGTCTGGGCTGCGCCGCCGCGTGACCGCAGCCGACGCCGAGCGCGTGCGTGTCTACGGCCCCGAACCCCGCGCCTTCCTCGGCAGCGCCCACATCTCCTCTGGCGAACTGATCGCCGACCGCCTGTTGACCCCGCCGGAGGTCCAGGCTCTGCTTTCCGCCTGACCCGGTTTTCTTCCAAGCATCACCATGACCACCCCGATCCGCAACATTGCCATCATTGCCCACGTCGACCACGGCAAAACCACCATGGTCGACCAGCTCCTGCGCCAGAGCGGTACCTTCGCCGACCACGAAAAGGTCGTCGACACCGTCATGGACAGCAACGCCATCGAACGCGAGCGTGGCATCACCATCCTGGCCAAGAACTGCGCGGTGTCGTGGGGCGGCACGCACATCAACATCGTCGACACGCCCGGACACGCGGACTTCGGCGGTGAAGTCGAGCGCGCACTGTCCATGGTCGACGGCGTCGTGCTGCTGATCGATGCCCAGGAAGGCCCGATGCCGCAGACGCGCTTCGTGACCAAGAAGGCACTGGCCCTGGGCCTGAAGCCTATCGTCGTCGTCAACAAGGTCGACAAGCCGGGCGCCAAGCCCGACGCCGTCATCAATGCCGCCTTCGACCTGTTCGACAAGCTGGGCGCCACCGACGAGCAGCTCGACTTCCCGGTCGTCTACGCCTCCGGCATCAACGGCTGGACCTCGCTGACCGAAGGCGCGCCCGGCGAGCAATGGGGCCCCGACATGTCGGCCCTGTTCGACACGGTGCTGAAGCACGTGCCCGCCCAGTCGGGTGATCCCGCTGCACCCCTGCAACTGCAGATCTCGGCGCTGGACTTCTCCACCTTCGTCGGCCGCATCGGCGTGGGCCGCATCAGCCAGGGCACCATCAAGACCGGCATGCAGGTCGTCGTGATGGAAGGTCCGGACGGCAAGGCTGTCAATGGCCGCATCAACCAGGTGTTGACCTTCCACGGCCTGGATCGCGTGCAGGTCACCGACGCCGGCCCGGGCAACATCGTGCTGATCAACGGCATCGAAGACATCGGCATCGGCGTGACCGTGACCGACCCGGCCAACCCGTCGCCGCTGCCCATGCTGAAGGTCGACGAGCCGACGCTGACGATGAACTTCTGCGTCAACACCAGCCCGCTGGCCGGCCGCGAAGGCAAGTTCGTCACCAGCCGCCAGATCTGGGACCGCCTGCAGAAGGAACTGCAGCACAACGTGGCTCTGCGCGTGAAGGAGACCGACGAAGACGGCATCTTCGAGGTCTGCGGCCGCGGTGAACTGCACCTGACCATCCTGCTGGAAAACATGCGCCGCGAAGGCTACGAGCTGGCCGTTTCCAAGCCGCGCGTGATGTTCAAGGACGTCGACGGCGAGAAGCAGGAGCCGATGGAGCTGGTGACCGCCGACGTGGAAGAAATCCACCAGGGCGGCGTCATGCAGGCGCTGGGCCTGCGCAAGGGCGAAATGCTCAACATGGAGCCGGACGGCCATGGCCGCGTGCGCCTGGAGTACCGCATCCCGGCCCGTGGCCTGATCGGCTTCAGCAACGAGTTCATGAACCTGACCCGCGGCTCGGGCCTGATCTCGTCGATCTTCGACGGCTACGAGGCCCACAAGGGTGATATCGGCGGCCGCAAGAACGGCGTACTGATCTCCATGGACGACGGCGAAATCTTCACCTACGCCCTGGGCAAGCTGGACGATCGCGGCCGCATGTTCGTCAAGCCCAACGACCCGGTCTACGAAGGCATGATCGTTGGCATCCACAACCGCGACAACGACCTGGTCGTCAACGCGACCCGCACCAAGCAGCTGACCAACTTCCGCGTCTCCGGCAAGGAAGATGCGATCAAGGTCACGCCGCCGATCGAGCTGACGCTGGAGTACGGCGTCGACTTCATCGACGACGACGAACTGGTCGAGATCACGCCCAAGAGCGTGCGGGTTCGCAAACGCTTCTTGTCCGAGAACGAGCGAAAGCGTGCTCAGCGGAGCTGACACGCTTTCGCTGGCGCGGCGCCTTGAGCTCCCCCCAGCCCCCCTTCAGGAGGGGGTTCTAGTCAGTTGATTGCCCGCGCCCCGAAAGGGGCGCTCTTCGTTGATGAGCCACCGGTCTGCTGTTTTGCTGATGCTGCTGGTCACGCTGATGTGGAGTTCGGCGGGCGTGGTCACGCGGCATCTGGATGCAGCGCGTGGATTCGAAATCACGTTCTGGCGCAGTGCCTTCAATGCGCTGGCACTGGTGGCCATCCTCGGCATGATGCGGGGCAAGGCGTTGTGGTCAGCCATGCGTGGCGGTGCGGTCTGGGCCTCAGGCCTGTGCTGGGCCGTCATGTTCACGGCCTTCATGGTGGCGTTGTCGCTGACGACGGTGGCCAATGTGCTGGTCACGATGTCGCTGTCCCCCCTATTCACGGCGATATTTGCGCGGTTCTTTCTGCATCAGCCGATTCCCGCCCGCACCTGGTGGGCGATTGCCGTGGCTGGCGCGGGCATCGCGTGGATGTTCGGTGGTCAGCTGGGCGGGCCGCTGTTGGGCGTCATCGTTGCGCTGGGCGTGCCGCTGGCCGCCGCCAGCAATTGGTGCCTGCTGCAGAAGGTGGGGCAGGGCGACACTGACATGCTGCCCGCGGTGCTGATCGGTGCTGTGATCTCCATGGTGTTCACACTGCCGCTGGCCTGGCCGTTGCAGGCCAGTGCGCACGACCTGTCCCTGCTGGGTTTTCTGGGCGTCTTCCAGCTTGCCGTTCCCTGTCTGCTGGCCGTGCGCCTGGCGCGCGAGCTGCCGGGCCACGAACTGGCCCTGCTCGGCCAGGCGGAAACCCTGCTCGGCGTGCTTTGGGCCTGGGCTTTTGCGGGCGAACACCCAGGCAGCGCGGCCCTGATCGGCGGTAGCCTCGTGCTTGCGGCGCTGATCGCCAACGAAGCGCTGGCGCCTCCTACTGTCAAACCCGCCTCCTTGAATAACGCATGAGTGACCTGATCCCGACCCTGGTGTCTGACGGCCATATCCTGGCCGACGTCAACGGCTGTCTCGGCCTCATCACGCTGAACCGCCCGCAAGCGCTGAATGCGCTGTCGCTGGCCATGATCCGCGACATGACGGCGCTGCTGCGCCACTGGGCGTCTCGACCGGAGATCCAGGCCGTCGCAGTGCTCGGCGCGGGCCGCGAAGGCAAGGCGCCGGCCTTCTGCGCGGGCGGCGACATCCGCTTCTTCCACCAGGCCGCTCATGCCGGTGACCCGGCGCTGGAAGACTTCTTCACTGAGGAATACCGCCTCAACCACCTGATCCACCACTACCCCAAGCCCTATATCGCGCTGATGGATGGCATCGTCATGGGCGGCGGCATGGGTATCAGCCAGGGCGCCAAGCTGCGCGTGCTGTCCGAGCGCTCCAAGCTGGCGATGCCCGAGACCGGCATCGGCCTCTTTCCCGATGTCGGTGGTGGCTACTTCCTCGCCCAATGCCCCGGCCACGTCGGCGAATGGTTGGCACTGACCGGCCAGGCCATTGCGGCCGGCGACGCCATCGAATGGGGCCTGGGCGACGTCTATGTGCCGGCGGCGCAATGGGCCGACCTTGTCGAAGCGCTGAGGGCCAGCCCCCAGCCCAGCGCCGAGCACGTCATCGCGACCGTCATGGAGTGTGCCGATCTCGCCCCCACCGCCGACCCCAAGGCCGCCGCCGAACGCATCGACCGCCATTTTGGCGAGCCGACACTGGCCGGCATCCTGGCATCCCTGGCCGCGGCCGATGACGACTGGGCGCACCAGACCCGCGAGACGCTGTTGACCCGCTCGCCAACCATGATGGCGGTGACGCTGGAGCTTGTGCGCCGCGGCCGCAAGCTCGGCCTGGCCGACGATCTGCGCCTGGAGCGTGATCTGGTGCACCACGCCTTCCATTTGCGCGGCGCGGCCCGCAGCGAGACCGTCGAAGGCATTCGCGCGCTGGCGGTCGACAAGGATCACGCACCGCGCTGGAGCCCAGCCTCGGTCGCCGATCTGGACGCGGGTGAGGTGGCCGCCTTCTTCGTCAGTCCCTGGCCTGCGAACGAGCATCCGTTGCGCGACCTGAGCTGAAGCTGTCGCCCCCTGGATCGGGGGTTGGCCTGGCGCGGGCATCTCCACACACTCGCGAAAATTTTTCACGTTCGACGGAGACAACAATGCGCAAAGTGCTCATGACGGCCTTGCTGGCCACCGGCCTGTTCGGCCAGGCTGCCCAAGCCTCGCCGGTGCTGTGGGATTCCGCCTCCGGCGGCAATGACCACTACTACGAGTTCTTCGACGCCAACGTCAGCTGGGACGATGCCTTCACGGCGGCCCAGAGCGCGAGCTATCTGGGCATGACCGGCTACCTGGCCACCATCACCAGCGCCGGCGAAAACCGCTTCGCTTCCGTCACCGTGGCCGGTGGCATCCTGGCATGGCTGGGCGCTTCGGACGCCGGCAATGAAGGCACTTTCACCTGGCGTGATGGTCCCGAGAACGGCCAGGCCTTGACCTACACCAGCTGGAATCCGGGCGAGCCGAACAACTGCTGCGGTGGCGAGAACTACCTGCAGACCAACTTCGGCGCCGTCATGGGCTGGAACGACCACGGCGGCCCGGGCAATGCTGGCCAGATCAACGGCTATCTGGTCGAGTTCAGCGCCGCCCCCGGCACCGTGCCCGAGCCGGCCAGCCTGGCCCTGGTGATGGCGGCCGCCCTGGCGGGCGTTGGCGTGTCCCGCCGCCGCAACCGCTAAGCCCTCACGGTTCAGCATTTCTCAACGCCCGCGTCAGCCCGACGCGGGCGTTGCCATTTGCGGGCCGGGATAATCCGCTGCGTGACTGCTTTTTCTCCCTGGCGCCTGTCCGTCGCGCCGATGATGGACTGGACCGATCGCCATTGCCGCCATTTCCATCGGCTCATCACCCGCCATGCGCTGCTCTACACCGAGATGGTGACGACCGGCGCCTTGCTGCATGGCGACCAACCCCGTCATCTCGACTTCAACGACACCGAGCACCCGGTCGCGCTGCAGCTGGGTGGCAGCGATCCCGCCGACTTGGCCGCCTGCGCCAGGCTTGCCGAGCGCTGGGGCTACGACGAGGTCAACCTGAACTGCGGCTGCCCCAGCGAGCGAGTGCAGAAGGGCGCCTTCGGGGCCTGCCTGATGGCCGAACCCCAGCTGGTGGCCGACTGCGTCAAGGCCATGCGCGATGCCACCTCGCTGCCGGTCACCGTCAAGCACCGCATCGGCATCGACAAGATTGAGAGCTACGACTTCGTCCGCGACTTCGTCGCCACCGTTGCCGAGGCCGGCTGCGAAGTCTTCATCGTGCATGCCCGCAATGCCTGGCTGCAGGGCCTTTCTCCGAAGGAAAACCGTGAGATCCCGCCGCTGCGCTATGAGCTGGTGGAGCAGCTCAAGCGCGAATTCCCGCAGCTGACCATCGCCATCAATGGTGGGTTGAAGACGCCAGACCAGATCGCCGAGCAACTGGTCGTGCTGGACGGCGTCATGATCGGCCGCGAGGCCTATCACGAGCCCTGGAGCATGGCGCAGTGGGACTCGCGCTTCTTCGGCCAGCCTGACCCGGCGGCGTCGCGCGAGCAGGTTGAAGACGCCTGGCTGGATTACCTGGATCGCGTGCATGCCGCTGGCCGCTCCTGGTCCCATGCGATGCGCCACGCGCTGGGCCTGTGGAACGGCACGCCCGGCGCACGCCGCTGGCGCCAGGTCTGGAGCGACCATCGCCTGAAGACCCTGCCGCCGCGTGAGGTGGCCGAGCGCGCCAACGCGGCGCGTGTGCAAGGCGCGTCGGTCGCGGCATGACGACCGGCCGCGGCGCGGCCCTCGGCGAGCATGTGAGCATGCATCCTTCCATGACCCGAACCGCCGCCCTGGCGCTGTGCCTCGCCGTGGCGGGCAGTGCCCATGCCGCACCCTGCGAAGAGCAGCGGGGCGCCGCCGCCCGCCGACAAGCCGTCGAGCAGGGCCTGCTGCCTGCGGTGGTGTTCGACGGCGAGGAGCAACCGCAGACACTGGCCGCTCGCATGGCCGAGCACGGCGTGCCCGGCCTGGCCGTGGCGGTGCTGCGCGGCGGTGAGGTGGACTGGGTGGCCGTGTACGGCCGCCGTGCGATGCAGGCGCCGGCTGTCAGTTGCGACACGCTGTTCCAGGCCGGCTCGCTGGCCAAGCCCGTCACGGTGCTTGCCGCGCTGCGCCTGCAGGACGCCGGCCGGCTGGACTGGGACCGCGACGTCAACGGCCTGCTCACGTCGCTGCGCCTGCCTGCGGGCCGGCAGGCGCCCGATTACCCCGTCACGTTGCGTGGGCTGCTCGCGCACACCGCGGGCATCACGCCGGGGGGCTACCCCGGCTACGCCCAGGCCGGCCCCGTGCCGACAGTGTTGGAGGTGGCGACCGCGGCACCGGGCACGAACACGCCGCGGCCCGAGGTCGTGCTGCCGCCCGGCGAGCAGCTGCGCTATTCCGGCGGCGGCTACACGCTGGCCCAGATCGCTCTGCAGGATAGCCAGAAGCTGGCCTTCGAGCCGCTGATGCAGCGCTGGCTGTTCCAGCCGCTCGGCCTGCGCCATGCCACGTTCGCACTGCAGCGCCAAAGCGCCGGTGGCGATGTGGCGGCCGGCCACCAGGGCGACGCCGCGCCGGTACCGGGCGGCTGGCTGCACCTGCCCGAAAGCGCCGCGGCCGGCCTGTGGTCCGACGCGGGCGACCTCGCCACGCTGCTGACGGAACTGCGCAAGGGCTGGCAGGGCCGCAGCCAGGTGTTCCGCCAACCCGGCGTGCGCACGCTGCTTGGCACGCCTGTCGAGGGGCATCTCTACGGCTTCCGGCTTATCGGCGAAGGGGAACAGCAGGTCCTCGTCCACTACGGCGGCACGACGGGCTACAACGCCGGCATGGCCATCAACCTGCACACGGGTGATGGTGTCGTCTACCTGGCTAACGCCGATGCGGGCCGGGCGCTGAGCGCTGAACTGCTGGCGGCCGTGTCACGCGCCTATGGCTGGACGCAGTTCCGCGAGACGCGCGTGCGCCGGGCTGCCGTGGACGAGGCGGCTCTGCAAGGCCTCGCTGGGCGCTACCTGTTCGCCGCCATGGGGGTGCGCGTGCAGATTGAACAGGCCAAGGCGCAGCTGACCCTGGTGTTTCCCAACGGTGACCGTCTGGCGCTGACGCCCATCGCCGCCGATGGCGTGCCGCTGCAGTTCATCCATCCCACCGGCGTGCGCGTTGGCTTCCAGCGCAATGAGTCCGGCGCAGTGACGATGCAGCTCTATGGCGACCAGGGCGTGCGCGAGAACTCGCCATGACGAAACTGCGGCGCGCGTGGGCCGCCGTGCTGTGCCTGGCCGCCGCGGCGGCGGTGACGGCGCAGCCGCTCGCGCTCGGCGTCGTCCTGGTGCCCGGTGGTTTCGGGGCTGGCCGCCAGCCCGACGGCAACAGTCTGCTGCTGCAGGGCGATCAGGGCTGGCTGCTGATCGACAGCGGCCGCCACCGCGCTCATGCCGAAGCGGCGCTCGCGGCGGCGGGCGGGCAGGTGAGGGCGGTGCTGAACACGCATTGGCACCTCGACCACCTCGGCGGCAACGCCTGGTTGCGTTCGCAAAGGCCTGGGCTTGAAGCCTGGGCGTCGCCCGCGGTAGCGAAGGCGCTGGCGGCCGATGGCTGGCTGGACCGCTACCGCCGCCAGCTGATGGAGGCCATTCCCACGGCACCGCCCGATCAGGCGGCCGTCATGCGCGTTGACCTCGAACTGCTGAACCAGGCTGCGGCCCTGCGCCCCGATCGTGAGATTGGGACAGCCTCGGCCCGGACCATCGCCGGCCGCCGCCTGCAGATCGGCATCGAAACCGCCGTCAGCGGTGGCGACTTGTGGGTGTTGGACGCGGCCACCGGCACACTGGCCGCTGGCGACCTTGTCACGCTGCCGATGCCCTTCATGGACACCGCCTGCCCACCCGCCTGGCGCGAGGCGCTGGCACGCCTCTCCGCCCAGCCTTTCCAGCGCCTGGTACCTGGCCATGGTCCGGTCATGAGCCGCGCCGATTTCGAGCGCTGGCGTGGCGGCTTCGAGGCCCTGCTGGACTGCGCCGACCAGGGCCTGCATCCCGGAGCCTGCGCCGCCGTCTGGCGCTCGCGTGTGGACAGCTGGCTGGACGATGCCGGCCGAACCCGCGTCAATGGCATGCTTGGCTACTATTTCAAGACCCTGCTGCAAGCACCGACCGAACAACGTGAGCGATTTTGTCGACGACCCTGACATCGGCCCGGTGCTGCCGGCCGGCGAGCCGCTTTGGGCTCACAGCTTCGACACGGCACTGGGCCGCTGCGGCGTTGTCTGGAGCGAGCGGGGCATCGTCGCCTCGCTATTGCCTGAAGCCAGCCCGGCGCGACTGAAGCGCCGACATCCCACCGCCGAACTGACGACGGAGCTGCCCGCCCACATCGCCCATGCCGTCGATGGCATTCGCGCACTGCTGGCCGGCGAGGCGCGTGACCTCGGCGACGTCGTCCTCGACGAGCGCGGCATCCCCGAGTTCCGCCGCCAGGTGCATGCGCTGACCCGCGCCATCCCGCCCGGGCAGACCCGCACCTACGGCGAGATCGCCACGGCCCTCGGCCAGCCCGGTGCGGCGCGCGCGGTCGGCCGCGCCGAGGGCGACAACCCGTTTCCGCCCATCGTGCCCTGCCACCGCGTGATGGGCGCAGGCGGCGAGCCCACGGGATTCTCGGCGCCGGGCGGCGTGGAGACCAAGCGGCGCATGCTGCTCATCGAGGCCCGCGCCGTCGGCCAACTCGCGGGCGATCAGCAGAAGTTGTTCTGACCGCGACAATCGCGCATGTCCTTTTCTTCCCTGGGCCTCTCGCCCGCCCTGCTGCGCGCCGTGCGCGAACAGGGCTATCACGCGCCGACCGCCGTGCAGTCGGCTGCGTTGCCTCCCATTCTGGTCGGCGCCGACGTGCTCGCGCTGGCGCAGACCGGCTCCGGCAAGACCGCTGCCTTTGTGCTGCCGCTGCTGCAACGCCTGGTCGCCGCGCCGCCTCGCCCAGGCCCGCGTGCGTTGGTGCTGGCGCCGACGCGTGAGCTGGCCGCCCAGACGGCCGAGCTGATGCGCAACGTCGCCGCGCTGCTGATGCACCGGCCCAAGGTGGCGCTGGCCTTTGGCGGCGTGTCCATCAACCCTCAGCTGATGGCGCTGCGCGGCGGCTGCGACGTGATGGTGGCCACGCCGGGCCGCCTGCTGGACTTGATCGACCACAACGGCCTGACGCTGGCCGGCGTGGAATGCCTGGTGCTGGACGAAGCCGACCGGCTGCTCAACGCCGGCTTTGCCGACGAGTTGCAGCGCGTGCTGGCGCTGGTGCCCGCACGGCGCCAGACCCTGCTGTTCTCCGCCACCTGCCCGCCTGCCGTGCAGGGGCTGGCCGAGCAGTTGCTGCGCGAGCCGGTGCGCATCGACATCCAGGAGGCACCGCCGCAGATCACGCAGCGTGCCATCCAGCTCGACCGCGCCCAGCGCCTGCCCGCACTGCGGCAACTGCTCAAGGATGAGGCCTGGGATCGCGCGCTGGTCTTCGTCGCCAGCCGCTACACGGCCGAGCTCGTATCGGACAAGCTTTTCGCCCATGGCTTCAAGGCCGGCGCCTTGCATGGCGAGCTGAGCCAGGGTGCACGCAGCGACGTGCTGGCGGCGCTGAAGAACGGCAGCGTCAAGGTGCTTGTCGCGACCGACGTCGCCGCCCGCGGCCTGCACGTCGATGCGCTGGACGCGGTCGTCAACTACGAGCTGCCGCGCTCGGCCGCCGACTACACCCACCGCATCGGCCGCACCGGTCGCGCCGGCGCCACCGGGGTGGCAGTCAGCTTCATCTGCGCAGACAGCGCCGAGAACGCCGAGAGCCATTTCCGCCTCATCGAGAAGCGCCAGGGCCAGCGCGTGCCACGCGAGCGGCTGGAGGGCTTCGAGCCCGAGACAGTCGCCACCGAAGCCCAGGCCATCGGCGGCATCAAGAGCACGACGCGCAAGAGCAAGAAGGACAAGCTGCGCGAAGCCGCGGCGCGTGGGGAATGAGCGATGGGCATTGAGATCGAACGCAAGTTCCTCGTCACCGGCGACGGTTGGCGCCCGCCCACCGAGCGCCAGACCCGCTTCAGCCAGGGCTATCTGAGCCGTGACCCGGCCCGCACGGTGCGCGTGCGCATCGCCGGTGAACGGGCCTTCCTGACCATCAAAGGTGCGACCCAAGGGGCCACGCGGGCCGAGTTCGAGTACGAGATTCCACTCATTGATGCCCGACAGCTGCTGGCGCTGTGCGATGGCCCGCTCGTCGAGAAGATCCGCCACCTGTGCCCGCATGAGGGCATGACCTGGGAGGTTGACGAATTCCTGGGAGCCAACGCCGGCCTCGTGGTCGCGGAAATCGAGCTGGCGGCCGAGGGCCAGGTCTTTGCCCGGCCGGACTGGCTGGGTGCCGAAGTGACCGGCGATGGCCGTTACGTCAATGCCAACCTGGCGGTGAACCCGTTCACGCGCTGGCCGGCCGGCCGGGCCGCGGACTCGTAACACGGCGAGTTCGACACCCATGGCCTGCGCCGGGCCATGACGCAGGTCAAAGCGGACGCTCATCCTCGTCTGGCGCCTCGCCTCTCGCCTGCCTACACTGCAAGAGTTCGGCGATACATCTGGAGACAACGTGAAACACGCTCCAACGCTCCGCCCGAGGCTCCCGCAGACAGTAGTCGCGCTAGCCACTCTAGCGATGGTCGTCGCCGCACACGCGCAGGACACGCCCTTGAGCGCTGGACCTGCCGCCAGCGCCCCCTCGTCCGCAGCGACAGCCCCGTCGACGCCCCCGGCGGCCAACCGCCTGAGCCTGGATCGGATGGTGGTCACCGGCACGGGTGTGGCCCGCCGCAAGTTCGACACGTCTTACGCCGTTTCGAGCCTGTCGGCGTCGGACATCGACAAGCTTGGACCGCTGAACACGGCGGATCTCCTCGGTCAGGTGCCGAGTGTGCAGGCCGAAGCTACCGGCGGCGAGGCCCAGAACATCTATCGCGTGCGTGGCATTCCGAACGAGTCGAACTTCTTCACGTTCCAGGAAGACGGCATGCTCATCTACGGGGAGAACGACGGGTACTTCTTCAAGGGCGACGTCATGCTCCGACCGGACCTGATGACCCAGAGCGTCGAGATCGTCCGCGGTGGCCCAGCGCCGATCTTTGCGGACAACGCCGCCGCCATCTTCAACCTGATCACGCGCCAGGGCGGTGAATCGCCCGAGAGGGGCGCCCGGCTCACCCTGGGCGACACCGGCCTGTATCGCTTCGACGGCTTCGCCTCCGGCAAGCTGGCCGACCGAACCTACTACGCCGTCGGCGGCTTCTACCGCAAGCACAGGGGCTACCGCGACAACGGCTTTCCGAGCGACACCGGCGGTCAGTTGCGGCTGAACATCCGGCACAGGCTGGACAACGGTGAAGCCAGGTTTTTTGCCAAAGTCTTCGACGACAGCAATGTGTTCCTGCTGCCTATTCCCGTGGCAGACCCGCGCGATCCGTCCAAGTCGCTGAACCCCTACATCGACTACTTCAAGGGCACGCTGAATTCGCCCTACCTGCGCAACGTCAAGTTCATCTACCCGACCGTGGGCGGCGCGGGCAGTGCCACCGAATCGCGTGACCTGTCCGACGGCCGGCACCTGCGCTACTTCAACACCGGCGTTGATCTCAACCTCAACCTGGGTGGGTGGCAGCTCAGCGAGAAGCTGAGGCTGACGAAAGGAAAACTCGACTTCGATGCCTTGTACTCGACCGTCAACCCGGCGGACGCCAACGCCTTTGCCGCCAGCTTCCTGACTGCCTCACGCACGGCGTTCGGTGCCGGCGTCAACCGCCTGGGCTACACCTACGCCGGCCAGTCCGCGGCCTACGACCCGTACGCTGCATCGGGCCTGGTTGCGCAGGCGGGCTACCGCTCGATCCAGAACGACTTCAACACCATCGCCAACGACCTGCGCGTGACCCGCGACTTTGAACTTGCAGGCCGGCACAGCCTGACCGGCGGCCTGCTGCTGTCGCGCTACAAGTCCACGATGAACCTGCGCTTCCAGGACTTGCTGCTGGAGTTGGCCGGCAAGCCCCGGCCGCTGGACCTGGTTGCCTATGACGCCGGCGGCGCCGTGCTGGGCCGCGTCACCGACAACGGCGTGCTGCGCTACTCGTCCACGCTGATCGGCGGCGAGTCCACGGTCACCCAGACATCGGTCTACCTGGCCGATACCTGGAAGCCGGCGCCGCAGACCGCGCTTGATTTCGGTGTCCGGCGCAGCGGCTACAAGGGTGACGGCTACAGCAAGAACACGGCCCGGTACGACCTGGGCAACGCCGCCACCCTGGCCGACAACTCGACGCTGGGTTACACCGGCGTCAACGCCCCGCGCCCGATTGACGGCCACCCGACTTCCTGGACCGTCGGTGTCAATCAGGAGCTCACGCGAGCCATGGGCGTGTATGCGCGCGCCTCCGTGGCCTACCGTCTGCCGGGCGAAATCAACGTCTACACATTCGCTGCGCCGACGACGACCAAGGCCAAGCAGTACGAGGCCGGCTTGAAGTACTCGACCGAGCCGTTCTCGGCTTTCGCCACCGTCTTCCTGAGCCAGTTCAAGCCCTTTGCGACGACGGTGGCCGAAATCAACCCCGCCACTGGAACCATCACGAATCAGGTCTTCATCGGCGACGTGAAGAGCCCTGGCGTGGAGTTCGAATTCTCGTGGCGCCTCATTTCAAGTTTCACGTTGGACGGCGCTGCGACCTACAGCCCGGCCAAGTCCGGCAACATGGTCAGCGCCGCCGGCAACCAGTCGCTGACGACCGAAGGCAAGTTGCCCATCCGCCAGCCCAAGGCCTGGGGCAATATCCGTCCCACCGTCCACTTCGCCGTGGCGGACTGGCAGGCCAGCGCCTATGCCCGCTTCAACTTCACTGGAAGGCGCTACGTCGATCTGCAGAACACGACGGCGCTGCCGGCCTACCAGACCCTGGCGCTGGGCACGTCGGCCAGCAGGGGCGGCACCACCGTGCAGCTGATGGTGGACAACGCCACCAACGCCAAGGGCCTGACCGAAGGCAACCCGCGCGCCGATGCGGTGGCCGGGCAGGGTTCGGCCGATGCCATCTATGGCCGACCGCTGTTTGGCCGCAATGTTCGCCTGACGCTGACCCAGGAATGGTGACTCGAGCGGCACAGGGGCCGGTACGGCCAAACACCAATCCGCGGACTGGAGATGTGGAATAGAGTGGGATCGAGGTTGGTGAGCACGGCTTGGCTCGATTCGGTGGGTTGCGCAAGGCCCTCCGATATCGACGCACCCCCGGCCTCATGGAGGCGACATGACTCTGAGCAGGCTCATGGGTGCATGCCTGGTGCTGTTGACCGGCTGGATCCCGCTGGCACAGGCCGCTGACGGCCCGGAGGCCAACGCGCCCGTCAGGCCCGAGAGCACCACCGTCACGGTTGGCCAGGCCAACGATGTCCCCGTGCCGCGTGTGCTGCCAGCCTGCGCGCCGGGTACGTGCCTGTTTGCGGGTCAGAAGGTGACGGTGATCGCCACCAAGAGCGCGATCAGCGTGGCGCTGCTCGAAGTGAAGCAGGAGTTCGAGGCGGCCACCGGTGCTCAACTCGACATCGTGCGCTTGGCCGGTGTGGAGCACTACCCGACCATCATCTCGGACATGACCACCCACACCGGCAAGTACGACGCGTCGATTGCCGCTGCCTGGTGGGTCGGCGACATGGTGGCTGGCGGGCACCTGCTGTCGTATGAGAAGTTCTACAACGACCCGCGATTTCCGAAGTGGGACATCGACGACGTACTGCCCGGCCCGCGCACCCTGCTGTCCTACGGCGGCAAGAAGTACATGGTCGCCTACGACCACGACGGCCAGGTGCTGTACTACCGTCGCGACTTGCTGAACCACCCGCGGCACCAGGCGGCGTTCAGGCAGAAGTACGGCTACCCGCTGGCGGTGCCGCAGACCTGGGCGCAGTTGCGCGATGAGGTCGAGTACTTCAACGGCCAGGACATGAATGGCGACGGCACGCCGGATCACGGCATCGTGCTGGCGCTGCAGCCGGGCAGCCAGGGCATGTTCAATTACATGACGCTGTCGGCGTCGTTCGTCATCGGCCCCACCAGTGCGCGGCTGTACTGGTTCGACCCGCAGACGATGGAGCCGCTGATCAAGAGCCCCGGCCACGTGCGCGCCCTCGAGTTGTTCGTTGAACTGGTGAAGTTCGGCCCGCGCGAGATGCTGACCTGGAACCATGGCCGTGGCTGGGACCATTTCCTGGCGGGCCGCGCGGCGTTTGCGCTCACCTGGGGCGACCTCGGCGCGCTGGCTCAACAACAGGGCAGCAAGGTCAGGGGCAAGACCGGCGCTGCGCCGGCGCCCGGAACGCACGCGTACTACGACATCGCGCGGGGCAAATGGACCAGCACCGCAGGCGTCAACCAGGTCGGCAACACCAGCGGTGCCTCCTGGGCCGGCGTGATTTCCAAGTATTCGAAGGTGCCCGAGGCCGCGTACTTCCTGCTGGCGCTGCTGGCGGCGAAGGAGAAGTCGCAGGTCTATGCGGCGCGGGGCTGGGACGGCGTCGATCCGGGGCGCAAATCCCAGATGCTGCCGCCTGAAGGCACGGGCAGCCTGGCGCCGTATCTGCGAGCGAACTGGGACCCGGCCGACGTCCGCGACTATCTCAGCGCGTTCGAACGCACTTTCAGCAACAAGCAGCAGATCCCCTACCTGCGAATCCCTGGAACCTACAGCTATGTGCTGGCGCTGGATCTGCGCCTCATGCAGGCGGCGGCCGGTCAATTGAGTCCGGCAGAAGCGCTCGAGGCCGCTGCCGTCGATTTCGAAGAGATCACGATCCGGCTCGGCCGCGAGCGGCAACGAGAGGCGTATCGAACTTCACTGGGCTATTGATCACGGGCATGCGCTGGAATTTCCGGGTAGCGTCACTGGGCATCGGCACCAAGCTGACCGTCGGCGTCGGGGTCCTCGTCGGGCTGACGCTGCTGGTGGTGGCACTCGCCATCCTGGCGGGCCGCAACGCCAGCCGGGACATCGAAATCAGCGAAGGCCTGCGGGCGCCGGCCTCGCGGGCGTCGGCCCAGGCGCAGGAGGCGCTGCTGAGCATGCAGCTGCACCTGCGCGGCTTCCTGGTGCTCTCTGACCGCGAAGACATCGGGCACTACCACGCGGCACGCGGGGCGTTCGAGAGTGCGCTGACATCGCTGGAGGAATTGGCCGACGGCTGGGAGGAGGGCGAGCGCAAGCAGGTGCAGGCCTTGAACGAGCGTTACGCGCGCTGGAAACGCCTGCCGCCACAGCTGTTCGAGCTGCACGAGGACACCTTGCGCAACCGGCCGGCGCTGCGACTGTCGAGCATGGACGTGCAGGCGCAGCGGGTGCGTGTGCTGGCCGAGACCGAGGCCATGATCAAGTTGCAGAATTCGCGCCCTGCCGACGCGGTGAACCGCGAAGTGCTGGCGGAGATGCTTACCTTCCAGAGTTCGTTCGATGTGCTGGCCACCAACGTGATGGCGTTCGGCGCCTCGGGCGAAGGCAACTTCAGGCTGACGTACAGCTCGCAGCTGGTCACCAATGCGGCCTTGTGGGACGGGCTCTACGCCCGTCGCCCCTTGCTCACGGCTGCGCAGCGCGCCCACCTGGACCGCATCGCAGCGGCGCGGGCCGCGCTGACCGAGCTGACCCTGCGCATCCGCACGATCCAGGACAGCGCGCGTGCCTACGAGGACCTCTACCTGTATCGGACCGAGGTCGTGCCGCAGGCGCAAGGGCTTCTCGACCTGCTGCACCAGATCACCGCCGAGCAGCAGGCGCAACTGCAGACCGAGCTGTCGCGGGCTCGGGACAGCCTGGCCCGCTCGCGTGCCCAAACGGCTGTCGGTGGCCTGGCCGCGCTGGCATTCGGTGCAGCCTTGGCGTTCCTGCTTCGGCGCAGCATCGTCGGGCCGGTGCAGCGCCTGACCCAGGTGGCGGCACGGATCGCCGCTGGCGACCTCACCGCCCAGGCGCCCGTCGAAGCGCGCGATGAGACCGGCATGCTGGCCACCAGCTTCAATTCGATGACGGCCCGCCTGGCCCACACGATTGCCGACCTGGAAGCCGCCTACAGCGAAGCGCAGCAGGCCAAGAATGTTGCCGAGCTTGCCAACCAGGCCAAGAGCAGCTTCCTGGCCAACATGAGCCATGAGATCCGCACGCCGATGAACGCGATCCTGGGCATGTCCCACCTGGCGCTGCAAAGCGGCCTCAACCCGCAGCAGCACAACTACATCCAGAAGGCGCATGCGGCGGCGGAATCGCTGCTGGTCATCATCAATGACATCCTCGACTTCTCCAAGATCGAGGCCGGCAAGCTCGACATCGAGACGATCCCGTTCAGCCTTGGCGACGTGCTGGACAACCTGAGCAATGTTGTGGGCCTGAAGGCCGACGAGAAGGGCCTGGAGCTGCTGCTGGACTTGCCGCTCGCGGTCCCCCGGGCACTGGTGGGCGACCCATCGCGCCTGGGCCAGGTGTTGCTCAACCTGGGCAACAACGCCGTCAAGTTCAGCGACAGTGGCGAGGTCATCGTCGCCGTGAAGATGGTGGAACGGGACGGCGAATCGGCCCGGCTGCGCTTCACCGTGGGTGATTCCGGCATCGGCATGAGCCCTGAACAACTGCAACGCCTGTTCCAGCCCTTCACGCAGGCCGATGCCTCGACCAGCCGGCGCTATGGCGGCACCGGCCTCGGGCTGGCGATCAGCCGCCACCTGGTGAAACTGATGGGCGGCGAGCTCACCGTCGAGAGCGAGCTGGGCCGCGGCAGCCGTCTGCACTTCGAGCTGCATTTCGGGTTGCAGCCTGGCGCTGCGGACGCGGCCATGGACACCAGCCTGCGCGGCACGCGTGTGCTGGTCGTCGACGACAACGCCGCCGCGCGCGAGCTGCTCGCGACGATGTGCGGCACGCTGGGCCTGCAGGTCGATACCGCCGCAGGTGGCGAAGAAGCGCTGCGCCTGGTGATGCAGGCCGACGCGGGCGACGCACCCTTCCAACTGCTGCTGCTCGACTGGAAGATGCCGGGCATGGACGGCGTGGCCTGCGCGCAGGCGCTGGCCCAGCAGACCGAGCTGCGCCACCCGGCACCCCTGGTCATGCTGGCCACGGCCTTCAGCCGCGAAGAGGTGAGGCAGCGCCTGGCCGAGCGCAAGCTGCGGGCCGGCGCGCTGCTGACCAAGCCGGTCACGCCCTCGACCTTGCTGGATGCCTGCGCTGCCGCACTCGGACGCTCGCTTGCCGTCCCCACGCGCAATGCGCGGCGCGAAGAAGCACAGCTCGACCATCGAAAGGCGCTGGCCGGTGCCCATGTGCTGCTGGTGGAGGACAACGCGATCAACCAGGAACTGGCCGTCGACCTGCTCAGCCGCGCCGGTATCGTCGTCAGCGTCGCCGGCAATGGCGAGGAAGCGCTGCGCAAGCTGGCCAGCGAGCGTTTTGATGCAGTGCTCATGGACTGCCAGATGCCCGTCATGGACGGTTATGCAGCGACGCGGGCGTTGCGCCAGCAGCCGGCGCTGCAGGCGCTGCCCGTGATCGCCATGACCGCCAATGCGATGGTCGGCGACCGCGAAGCCGTCATCGCGGCGGGCATGAACGATCACATCGCCAAACCGATCAAGGTCGATGAGATGTTCGCCACCCTCGCGAAATGGGTCAAACCGAGCGGTTTGGTGGTGGTGGGCAACGACGGCAGCGCCGACGCGTTGCAGGCGCTGAACGGCATCGACGCGCATTGCGGCTTGGCCAATGTCGGCGGCAACGGCGTGCTGTACCGCCGTGTGCTGAGCATGTTCCGCGACCGCGAGGCCGATTTCGCGCAGCGTTTCAACGCCGCACGCCGTGCAGGCGACGCCGACGCCGCCATGCGCGCCGCGCACGACCTCAAGGGCCTGTCCGGAACGCTCGGCATGCATGCGGTGCAGGCCGCTGCCGCTGCGTTGGAGCGGGGGTGCCTGCATGGCGCGCGCGACGCCGAGGTGGACGCCATGGTGCATGACGTGGCGAGCCACCTCGACAAGGTCGTCGACGAGCTCCGGGCCGTCGAGAGTGAGACCGCGCAGGCCGCGTGATCGTCATTGCCAGGCTGCGGCGACGCCTTCAGTGAATCCGGCCACCGATGGCCCACGTAGGACAAGCAAGCGAATGTCATACGCGGGCAATGCTGGTGACCGAAGATGCGTCGCCTGGCCTGCGCCCGCCTCGGTTCCTTTGTCATCACGCCCGTGCCACCCACCCTGTCGTCACTGCTCCATCGAACGCGTGCTGCCGTCCTGGTGCTGCTGCTCGTCGTGTTGCCGCTCCAGGGCGTGGTGCAACTCGTTGCGGGCCTCCAAGGTCACAGGCATGTGCATATCGGCACGGCGACTCGGCATGACGCCGTGCTGGCGGGCCTGACCCAGCCACTGCGCGCCCTGCTGGACCATCTGCACGCCGCACAGGACCCGCGGCTGCAGGGCTCCAAGTTCCCTCGGGTGCTGAGCAAGGGGTCTGGCGCGGAGATGCACGAGCATGGTGGCGTCTTTCACAAGCACGCTCAGCACGACGCCGACGTGCTCGAGGTCGGCGATCCGGCTGACGACACCGCCCAAGGCGCTGTGACGGCCTTCCTCGCCTGGCTGCCGGCCGGCTTGACCCTGCCGGTGGGCGAGGGCGGCGATCACCCTGCCGCGACCCACCTCGATTGGCGCGACCGTGTCGTCGCGCCGCCGTTGACCCCTCCTCGCGGCTGATCGACAGGCGCCTTCGCGTGCCATGGCGCTTGCTGCGCCAATCCGATCCCCTGACTTCCGCCCGTCCTGACCGGACCCAGCGGTGCCTGCGTGCGCGCAGGCTTGCCGAGAGCTCCCATGCCCAAACATTGCCGCTTCCAGCCGACGCTGCTGGCCGCCGCCTGCCTGCTCGCCGCCTCCGCAGCCCAGGCCGAACCCTCAGCCGTGCTTGAAAAGGTCGAGATCACCGGCCGCCACTACGACAACGCCATCGGCAGCACCGATGCCGCGTCGCAGGGCACCATCCGCGCCGAGCTGCTGAAGAGCCGCCCCGCGCTGCGCCCGGGCGAGGTGCTGGAGTTCGTGCCCGGCCTCATCGTCACGCAGCACTCGGGCGACGGCAAGGCCAACCAGTACTTCCTGCGCGGCTTCAACCTTGACCATGGCACCGACTTCGCCACCACCGTCAACGGCCTGCCGGTCAACATGCCGTCCCACGGCCACGGCCAGGGCTATTCGGACCTGAACTTCCTGATTCCCGAACTGGTGGACCGCATCGAGTACCGCAAGGGCCCGTACTTTGCGAAGAACGGCGACTTCGCCGCCGCCGGCTCGGCCGACATCGCCTACCGCAACACGCTGGACGAAAGCTTCGCCGCATTGACGCTGGGCCAGCGCCAGTTCCAGCGCTTTGTCGGCGCCGGCTTTACGCACCTGGGCGACATGCATCTGCTGGGCGCCATCGAGGTGCAGCACAACGACGGGCCGTGGCAGTTGCCCGAACACCTGCGCAAGACAAACGGTGTGCTGATTCTTTCGGGTGGCACGCGCGCCGAGGGCTGGAGCACGAGCCTGATGACCTATGACGCCCGGTGGACATCGACCGACCAGGTGCCCGAGCGTCTCATCACAGCCGGCACCTTCAACGGCCAGCCCTTCGGCCGCTTCGATGCCATCGACAAGAGCGACGGCGGCGAGACGCGCCGCAGCAGCCTGTCCGGTGAATGGCATCGCAATACCGGCACAGAAGCCACCAACGTCGCGGCCTATGCGATGAACTACCGGCTCAAGCTCTTCTCCAACTTCACCTACGCGCTGGAGCGGCCCGACGACGGCGACCAGTTCCTGCAGCAGGACAGGCGCAGCGTCTACGGCGCCAATGCCAGCCACGCCGTCGACCACCGCCTGGGCGACCTGCCGGCCCGCAGCGAGATCGGCCTGCAGCTGCGTCACGACCGCATCCGCGTCGGCCTTTACGACACCGTAGAGCGCCGCATCACCGCAACGACGCGCGACGACGAGGTGCGCGAGACCGAGCTTGGCGTCTACGGCCAGACCTCGGTCGAGCTGACGCCCTGGCTGCGCGGCGTCGTCGGCCTGCGGGCAGACCAGGCGCGCTTCAAGGTGCATAGCTACAGCAACGCCGCCAACTCCGGCAGCGCCTCGGCCCACCTGCTGTCGCCCAAGTTCTCGGTGATCGCCGGGCCGTGGGCCAAGACTGAGTTCTTCTTCAACGCGGGCCGCGGCTTTCACAGCAATGACGCGCGTGGCACGACGGCCACCATCGACCCCAAGACCGGAGACGCGGTCGACAAGGTGCCGGGTCTTGTCGCGGCGCGCGGCCTGGAGCTGGGTGCACGGACCGAATGGATGCCGGGCCTGCAGAGTTCGGTCGCGATCTGGAAGCTGGACTTCGACTCCGAACTCGTCTATGTGGGCGACGCGGGCGCGACCGAGGCCACCCGGCCCAGCAAACGTCATGGGCTTGAGTGGAACAACCGCTATGTCCCTGTACCCTGGTTGCTCATCGACGCCGACCTGGCCTGGACGCGTGCCCGTTTTGCCGATTTCGACCCCGCGGGCAACCGCATTCCCAATGCCGTCGACAAGGTCGGATCGATCGCCGTCACGCTGCGCGACCTTGGTCCCTGGTCGGCCAGCCTGCAGTGGCGTTACCTCGGCTCGGGCTCGCTGGTCGAGGACAACAGCGTGCGCTCGCGCTCGTCGCTGACGACGAATCTGCGCGTCAGCCGCAAGCTGTGGGACAAGGCCGAGCTGACGGTGGACGTGTTCAACCTGATGGACCGCAAGCTCAACGACATCGAGTACTTCTACGAGTCGCAACTGCCCGGCGAGGCGGCGGCGGTGGCCGACCGTCATGTCCACCCGGCCGAGCCGCGCACGGTGCGGGTGACGCTGAAGATGGGGTTCTGAAGAGACGACGCTTTTGCACGCGACCCGGCCCGGGCAATGCACTGGAGTCATGCGCCTTCTGAAAGCACGAATGCCGGATCGGTATTCATGCGGGCCCGTTTCTCGCATCTACTCGCGCTGGTTTCTTTACAACCAGAGGAGAACTCCGCATGCAATCCATGACCTTCGGCCTGCGCGCCGCCTGCGCCGCGCTGCTGGCGGCCAGCGCCTTCGCCGGTTTGCCGGCGCTGGCCCAGACCGCCAAACCCACCGTGGTGATCGTCGCCACCGGCGGCACCATCGCCGGTGCTGGCGCCTCGGCGTTGAACAGCGCCACCTACCAGGCCGCCAAGGTGCCGGTGGACAAGCTGATCGCCGGTGTGCCCGAACTGGCCAGCGTGGCCAACGTGCGCGGCGAGCAAGCCTTCCAGATCGCTTCCGAGAGCTTCACCAACGACAAGCTGGTGACGCTGGGCAAGCGCGTTTCCGCGCTGCTGAAGGACCCGGAAGTGGGCGGTGTGGTCGTCACCCACGGCACCGACACGCTGGAAGAGACAGCCTTCTTCCTGAACCTGGTGATCAAGAGCGACAAGCCCATCGTGGTTGTCGGCTCGATGCGGCCGGGCAGCGCGATGTCGGCCGACGGCATGCTGAACCTGTACAACGCGGTGGTGGTGGCGGCTTCGCCCAGCGCCAAGGGCAAGGGCGTGCTGATCACCATGGCCGACGACATTCTGTCCGGCCGTGACGCAGCCAAGCGCGTGAACATCAAGACCAGCGCCTTTGGCAGCCAATGGGGTTCGCTGGGCATGGTGGTCGAGGGCAAGACCTTCTGGTTCCGCAGCCTGGCCAAGCGCCATACCGCGAACTCCGAGTTCGACATCGACACCATCGACGCGCTGCCGGACGTGTCCATCGTCTACGGCTCGGGCAGCATGAACATGGCGCTGTACGACGCCGCGGCCACGCCGGGCGTCAAGGCCATCATCAACGCCGGCACGGGCAATGGCTCGGTGCCCGACTACGCGGTGGACAAGCTCAAGTCCATCCGCAGCAAGGGCGTGCTGGTCATCCGCTCCAGCCGCGTGGCTGACGGCATCGTGCTGCGCAACGCCGAACAGCCCGACGACAAGTACGACTGGGTGGTGGCCCACGACCTGAACCCCCAGAAGGCCAAGATCCTGGCCGCCGTGGCCCTGACCAAGCCGCAGACCACCGCTGAGCTGCAGCGGATCTTCTGGGAATATTGATCTAGCGGAGCGTGCCGAGAGCTTCGCGGCTGACGGCACCGTTGTGGCGTGCCTGCCGGTGCCGCGCCAAGCTACCCAAGCGATCCGACGCCTGGGGTGTCACCAGGGCGGTGACTCACTGAGCGCGTCCTCAGGCACGTTCGCCGGCAGAGAGGCGATGGCGGGCGCGGGCGCTGAGGCGGGCGCACCGGCCGCGGCGAAGTCATGCTCGCCGCCCAGGCCTTCGATCAGTGCCGGGATCAGCCGGCCCAGTTCGCCTGTGGCCAGGGCCGCGTCGGCATCGAAGGCCTCGTCGCCGCTGGCCTCGGGCCGGCCTTCAAAGGCCAGGTCCAGGAAGCTGATCTTCTTGATCGCGAAGCCTTCGGTCAACGTGAAGGCGACGCGGTCGTTCCAGCTCAGGGCCAGGCGGGTCGGCATCTTGCCGCTGGTCAGGTGGGCGCGGACCTCGTCGATGTCCAGCGGGTGGCGGGCATAGCGCACGACGGGCTTCTCGTCATCGCTGCCCTTGAGTTCGCATTCGCGCTCGATCTGGAAGCCCTCGGGCGTCACGCCGTCCAGCAGCCAGGCGGCCATGCAGGCGGCGGGGCTTTCGGCCGTCTGCACCAGCTGCAACGACAGGCCGTCGGCGGCCTGGATCAGCAGCGTGACGACCTCGTCGGCGCGGCTGGCGGAGCCGGCATCGACGAACAGCAGACGCTGCTCCGGCGCGATCCAGACGCGCGTGGCCGAGGTCTTGGTGAAGGCGCGCGGCAGCAGCTCGTGCGTGGCCTGCTCCTTCATGTCCTTCTTGGCCTTCTTGCCGGGTTTGCGGCCGGTCTGGGCCTCGATCTGCTCGGCGAGCTCGTCGATGCGCTCCTGCACGACGGAGGAGGGCAGCAGGCGCTGCTCGCGCTTGAGCTTGAGCAGCCAGTGGCCGTCGATGACTTCGACCAGGGGCGCGTGCTCGACGTCCCGCGGCGGGGCCCAGCCGACGGCCAGGGGTTGCGTCGGGGCGCAGGACAGGAAGGGTTCCTTGGCCAGCTTGTCGGCCAGCTGGGTGGCGTCGGGCTGCCAGCCCTCGCCGATGCGGTAGACGATGAGGTTCTTGAACATGGGCTCGATACAAACAAGAAGCCCGCCAGCGGCGGGCTTCGGAAATAGGCAGCGATCAGGCCGCGATTGTCTCAGGTCGCGCGGCGGCGCCGGCGAGGGGTGGGTCAGGCCAGGTGCGGTTCGTCCATGACCTGGCGCAGCAGCTTCTCGAACACCTCGACCGATTGGCCGCCCTGGATCAGGTGGCGCTGGTTGACGATGATGGCCGGCACGGCGTGGATGCCCTGGGCGTGCACTTCCGCCTCGGCGGCAGCCACTTCCTCGGTATAGCGCGTGCCCGCCAGCAGTTCGCGCGCCTCGGCCTCGGGCAGGCCGGCGGCGGTGGCCAGGCTCAGCAGCACTTCGTGATTGGATACATCACGGCCATCGGTGAAATAGGCCTTCAGCATCGCCACCTTCAGCGTGCGCTGCACGGCGCCGCCAAAGGCTTCGTCCGCCCAGTGCAGCAGGCGATGGGCGTCGCGCGTGTTGTAGATGCGGCCGCGCGCCTCCATGCGGAACTCGAAGCCCAGCGCCGCACCGCGCTCACGGATGGCCTGGCGCGTGCCGGCCAGCGCCGCCGGGCTGGCACCGTATTTCTCGGCCAGATGCTCCTCGATGTCCTGGCCTTCGGGTTTCATGCCGGGGTTGAGCTCGAAGGGGTGGAAGTGCAGGTCCAGTTCCAGCCCGGGGATGCGGGCCGCCGCCGCTTCCAGCGAATACAGGCCGATGGCACACCAGGGGCAGACGATGTCGGAAATGAAGTCGATACGCATGGGTGGCATTTTCGCGGGCATCGAGATGCCCCTCAGGTTTGCAGGCTTGACCGAGGTGTGACCGGCTTTTGCGCTAGCGTGCCGGGTTTGCATCCTGGAACGCCTGCATGACCGATCCGACAACGACCGACTACATCCCGCCCCAGGTCTGGACCTGGGACAAGGCCAGCGGCGGCCAGTTCGCCAGCATCAATCGCCCCATCGCCGGCGCCACCCATGACAAGGCGCTGCCCGTTGGCCGCCATCCACTGCAGCTGTATTCGCTGGGCACGCCCAATGGCGTCAAGGTCACCGTGATGCTGGAGGAACTGCTGGCGCTGGGCCACACCGGCGCCGAGTACGACGCCTGGCTGGTGCGCATCAACGAGGGCGAACAGTTCGGCAGCGGCTTTGTCGAGGCCAATCCCAATTCCAAGATTCCGGCCCTGGTGGACCACAGCGGGCCAGAACCGGTGCGGGTGTTCGAGTCGGGCGCCATCCTTGTCTACCTGTCGGAAAAGTTCGGCGGCGCCTTCTTGCCCGAAGGTGGTGCGGCGCGCGCCGAGGCGCTGAGCTGGCTGTTCTGGCAGATGGGCAGCGCGCCCTTCCTGGGCGGCGGCTTCGGGCACTTCTACGCCTATGCGCCCACCAAGCAGGAGTACCCCATCGACCGCTATGCCATGGAGGTCAAGCGCCAGCTCGATGTGCTGAACCGCCGGCTGGCTGAAGCGCCGTATCTGGCGGGCGAGGCCTACAGCATTGCCGACATGGCCATCTGGCCCTGGTATGGCGCGCTGGCCAAGGGGCAGCTCTACGGCGCCGGTGAGTTCCTGTCGGTGCACGAGTACAGCCACGTCATCCGTTGGGCTGACGAGGTCGCCCAGCGCCCGGCCGTCAAGCGCGGTCGCAAGGTCAACCGCACCTGGGGCGAACCCAACAGCCAGCTGCACGAGCGCCACGAGGCCAGCGACTTCGATACCAAGACGCAAGACAAGCTGGTGGCGCCATGATCACGCTCTACGACTGCGCCACCGCGCCCAGCCCGCGCCGCGCGCGCATCCTGTTGGCCGAGAAGGGGGCGCCGCACGAAACGGTGCAGGTCGACCTGCGCAATGGCGAGCAGATGGGCGAGGCGTTCCGGCGCATCAACCCGCAGTGCACGGTGCCGGCGCTGGTGACGGAGGAGGGCGTTGTGCTGACTGACAACGCCGCGATTGCGGCCTACATCGAGGCGCGTTTCCCCGAGCCGCCGCTGCTCGGCCGCAGCCCGCTCGACAAGGCCGAGATCGCGGGCTGGCAGTGGCGCGTCGAGTTCGAGGGCCTGCTGGCGATTGCCGAGGCATTCCGCAACAGCAGCCCCGCCATGGTCAACCGCGCGCTGGCGGGGCCGCTGGACTACGCGCAGATCCCGGCGCTGGCCGAGCGCGGGCAGGCGCGGGTGCAGGCCTTCTTTGCGATGCTGAACGCGCATCTGGCGGAGCGCGACTTCATCGCCGCTGGCCAGTTCAGCATTGCCGACATCACGGCCGTGGTGGCGGTGGACTTTGCGCGGGTCGTCAAGGTCAAGCCCGGTGACGAGCATCCCCATCTGCGGCGCTGGCGAGCGGCGATGGAGATGAGAGGCACGATGGCGTAGGCCATCGATCACCGTCAGACATTGAAAGGCAGCACCATGGGAGCGGACGCATTCATCGCCTTCTACGGCATCAAGTTCGAGCTCGACCCTGACGACGAGGAGGGGCTTGACGCCTGCGATACGGGCAGCGATGTCCGTTGCCAGAAGGCGAGGTCGGTCGGGCTGGAAACCTACACGGGACGCATGACGGACGGTGAAGACTACTTCCTGTACATCGGCACAAGGCTGGCCTCACTGGGCATCGAGCATGATCAGTACGTGACGCAATCCGTCGAGCAGCTCTCTTCTCTCGCCGCTAACGTCATGGCCAAGCTGAGGGCGGCGGAGTTTCCGCAGTCGCCCGAGCTTCACTTCCAGTTCATCGGTCAGTACTAGCCACGCGGGGGGGGGGGTACTATCCGTCAGTCCGCATTGCGGCAACTGATGGGGTCGTGCATGTCAACTGGACCGCAACATATCGAAGCGGTCCTGGCACGTCAGCTCGCAGAGGGCGCCAGTGCGGCGGTGATTGCCGACGCATCCTGTGAGGTCTGGCGCCGGATCGACGCCGCCTTGTCACCCATCGTCGGGCGGCATGGCGTCGCAGCGCTGCTCAAGCGCAGCCTGCACCTCACGCGAACCGCTCATCCTGCGCTGGCCGCCGCTGCAAATGCGGATGCCCGCCCTGGCGATTTCCGTGCATTGCGCGCGGTCCTGGCGGGTCAGGTCAGCGCCGAAGCCGCCGCGCTGAATGCCGCGTTGCTGGGTACCTTCTACGACCTCCTGTCCAGCCTGATCGGCGCCACGCTCACGGAGCGGCTGCTGGATCCCGTATGGGCACCCCCTTCCACCGACGCGCCCGCACAGGACTCCCAGACATGACCACCGCCAAAGCAACCATCAACCGCCTGGCCACAGGCGTGCAGGGCTTGGACCAGGTGCTGGGCGGTGGCCTGCCGGAGTTCTCCTTCAACATCATTGCCGGCCCGCCGGGCTGCGGGAAGACAACGTTGGCGCACCAGATGATGTTCGCGCTTGCCACGCCCGAACGACCGGCGCTGTACTTCACCGTGCTTGGCGAACCGCCGCTGAAGATGCTGCGCTATATGCAGCAGTTCGAGTTTTTCGACAGCGACGAGGTCAACCGTTCGATCTACTTCATCAACCTGGCCGACGACACCGCCGCCGGGGATCTGGACAAGGTGCTCGAAAAGATCGTTGCCGCCGTCGAGCAGCATCGCCCCGGCCTGGTCTTCGTCGACTCCTTCCGCTCGGTCATGCTGGCCAGCCAGGGCAACGGCAACAGCTACATCACCTTGCAGCATTTCGTGCAACAGCTTGGCATGTTGATGACCAGCTGGCAGGCAACCACCTTCCTGATCGGCGAGTACTTCACCGACGCTGATCCGAACCCGGTCTTCACCGTCGCCGATGGTCTGATCTGGCTGCGCCAGAGCACCAAGCGCAACTCCGTCGTGCGCAATATGGAAGTCATGAAGTTGCGCGGTCAGGCGACTTCGCCCGGCCTGCACACCTTCCGCATCGGTTCTGACGGCATCACTGTCTTTCCGCCCGTGCTGCAGTCGTTTCCGCCCGTCAATGCGGGCGCTGAAACAGGCGAGCGGCTCAGCATCGGCGTGCCGGACCTTGACGCCTTGATGGGCGGCGGCCTGCCACGCGGCTACTCACTGCTGGTGGCGGGGCCCTCAGGTTCGGGCAAGACCATCCTGGCCTCGGCCTTCCTTGCAGAAGGCGCACGGCACGGCGAGACGGGCGTCATCGCCTCCTTCGAGCAGCGCCCAAATCTCTCGCGCACGCCGGCGGTGGCCGAGCTGGTCGGGAGCGGCCGCGTCGGGCTTGTGGACACGCAGGCGGCCGGCATGTCGGTCGACGAACTGTCGATTTTGCTGATCGCGGAGATCCAACGCCTGGGCGCGAGCCGCGTGGTCATCGACTCGCTGTCGGGCTTCGAGCTGGCGCTCGCGCCGACCTTCCGCGAGGATTTCCGCGAGTCGCTCGCGCGCATGGTCACCGCGCTGGCCAGCACCGGCGCCACGCTGTTGATGACGTCGGAGCTGGAAGACCGCTATGACGACCTGCGCTTCAGCCCCTATGGCACGGCCTTCCTGACCGACGCCATCATCGTGCAGCGGTATATCGAGGTGGACAGCCGCCTGCAGCGCGTGCTGGCCGTCGTCAAGGTCCGCGCCAGCGCGCATTCCAACGAGCTGCGCCTGTTCCACGTCAACGACGAGGGCATCCAGATCGGCGAAATGCTGGAGGGCTATGAAGGCCAGCTGGCCGGCCGGCCCACCCGCCGGGCAGGGGCTCCTGCGCCTCCTGCGTTACTTCGAGCACCGAAGCAGCCGTGAGCGACGACGCCCATCCGCCGCGCGCGCCCCCTGCCCAGGCACAGCAGCCTGACGAAGACGCCGGTGCCATCCGCGCGGAGCTTCTGCGCCTGCGGCAAGACCTGGAACAGGTGCAGCAGCAGTTCAGCGCCACACAGGCCGCGCAGCTGCGGGACGCCAACGAGCAACTGGTGCTGGCCGTCATGCAGGCCGAGGCGATTGCCGAGGCGGCGACGGACAAGTTGATGGCGATGACGCGCATCACCCAGCGCGATGCCCTGACCGACACGCCCAACCGCGCGCTGATGCTGGACCGGCTGCAGACGGCGTTGTCGATGGCCAGGCGCCGGCACACACGCAGTGCGGTGCTGTTTGTCGACATCGATCGTTTCAAGCACATCAACGACAACTTCGGCCATCTGATCGGCGACGAGGCGCTCAAGCTGGTTGCCCTGAATCTTGGCACGGCCGTGCGCGATTCGGACACCGTCAGTCGCCACAGTGGCGACGAGTTCCTGGTGCTCCTTGCCGAGATCTCGAAAGCCGGTGACGCGGCTCAGATTGCACTGAAGATGCTGCACTTGATTGCTGCCATCCGCATCGACAGCCTGCCCGCGTTCAGGGTCAGTGCCAGCGTCGGCATCGCGATCTACCCCGATGACGGTCGTACGGCCACGCAGCTCATCGACAAGGCCGATTCGGCCATGTATCGCGCCAAGAAGATGGGCGGTGCCATGTTCCAGTTCCACGGCGCAGAGGACGTGCCTGACAGCGGGCATGTGCCGGACTTCGGCGACACGCACGGCCTGGGCACGCAGCCTGCGCCGCTGGATGCGACGCCCAGCCCGGATCCCCACCGTCATGCTTTGCGTGACGCCAACGAGCAGTTGCTCTTGTCAGCGCTCGCATCCAAGGTGTTGGAGGAGCGGGCCACGGATGCGCATCAACAGCATGTCATCCATCTGGCGATGGTCGCGCACGAATTGCGCAGCCCACTCGCACCACTGAGCAATGCCGCGGAATTGCTGAGCCGATCCCGCGGTGATGAAAGCCGGCATGCGTGGCTGCAGGAGGTCATCAAGCGGCAGGTGGCGCACATGACCCGAATCGTCGACGACCTGCTGGATGGATCTCGCGCCGAGACGGGCAAGTTCCATCTGGTCCGCGGCAATGTTGACTTGGTGGAGATTCTTGGCGGGGTGGCCCAGGCCTGCCAACCGGCGATGGACGAGAAGCATCAGCGCCTGCGCGTTTCTCTTCCACCAGGCCCGCTGAACGTGCATGGCGATCCAGTGCGGCTCGAGCAAGTTTTTCGGAATCTGATCGACAACGCGGCCAAGTACACGCGTGACCGGGGTCACATCGCTCTCACGGCTGCCGTGATCGATCGCGTGGTCTCGGTCACCGTGTCGGACAACGGCATCGGCATCGTGGCCGAGGCACTGCCGCATGTATTCGACTTGTTCGTGCAAAACGAGCACGCGATAGCCATGCACCACGGCGGCCTGGGCATTGGCTTGGCGGTGGTGCGCGAGCTCGTAGAGGCCCACGGTGGCACGGTGGTAGCCGTCAGCGCGGGCCATGACAAGGGCAGCGAGTTCATCGTCCGGCTGCCCCTGGCCGCGCTTGCCACGCCTTGAGTGGCGACGCCAGGCCGGCATACGGCAGGCGGCCTCGATGGCGGAGCTGCCCGCCGCGTTCAGGCGAGTTTGCGGTCGCTCGGCCGCGCCAGGTAGAACCACTCGGTTCCCGGCGCGGACTTGGTGTTCGGGAACACGATGCGCCCCTCGCTCGGTGCCAGCACGGCCTCGCCGCTGGCGCGGGTGCCGATGCGCTGGCCCTTCGCGATGGCGTCGAAGCTGGCCCAGCTCTGCTCGAACTGATCGCCATCGGCTTCGCGGTCGATGACGTCGTAGAGCTGCAGCAGCTCAGGCGCCTGTGTGGGGCGGTGTGGCTCGACGGCGGTTTCATGGAGCATGCCCAGGAACACCAGCGAGCGCAGGATGGCCAGGCGCGCGACCTCCGGGCCGTTCGGGTCCAGATGCTGGCCGCACTCCAGCGTGATGGCCCAACCGCCGGTGGAGCGCATGTATTCGGTGGTGCCGACACCGTAATGCGGGTCCGAGATCAGCGCGGCGCGGCGCGAGCCGTCGTGCTCGCGCTGCTGGCGGCGCTGCAGGCCCAGGGCATAGGTCGACAGCCAACCCTCGACGATGCGGCCCACGCCCAGGCGCGCGGCCAGTGCCGATTCGGTCGCCTCCTGCGAGAAGGGCTCCAGCTCGCCGCTGTTGTTGCGCGGGCCGATCATCGCGAACGCCGGGCCCTGGCCCTGGAAGCTGTGCAGATCCAGGATGCCGTCGTGCTGGGCGATCAAGGCACAGAGCTGGCGGGCGATGCGGTCCTCGAAGTCGTGCGCGATGACGGGCGGGCGCAGGTTGCGGTTGAGGTTGCGGTCGCCTTCGCGGCGGTTCAGCTGATGGGCCAGCGGGTTGACGATGGGCACCAGGGTCAGCGTGCCGCGCAGCAGCGTCAGCTCGCCGGCATCGAGCTGGCGAATGATCTCGGCCATGGCTTTGGTGCCATGGATTTCGTTGCCATGCACAGCGCCGGTGACGAGGAAACGCGGGCCAGGTTGGAGGCCGGCGAACTGGTGGACACGGATGTGGGTGGGCTGGTTCATGACTGGAGCAGGGCGGAAGACAGGGCCTTGTCGGCAGGGAAGACGCGGCGCGGCAGTTCGGCGGCGGGCTGGCCGGCGCGGTAGGCAACGAGGCGGTAGAGGGTGGCGAATGCGAAGTCGGGCGCGGCCTCGCCGGCCCCCTGCACCAACTCGCCACCGCGGCGCACGGCGTCGGCCAGGAAGGCGGGCAGGCGCAGGTGATAGGGGTTGCGCTCGATCTCGCCGGTGTGGCGCTCCAGCGCGGCGATGAGGCGGGCGGTGTCGGCGATATTGGTCTGCACCAGCGCATTGGGTGCCGACTGCGTGGACCAGAACTCGGTGTGGGCCAGCACCGCGTCCAGGCGTGCGGCGGCCAGCGCTTCGGCGACGAGACGGTAGACGCCGCGGTGGCTGGGGTTGTCGTCCAGCGCATGCGGTGCCAGCACAAGGGCCGGGCGATGCCGGGCCAGCAGCGCGGCGATGGTGTCGACATGGGCCCGCCACAGCTGCGGCTCGCGTTCGGCCGTGTCGGCGCGCACGTCCGACAGGCCGTCCTCGCCAACGCGGATGCAGTCGAAGCCGAGCACGCCGCAGGCGTCCTGCAATTCGACCCAGCGCGACTCGCGGCGTTCGGGGTTGCTGCCCAGGGTCACGGCGACATTGCCGACTCGCCAGCCGGCCTCCTGCTGAAGCCGCAGTGGCAGCGCGCCGACGATGCATTCATCGTCGGGGTGGGGCGCGAAGATCAGGCAATGGCCGGGGCTTGGCTCGCGGCCGGGCGCGGTCACGCGGTCGGGCGGGTTGCCCAACAGCTCGGCAAAGCGGGAAAGGTGCTCACGCCAGCGCGCGAGGTCTGCATCCAGGGACATGCCGGCATCCTACAGAGAGTAGGAGCCAGCGAGGCCGTGAGCGTGGCCCGCGTTGGGTCTGGCGTGGGGGCAGGCAAGGCGCGAGGAGGCCGCGGGCTCGCGCCCACAACGACGAGCAACGCCGCATGCGCCCACGCCAGACCCAACCCGGAGGGCCGGGGCGATTTTGCGGCACCCGGCGGCGTTGCCGGCTCCTTGCGTGGCGCCCGCCACGCCGCGTCACCTGCGCCTTGCCGGCCACCGCAACTCGCCCCGGCGCGGGCCGCGCTCACGGCCTCGCTGGCTCCTTGGCCGGCCATGTCGCCAGCAGCACACCCAATAAGGCCAGGCCATAGGCCAGGGCCTGAAGGGCGGAGATGGATTCACCGAGAGCCAGGCCGATCAGGGCCGTGCTGATTGGCAGAAAGACCATGAAGACTCCCGCCTTGGCCGCAGGCAGGCCCTTCAGGCCAGCCATCCACAGCCAGACGGTGATGACGCTGGCCGTGGCGGCGTAGTAGCCCAGCAGCGCCCAGTCCAGCACGCGCGGCGCGCCGAAATCGAAGCTTAGGGCCTGCCAGATGGCCAGTGGCGCGACGAGCACCAGGCCCCAGAGGTTGATCAGGGCGCTGATGCGCTTCGGGCCCAGGCCGGCGGTCAGCTTCTTGCCGATGACGACATAGCAACCCTCGCAGAACACGGCCGCGAGCAGCAGCAGCGCGCCCACCGGCGTCGTCTCAGCGCCGCCACCCTGTTTGCCGCTGGCCACCAGCGCAATGCCGCCGACCGCGCAGGCGATGCCGGCCAGCACGCGGCCGCCCAAGCGCTCGCGCAGGAAGGCCCAGCTCAACAGCGCGACGGCCGCCGGGATGCCGGCCATGATGACGCCGGCGACCACGGCCGAACTCTGCCGCAGGCCGAACAGCATGCAGATGGAGAACAGGAAGTTGCCGAGGAAGGATTCGAGGAAGAGCAGCCAGCGCGAACGCGCATCCAGCGGCGCTTCGTGGGCGGGCTTCTTCAGCCAGGGCAGCATCAGCACGGCCGCGAAGCCGAAGCGCAGGCCGGCGAGCAGGAAGATGGGAAAGGCCGCGACCAGCAGCTTGGACAGGCCGACATAGCTGCCGACCAGGCTGGTGCTGGCCGCCAGCAGGGCATACGCCCGCCAGGGCACCGTCACGGCAAGTTGCCGTCGATGGTGAAGGCCAGGAACTGCGTGAACTGCGCGGGATTGAAGTTGTTGTCGGACACCAGGATCAGCGTGCGCTTGCCTTCCAGCATCGGACCGAACGTGATGCCTTCGATGTTGTCCAGGGCCAGCACGCTGCCGTCGTCGTTCTTCAGCGACGACAGGTCCAGCAGCATGGTGCGCTTGACGGGCACGACCTCGTGGCCCTTGATGCTGGACCAACCCGACACATCGGTCGCGCCGCGCGTGTCGATCAGGTAGAGCTTGATGGTGTTGCTGGTGGGCTGCTTGGTCAACGCCGCAATGCCCGGCGTCACGGCGCCGACGGCGAAGGCGCGCTCGATGACGATGAACTCATGGGCCGACAGGGCCAGCATGTCGGGCACGCCGTTGGTGGCGAAATCGCCCTGGCGCGCCGGCGGGAAGGGCACCGGGCCGACGTCGTAGATGTATTCGGCGCCGGCCTTGCCGCTGTCCAGGTCGAAGGACAGCATGCGCGCGCGGCTGCCGCGGCCCACGGCCGTGGGCAGGCTGTCCTGGGCCAGGCCGTTCTCGCTCATCGTCCACAAGGTCTTGCCGTCGGGCGTGATGGCGATGCTCTCGAAGGCGAGGTTGTTATAGACGCCCACGTCGCCGGGCGTGATGCCGCCGGCGCTGCCCAGGGGGTTGTAGTAGCCCGGCACCGGGAATTCGCCGGCCGGCTTGCCGTCGGGGCTCATGCGGCGCACGGTCGGGTTCTGCAGGGAGCTGGAGACGCGCTGGCCCTCGTTGGCCCAGTAGATGAGGTTGCGCCTGGCGTCCAGGCGCAGGCTCTCGGGGTCGACCTGGTTGCGGCCAAAGGGCTGGCCGTCGAGGTCGAGGATGGTGGTCATGCCGACCCAGGCCACGCCGGCCTCACCGGGGTTGGCGCTGCGGCGGAACTTGGACAGGTCCAGGCTCAGCTCGTAGTAGCGCGCCGGCGCGCGGTCGCTGCGGTCATCGCAGATGGCCAGGTAGCGGCCGGTGGCGGGCACATAGTCGATGCTGGACAGGCCGCCGACCGGCACCCCGCGGAAGCTCGCACTCGTCGGCACGATCTGCTGGCCGACGTAGTTCAGGGTCTGTGCGTGGGCGGACCCTGCAAGCAGCAGGGCGAGTAGCCATTTCATTGGGAAAACTCCAGGGCGGGGCCGCGGCGCCGGTACTGCCGCCACGGGGCGCGGATTATGCGGCGCGACGCAGGGCGCCTCTGAGCGTGTCGACGATGCGTTCGATGTGGCCACTCTCGATGATGAGCGGCGGCGACAGCGCCACGGTGTCACCGGTCGTGCGGATCAGCAGGCCCTTGTCCCAGCAGTCCAGGAAGACGTTGAAGGCGCGCTTGGCCGGCTGGCCGTCCAGCGGCTTCAGCTCGACGCCGCCGACCAGGCCGATGTTGCGCACGTCGATGACATTGGGCTCCTCGCGCAGCGAGTGCAACGCCTTGGCGAATTCGCCTTCCATGCGTGCGGCGCGGGTCAGCAGGTCGTCGTCGGCGTAGGTGTCCAGCGTCGCAATGCCGGCCGCGCAGGCGAGAGGATGGGCCGAGTAGGTGTAGCCGTGGAAGAACTCGATGAGGTGCTCGGGCCCGGTCATGAAGGCGTCGTGGATCTTCTGCTGCGCGAACACGGCGCCCATGGGCACGCAGCCGTTGGTGATGCCCTTGGCCACCGTCATCAGGTCGGGCGTGACGCCAAAGGTCTGGGCGGCAAACGGCTTGCCGGTGCGGCCGAAGCCGGTGATGACCTCGTCGAAGATCAGCAGGATGCCGTGCTTGTCGCAGATCTCGCGCAGGCGCTGCAAATAGCCCTGGGGCGGCAGCAGCACACCGGTGGAGCCGGCGACCGGCTCGACAATGACGGCGGCAATCGTCGACGCATCATGCAGGGCAACCAGGCGCTCCAGGTCCTCGGCGAACTCGGCGCCATGCGGCGGGACGCCGACCGAGAAGGCGTTGCGCGCCGGGTCGTGCGTGTGGCGGATGTGGTCCACACCGGCCAGCAGGCTGCCGAACATCTTGCGGTTGGCCACCATGCCGCCGACCGAGATACCGCCGAAGTTGACACCGTGGTAGCCGCGCTCACGGCCGATCAGGCGGGTGCGGGCGCCTTCGCCGCGCACGCGGTGGTAGGCGATGGCCATCTTGAGCGCGGTGTCGACCGACTCGGAGCCCGAGTTGGTGAAGAACACGCGGTTCATGCCCGTGGGCGCGATGGCCGCCAGCCGCTCGGCCAGCTCGAAGGCTTTGGGGTGGCCCATCTGGAAGGGCGGTGCAAAGTCCAGCTCCGCGGCCTGCTCCTGGATGGCCTTGACGATCTTGGCGCGGTTGTGGCCCGCGTTGACGCACCACAGGCCGGCGATGCCGTCGAGGATCTCGCGGCCCTTGTCGTCGCGGAAATACATGCCATCGGCCTGCGTCAGCAGACGCGGCGCCTGCTTGAACTGCCGGTTGGCAGTGAAGGGCATCCAATAGGCGTCAAGCTTGGAAACGTCAGCGCTCATGCGGGGCTCCTCGACAAAGGAGCCCAAAGTCTAGAGTCAATTTGACGGGTTGGTCAGAATTTGCCGTTGCTTCAGGGTTCTCACCAGCGGCGTCAGCTGCACGAGCAGGATGCAGGCGAGCATCAGGCCGCAGCCGATCAGCCCGGCGGTGTTGAGCCGTTCGCCGAGCAGCGCATAGCCGAAGGCGGCGGCGAACAGGGTCTCGGCCGACAGGATGATGGCCGCGTCCGCCGCGTGGGCGTAGCGCTGGGCCACCACCTGGGCCGTGAAGGCGATGCCGACCGAGACGATGCCGGTGTAGGCGATGGGCCAGGCGGCAGCGACCAGGCCGCTCCAGTGCACCGGCTCCATGCCGAAGGCCGCGATCAGCGACAGCACGCCGCAGACAGCGAACTGGCCACTGGCTACAAGAAAGGGAGCGCCCATGCGGTCGGCCCAGCGGCCCACCATCAGCACATGCACCGCCCAGGGGATGGCCGAGCCGGCCACCCAGAGGTCGCCCAGGCCGATGCGCAGCTCATGCGCGCCCGACAGCAGGAAGGCACCCACCAGGCAACCCGCCGCCGCCGGCCAGACCGACCAGTGCGCCACCTGCCTCAGCAGCAGCCAGGCCAGTACCGGCACCAGTGGCACATAGACGGCGGTCAGGAAGCCGGCGTTGGTCACGCTGGTGTATTGGATGCCGACCTGCTGCATGACAGCGCCAAGCGTCATCAGGAGGCCCAGGCCGGCAATGTGAATGCCGTCCAGCTTCACCAGCGGCCGGCCTTCGCGGCCCAGGCGGCGCCACTCCAGCACGGCCAGCGGCAGCACGACCAGAGAGCCGATCAGGAAGCGCACGCCGGTGAACAGCAACGGGCCGACGTCGGCCATGCCGCGGCTTTGCGCGACGAAGGCCGAGCCCCAGATCAGCGCGACGAAGGTGAGCAGCAGATTGGCATGGAACCGCGTCATGGGCGAGCCAGCGCGGCGAGTTCCGCTTCGTCGAAGCCGGCCGCGCGGCGGGCTTCGAGATTGAAGGGCGCGCGCAGCTTGGGCGCCTGATGAAGGGTGGCGAGTTCGGCGTAGGTCGCGATCGGGTCCAGCCCGCGTTGCTCGCACAGGAAGCGGTACCAGCGGTTGCCGGCCAGCACATGGCCGATCTCGTCGTGCAGGATGACGTCGAGGATCTCGCCGGCTTTTTTGTCACCGGCACCGACGAGCTTGCGCTTGACGGCGGGCGAGGCGTCCAGCCCGCGTGCTTCCAGCGTGCGCGGCACGAGGGCAATGCGGGCGAGCAAATCGCGTTTCGTCCGCTCGGCCATGTCCCACAGCGCGTTGTGGGCGTCGAAGTCGCCGTAGTCGAAGCCCAGCGTCAGCAGATGCTCGCGCAGCAGCGTGAAGTGCTTGGCTTCTTCCTGGGCGATGCGCAGCCAGTCGCGGTAGAAGGCCTCGGGCATGCCGGGGAAGCGCCAGCAGATGTCCAGGGCCAGGTCGATGGCATTCAGCTCGATGTGGGCGATGGCGTGCACCAGGGCCGCGATGCCGGCCGGCGTGCGCAGCGACGGACCTTTGAGCGTGATGTGCTCGACCAGGCGCGGGCGTGCGGGCCGCCCCGGAATGCCGCCGGGCTCGGGAATCAGCGCGCCGGTATCGACCGGCAGGGCGGCGTCAAGCGCCAGCGTGGCGGCGGCCTTGGCGGGCGCATCGGCAATCAGGAGGGGGCCGAGCGTGGCCAGGCGGAGGTCGGACATTGCCCGGGATTCTAAAATCCGCCCTTTTGCGCGTTTTGCGCGAGGCCGCGATGGCGATTTACCAGCTCGACGAGCACCTCCCCGACGTGGCTGATTCCGCCTGGGTGGCCGACAGCGCCGAGGTCATCGGCCGTGTGACGCTGGGGGAGGGGGTCAGCATCTGGTTCAACGCCGTGCTGCGCGGCGACAGCGACACGCTGACGATTGGCGCGGGCAGCAACGTCCAGGACGGCTCGGTGCTGCATGCCGACCACGGCTTCCCGCTCGTCCTCGGCGAGAACGTCACCGTGGGCCACCAGGTCATGCTGCATGGCTGCACGGTCGGCGACGAAAGCCTCATCGGCATCGGCGCGGTGGTCTTGAATGGCGCCCGCATCGGCCGCAATTGCATCGTCGGCGCCGGCGCGCTGGTGACCGAAGGCAAGGAATTCCCGGACGGCTCGCTGATCGTCGGCGCGCCGGCCAAGGTCGTGCGTGAACTGAGCGAAGCGCAGATCGCCGGGCTCAAGGCCAGCGCGGCCCATTACGTCAACAACGGCCGCCGTTATGCGGCCGGCCTGAAAAGAATCCGATGAGTGAACTGCACAAATTCCTGTTCGACGGCCTGCCGGTGCGCGGCATGCTCGTGCGCCTGACCGAGGGCTGGCGCGAACTGCTGAGCCGCCGTGAGCCCGGCCAGGAGTACCCGCCCGAACTGCGCGACCTGCTCGGCCAGATGAGCGCCGCAGCGGTGCTGATGCAGGCCAACATCAAGTTCAACGGCGCGCTGGTGCTGCAGATCTTTGGCGACGGCCCGGTCAAGCTCGCCGTGGCCGAGGCTCAGCCCGATCTGAGCTTTCGCGCGACGGCCAAGTGCGTCGGCGAGCTCGCTCCCGGGGCCGACCTGCCCAGCATGCTGAACGTGCACGGCCAGGGCCGCTGCGCGATCACGCTGGACCCCAAGGACAAATTCCCCGGCCAGCAGCCCTACCAGGGCGTCGTGCCCCTGCACGGCGACCACCGCGAGCCCCTGTACAAGCTCTCTGAAGTGCTGGAGCACTACATGCTGCAGTCCGAGCAGCTCGACACCCGGCTGGTGCTGGCCGCCAATGGCGACATCGCCGCCGGCCTGTTGATCCAGCGGCTGCCGGTCGAAGGCGAGGGCAACCTCGAAGGAAAACGCAACGAGGATGACATCGGGCTGTCCGAGGGCTTCAACCGCGTCGCCATCCTCGCGGGCACGCTGACCGCCGAAGAGCTGCTGACGCTGGACGCCGACACCATCCTGCGCCGCCTGTTCTGGGAGGAGACGGTGACCCGTTTCGAGCCCCAGGCGCCGCATTTCTCCTGCACCTGCTCGCGGGAGCGTGTGAGCCAGATGCTGCGCGGCCTGGGCCGCGACGAGGCCGACAGCGTGCTGGCCGAGCGCGGCGAGATCGAGATCGGCTGCGACTTCTGCGGCCGGCACTACCGCTTCGACGCGGTGGATGTCGGCGCGCTGTTCACGCCCGCCGGACGCCAGCCGGACGGCGCCGAAGGCACGCTTCAATAGTTCTGAGGTCGTTCAGCGTTTCCATTGCGCAACGGGCCTCATGCCTTCTGAGGATGCCCGGCAGCCTAGTGATTGACGCCACTGCCCCGAGCTGAGACTTTCGCCTTTTGGCCCCTTCTTGAAAGGGCCAGGAGGCGACAGTGGCCGACAAGGGCGGATTTGGCAGCTTCCCGTGGGCAAGTGCCGCGGTGCTGGTGGCCTTCGTGGCCAGCACCCAGCTCGTGCCCCATGCCTTCGAACCGCTGCGGCCCGCCGAGAAGGCCCGCGCCCAGGCGCCGCTGGACCCGGATCTGGACGTCAACGCCCGCCTCTGGGAAGACCCGTTCACTGCGCTGCGCCGCTACGAGACGGAACGGGCGGAGCGCTGCGAGCGCGTGCGCAAGCAAACCTCGCAAACCCTGGACATCGACTGCCGCGACCGCGTGGCCGAGGTGCGTGACCCGCAGCGCATGCTGGCCAAGCTGGACCGCGACCACGACCAGCGCCTGGATGACACGCTGATCATCATGGGCCTGCTGCCCGGCGCCGATTTCGTGGGTGCCGAGGAGGCGCGGCGGCGTGTGCGCTACGCGACGCTGGCCGGCCTGCTGGCCCAGGACTATGTGCCCGACAACGCGGAGCGGCTCAGCCTGCTGGAGTTCAACCTGCTGGAGGCGGCCGCTCCGGCCGAGGCGGCGTCAGTGGCTTCAGCAGCATCGGCGGCCTCCCGGCCCGCTGCCGCCGACAAGCAGGCGCGCGCGGCCAAGGACAACTTCGTCGTGCCCTACGAGCTGCTGTCGGCGCGCTCGGAGCACCGCCGCAAGCCCGACGGCGAGGGCGATGCCAAGGCCGACAAGCCGCGCCGCTATGGCCAGATCGCCTTGCTGTGGGTGGACGAGAATTCCCTGCCCAACCGCAAGCTGGATGCCCTGGCCCGGCTGACCCAGCAGCTGATGGGCAGGCCGGCCCGCGACCTTGCGGCACCGGGTGGATCAGACGGGCAGCGCCTGCCCAGCCTGGCCGTCATCGGCCCTTCGTCGACCGACGCGCTGCGCGCCGCACTGATGGACCTGCGCTGCGCGGCCGACCGCAAGAACGCCGCCGCCGATGCCCTCAGCCCTGCGGCCAGCGCGGCGGCCGCACGCTGCAGCTCGGGCGTGGCGGGTGCCGTGCGGGGTCTCGCGCCCGACCTGCAGGAGGGCTACGAGCTGCTGTCGCGTGCCGAGTTCTACAACTCGGCCTCGACGGCGCCCAACAGCATGATCGCGGAGCTCAGCGACCAGAAGCTCGAGTCCTTCGTCACCGACCAGTTCAACCGCATCACCGGCGTCAACCCGGTGCGGCCGGTGCAGATGGTGCGCACCATCGGTACCGACGCCGAGCTCATCAAGCGCATCGTCGCCGAGCTCGGCCTGCGCCTGCCGCATGAGGGCCGGCGCGTCGTCATCGTTGCCGAGCGGGATTCCCTCTATGCCCAGTCCCTGGTCAGCGAGCTGCGCTACCGCCTGCCCGAGGGGCGGCCGCAGAGCCAGCCGCTGAAGATCGAGGTCATCTATTTCTTCCGTGGCATCGACGGCATCACGACGCGCGAGGCCGGCACCGCCGCCGCAGCCGGGCCGGCGGCCAAGAGCGCGCCGCTGGAATGGCCCGAGAGCCGTGACCAGCTCGACTATCTGCGCCGCCTCGGGGCCGGGCTCAAGCGCAGCGAGGCCGACTCAAGCCGCCTGCCCATCGGTGCCATCGGCATCTTTGCCAACGACGTGCACGACAAGCTGCTCGTTCTGCAGGCCCTGCACGAGGATTTCTCCGACCGCATGTTCTTCACGACGGACATGGATGCGCGCTATCTGCACCCCCGCACCCAGGCCTTCACGCGCAACCTGGTCGTTGCCAGCAGCCTGCCGCTGGCCTTCTACCCGCCCGCGGCAGGGGCACCGCACGGCGCCGTCGACCTGCAGGCCGGCACGCCGCCGCTGCGCGACATCTACCAGGCCAGCACCTATGCCGCCGCCCGCCGGGCCGGCTGCCGCAGCGAGAGCTGCAAGCGCGACGAGAGGCTGTCGCTGGAGCCGGCCCTGCAGAAGCCCTCGCTGTACGAGGTGGGCCGTTCCAGCGCAGTGCCGCTGGCTGGCTATGCGCTGGAGGCCCAGCCGACGCCACCGAGCGCGGGGCGCCACGGCCTGGCCGTGCTGATGGTGGTCGTGATGAGTTGCGCGCTGCTTGTCTGGCCGTCCACGCCGGCGATCCGGCAGGCGCGCCGTGTCTTCCTGCGCGAGCCGACGATGGACAACCAGCCGCAGATGGACATGACGTCCATCGTGCTGGTGGCCCTGCATGCCGGCGTGTTCGCCTACGTGCTGGCCAGCCTCATCGAATTCCTGCTGCCCAGCCAGCTCGGTTTCGTTCATGCCCTGCTGCTGGCCAGCCTGGCTGCTTTCGGGGCACTGCTGGCCGTGCTGCCGGCTTTGCTGCTGGCGCGGCGCGAGCAGCCAGCGCCGCCCGACCAGCGCGCTGGCGTCGACCGCCTGCATCTCGTCGTCGTGCTGCTGGTGGTGGGGGTCTGGCTGTGGCTGGCCTGGCCGGCCGGCGGATGGAACCAGGCCGGCGTCTGCGACAGCTGCGAGCCGGTGGCCTGGCTGGAAGGCGTCAGCGCCTGGCCTTCGCATCTCATCCACCTGCTGGCGCTGTTCGCCATCCTGTGGACGCTGGACTGGGCCTGGGCCGACTCGCTCAACCAGCTCCGCCACGACTCCGACTGGCTGCGGCTGCCGCGGCCCGTGCCCAAGCCCGTCGTGCGCAGCGACATGCGCCAGCTGTTGCGCGGCTGGTTCGAGCATGTCAGCGTGTTGTTCTGGAAGCCCGGCGTCGGCTACAGCTGCGACTTTGACGAGCTCTGGCAGGAGTACGGCGAGCGCGGCGAGGCCCGCCCGCGCGCCGCACGCACCCTGGTCTGGTACGGGCTCACGCTGAGCTGCGTCGGGCTGCTCTTCCTGTGCCTGTCCGAAGGGCAGATTCCCGAGGTGCCCGTGCGCGGCGACGAGCACCGCCAGATGGTGAGTGCCACGCTCTACGCCATCCTGCTGCTGCTGCCGCTGCTCATCGTCGCGGTGGCCGACGCGACGGTGCTGCTGGTGCGCTTCGTGCATCACATGAATGCCGGGCGCACTTTCTATCCCGAAAGCACTATCGAGATGTTTGCCAAGTCCCTGGGCGAGGAGCACAGGGCCTTGTGGGCGCAGCGCTTCAGCGCCCGGCCCGAGGACCGCAGCAAGGACGGCGGCGGCTTCGCGGTGCACACGCTGCTCGACGACTGGATCGACATCCAGGTCGTGGCTCGGCGCAGCACGCCGGTGGCCCGCCTCGTCATCGGCCCCTTCGTCGTGCTGGCCCTGCTGGTCGTCGCGCGCAGCCGGCTGTTCGACAACTGGTCGCTGACGCCGGCCATCGCCGTCGGCGTCAGCTTCTACATCGCCGCGCTCATCGGCCTGACGCTGCTGCTCAAGCGCGCCGCCGAGACGACGCGCCGCCGGGCGCTGGCGTCCATGCAGGCCGATCTGCGCTGGCTGGCGGGCAGCGGCAAACCGCTGTCCGACCTCGTCGAGCCCTACAAGCGGCTGATCGTGTCGGTCGAGAACGAGCAGTGCGGTGCGTTCGCCTCCTTCTTCGACCAGCCCCTGCTCAAGGCCATCCTCGTGCCCCTGGGGGGAGCGGGCGGTACGCAGCTGTTCGACTACCTGCTGCTCGGCCGCTAGAACAGCGGCGCTGATGCGATCTGGCAATTTCAAGCCCTAGAACCGCGGGCCGACCGGTCTGCACTTCCCCCCTCCATACGATGGTGTTTGCGGTCAGGGCGACTAGCCTGTTAGAGCGGCCGCCCCGATTCGAGGCCCCCGTCGGGCGCTCCCGGCATCGCCGTTCCATGCCGGTCACTGGAGTGAAGCATGACATCCGATCAACGACTGCTGGCCCTGATCGGCCGCCGGCTACCGGCCATCTTCGACGTCATCCCACGCGGGCCCCAGGGCCTGTCCGTGCATGATCGCGTCAGCGCCGTGGCATTGAATCCCCAGCCGCTGCCGCCCGAGCACATAGGCGCGGCGCTGGCGCAGGAGTTCGCCCACATGGCCTGGGTGAGCGACCGACTGGGCCTGAACTGGAAGACCATGGGCCAGGATCTGGACGACTGGTGCCCCACGCAACCGCGCAAGATCAAGTTCCCCGTTGGTTGGCCGCCCGTGCCCGAGCCCGATCCGCATCCGAACTGGCTGGCCGAGTTGCACCTGGGCTTTGCGGCCAAGCTGTCGGCGATCTCCGCCGAAAATGCCGGCACGCCACTGGCCGCCACGCTGGACCGCGCCGTCAATCGATCCATCGACGCGCTGTCGCAGTTGCAGGCGAAGTGAAGCTCAGCGGGCCGGTGCGCCCACGGCCTGCGCGGCCTGAGCGAGACGGCTCGCTTCGTCGCCGCAGATGTCGACCCAGGGCAGGCCCTGGGCCGACAGTGCTGCGCGCAACCGGCCGTCGAAGCGCGACCGCACCTCGGGGCCGTCGCGCTGGATGCCGTCGGCCAGCCAGGGGAGGTCAGGCGCGCACAGCAGCGTCAGCGCGCACCGGCGCTGGAAGGCCAGCGCGGGGACGAGCAGGCTGTCGTCGCCGAAGTAGTGCTGGCTGCACAGTGCCGTGATCAGCGGCGTGGTGTCGCAGAAGACCAGTTCATGCGCCCGCGCCGCGGCCTCGATGCGCGCGGCCTGCTCGGCAGCGATGTGGGCCTGCTCGTGCTGCAGCGGTGTGCGGCCATGGGCGTCGCACCATTCGCGCAGGTATTCGCTGACGAGCCCGGCATTGAATTGCCGTGCCAATGCCTCGGCCAGCGTGGACTTGCCGGTGCATTCGGCACCCAACAAGCCAATCATCCTTGCCATGAAGGCTCCGCAAATTGTGCGTGGCCAAGTTCGCCGTGTGGTGGCTGGCCAAGCGACTGCCGTGGAACCGGCTTTGCCGGGCCACTGACAGTGCCCCCTCGAAGGGGGCGCGCGCAGCGCGGCGTAGGGGGTGAGCTCATTTTCTCCAGGCGCGCCAGCCGATCACGCTCATCGGGATGAAGCCCGCGTAGAGGATCACGGTCAACCAGTAGCCCTTGAGGCCAAAGAGCACGACGCTGACCACGTTGACGACGATCCAGGTCGGCCAGTTCTCTTCGTACTTGCGCGCCAGCAGCCATTGGCCAAGCAGACTGGCGACGGTGGGGAAAGCATCCCAGTAGGGAAGGGGGCTGTCGGTGTTCTTCGCGAGAAAGACGCCGAGCAAGGGCCAGGCGGCCAGCGTCAGCAGCGCGGGCTTGACGAGGCCTTGCAGGCCGAGGCGGCGTACCTTCAGCGCCTCGCCCTCGCGCGTGCGGCCAAAGCGCCATTGCCACCAACCCCACAGCGCCAGTGCTGCGAACACCAGCTGCAGCCCGGCCTCGCCGTAGAGCTTGCCGTCCAGAAACAGCGCGAAATACATCAGCGAGCTGATGAGGGCCAGCGGCCAGGCCAGCAGGTGGACGCGCATATTGCAGACCACCATCCAGACGGCCAGCACGAAGGCGACCAGCTCCAGCCAGGAGATGGGGCTGCCGAATGCTGTGAAGGCCGGCGCAAGAAGCGCCGCCCAGGTGGTGGCGAGCATCAGCGCTTGATGGAAGACGCTGCAGCCGGCGCCAGCGGCACGAAGACTTCGTCGGACTTGATCATGCCCAGCTCGAAGCGGGCCTTCTCCTCGACCATCTCCAGGCCTTCGCGCAGATCACGCAGTTCGGCCTGCAACTGGGCGTTGCGGGCCCGGGCCTTGTCGTTGTCGGCCTGGGCCTGGCTCAGCTCCTCCCGGAGCTGAGCGACGTGCGGAATGCTGCCCCGGCCCACCCAGAGCTGGGCCTGAATAGCGATCAGAAAGATCGCCAGGACCGCGGCAAGCGCCTTCAAGCTTTACTTGAGGTTGTAGAAGGCGGCACGGCCGGGATAGAAGGCGACGTCGCCCAGGTCTTCCTCGATGCGCAGCAGCTGGTTGTACTTGGCCATGCGGTCCGAGCGCGACAGCGAACCGGTCTTGATCTGGCCGGCATTCAGGCCGACGGCGATGTCGGAGATGGTGCTGTCCTCGGTCTCGCCCGAACGGTGCGAGATGACGGCGGTGTAGCCCGCGCGCTTGGCCATCTCGATGGCGGCGAAGGTCTCGGTCAGCGTGCCGATCTGGTTGATCTTGATCAGGATCGAGTTGGCGATGCCCTTGGAAATGCCTTCCTGCAGGATCTTGGTGTTGGTGACGAACAGGTCGTCACCAACGATCTGCACGTTCTTGCCCAGGCGGTCGGTCAGGATCTTCCAGCCGTCCCAGTCGCCTTCGGCCATGCCGTCTTCGATGGAGATGATGGGGTATTTATCGACCCAGGTGGCCAGCATGTCGGTCCACTCCTGCGCGGTCAGCTGGATGCCGCCTTCGCCTTCGAGCACGTACTTGCCGTCCTTGTAGAACTCGCTCGCGGCGCAGTCCAGGGCGATGGCGATCTGGTCGCCGGCGCGGTAGCCGGCCTTGTCGATGGCCTGCAGGATCAGCTGGATGGCTGCTTCATGGCTCTCGACGCTGGGCGCGAAGCCGCCTTCGTCGCCGACGGCGGTGGAGATGCCCTTGTCGTGCAGGATCTTCTTCAGCGCGTGGAAGACCTCGGCACCCCAGCGCAGCGCTTCACGGAAGCTCGGCGCGCCCACGGGGACGATCATCAGCTCCTGCAGGTCCAGCGAATTGTTGGCGTGGGCGCCGCCGTTGATGACGTTCATCATCGGCACCGGCAGCTGGCAGCCGTTCATGCCGCCGAAGTAGCGGTACAGCGGCAGGCCCGACTCTTCCGCCGCGGCGCGGGCCACGGCCATTGACACGGCCAGCATGGCGTTGGCGCCCAGGCGGCTCTTGTTCTCGGTGCCGTCCAGGTCGATCAGCGTCTTGTCCAGGAAGGCCTGCTCGGAGGCGTCCAGGCCCAGCACGGCCTCGGAGATTTCGGTGTTGATGTGCTCGACGGCCTTCAGCACGCCCTTGCCCAGGTAACGGCTCTTGTCGCCGTCGCGCAGCTCGATGGCCTCGCGCGAACCGGTGGACGCACCCGACGGCACGGCCGCGCGGCCCATGACGCCGGACTCCAGCAGCACGTCGCATTCGACGGTGGGATTGCCGCGGCTGTCGAGGATTTCTCGACCGACGATGTCAACGATTGCGCTCATGGGGTTGTCTCCAGGAAGTGAAAAATTCGGGCGGGCGCAAGTGTGCCAAGCGGGCGTTACCGTGTCACAACAAGCGGCCGGTGCGTTGAGGCGGGAGTTTAAGTGCTGGGCTGCGTCGGTCCCTGGCGCCATAGCCGCCAGGTGACGGCCGCGAGCAGCACGACGCCCACGCCCAGCACGGCCCACAGCAGCAGGCGGCGCGGGGGTAGAGCGGGGTCCGCGGCTGGCATGGCCTGGGGTGTGAAGGCGCCGAGCTGGGCTCGGCCCAGGCGGGCCTGCTCACGCTGCCAGTCGGGCACCACTTCGGCCAGCGAGCGCGGGCCGGTCTCTGGCGCTGCGGCGCCCACCTGCAGGCTGAAAGGCGGTTCGCCCTGGGCAGCCCACACGAGGCGGGTGACGCGCACGGCCCAGTCCAGGCGCAGGCTGTCGGCGGGCGGCAATGCGGTGCCGCGCGGCGGCAGCAGACGCAGCTCGCTCGCTCCCACGTTCAGCGGCAGCGCCGGTGCGGCGTCGGCCGGGGCATCGCCGCGGTCCACGCGGTAGAACACGCTGCGGGCCACGGTCTGCCACGGTGCTTTCGCGCTTGAGCGCGTCTGCACCTGCACGGGCAGGATCCAAGTGCCCTGCGTGCCGGCCAGCGTCAGGCTCAGCAGGGGCTGCGGGCCGCCGAGCGGGATGACCCAGCCGCCATCGGCATCTGGCGCGGGCAAGGCCGAGCTGCGAACCAGCTGCTGCGGCGCCGCGCCAGCGGGTTGGGCCAGCAGGGAGGCGGCCTCGGGCTGCACGGCGCGCGTGGCGTCGTCCCACACCAGGCGCAGATAGCGTTGCGGACGGCCCGGCAGGGTGACCAGCGGCTGGGCCAGCGGCGCGCCGTCGGTCGTGCGCAGGCCCAGCAACTGACCGGTTCCCAGCACTTGCCAGGCTTGCAGGTCGGGGCTGGTCTCCAGCCGGTAGCCGGCCTGGAAAGCTGCGGCGTCGGTGGGCCAGCGCAGCCGCAGTTGGCGGGGCTCGGCCGGCCATTGGGCCGGCTCGCCCAGGTCCAGCAGCCAGCCGGCGGGAAGCCGATGACGTGGTGCCGACGCGGCGACCGGGGCCGGCGGCAGCGCGGCCAGCTTCAGCTCGCGCTCGGGCATGGTCAGCAGCTCGTCCGGCAGCAGCGCGAAGGGCACGCGGCGGCCCTGGGCGTCAAGCAGCTGCCAGTCGCGCAGGTCGCTGCCCAGGCTGTGCTGCCAGGCTTCGGCCGTGGCATCCAGCGTCAGGAAGGGCGCGGGTTGGGTGATCTGCACCGGCGCGCGGTGCGGGCTGGCTGTGGCCGATGTGGCGGCCAGCAGCACCAACAGCTCAAGAAGGCTTTTTCTCATCTTGTGTAGAGCCCGGCAAAGGCGCGATATAGCCGATGACCAGCATCAACACACCCACGCCGATGAAGGAGACGATGCGCAGCACGGTGCCGCTGCCCTGCAGGTCGAACAGCATCAGCTTCAGCACGACGGCACCCAGCAGCACGGCGCCGGCCAGCCAGGGCGCGCGCTGGTGGCGGCGCGTGCCCAGCAGCATCAGCACCAGAGCCAGGGCGCTCCACAGCAGTGCCAGGCCGGTCTGCACGCCGCGGGACTCGAGCCAGCCGTCGACGTGATAGGGCACATCGCCCCAGTGATGGAAGCAGCGGATCAGCATGCCGTTGAGCCAAAGGAAGGCCAGGGCTGCCGGCACAGCCAGCGAGGAAGGCGGCAGCTTGAGCGCGGCAGCAGCCGGGCTGCGCAACCAGGCAACGACGGCCAGCAGCGCGGCGGCGATGCCGAGGTCGAGCGGGTTCAGTACCGGGATGTAGGGCAGGGGTTGGGCGTTGCCGGGGCTGGCCCAGTTGGCGATCAGCACCCAGGCCGAAAGTGCCAGGCTCAGCACGGCAGCGCCCACCTGGGCATAGGCCGAGGGCGCCAGGCGCAACGGCCAGGCCTGTTGATCAGCAGGGCGACGCTGCTGGCGCAGCACGGCAGCCAGCAGCAGTGCCGGCACCAGCAGCCAGCCCAGCCAACCCCAGGCACTGCCGGGGTCGCCGAGGTCGGCCGTCCAGTGGCGGCCTTGCAGAGCGCCGAGCAGCGCAAATGCCAGCAGGCTGCCGGCATGCGTGGCGTTGCGCAGCAGCGCGGGCCAGTGCGGCGCCGTGCGTTGCAGCACCAGGCCCTGTGCCACCCAGGCCAGCGGCAGCGCCCACAGCCCACCGGCCGACAACGGCGCGCCGTGCAGTACGGTGCCCAGGATGCCCAGCAAGCCCCAAGCCGGCAGCAGCAATGCCGTCGGCCACGCGACCGTGGGCCAGCGCCACAGCGCCTGTAGGCCCAGCAGCAAGAAGCCGATGGCGGCGATCAGCGCGACGCTGACGGCCCACTCGTGCGGTGCCGTCACCCACTGGTCAAGCACGATGCCTGCCGCGACGGCGAGCCAGGCGGTGCCCCAGCCGACCAGTGTGAACGCGACCGCCGAATGCCACGACCGGCTGTCGTCACGGCCCAGGAAGCGCGAGGCGCCCAGCCCGGCGGCGGCGATCAAGAGCGCATTCAACAGCTGCGACGGCGCATGGAGGCCGTCGGGGTCGCCGCGGGACATCGACCACAACAGCGTGAAGCCGCCCAGCGCCATCAGTGCCAGGCCGCTGGCGAGTACGCGCAGCCGGCCTTGGCGCAAGCCCAGCCAGACGGCGCCGACACCTTCCAGTGCCCAGGCACCGGCGGTGGCCTCGGCGCTGAGCGCGAATGGAATGACCAGCGTGCCGAACACGGCGCCGAGCGCAATGAAAGCCTCGAACACCAGGGCATGGGCCGGGCGGCGCCGCACCCAGGCGGCCAGGCCCGCGTAGGCCGCGCCGATCAGCAGCGCAGCAAAGGCGATGGCCATCGAGTCGGGCTTGAGCAGCGCGTACTGCATCGCCGAAGCGAAGACCGGCACGCCGAACAACAGCGTGGCTTGCAGCCAGACCTCGGGTGCTTGTGCGCGGCGGCCCGGCATCAGCAGCACGGCGGTGAACAGCAGCCAGAAGGCGATCAGGAAGCCCTGGGCGACGGCGTAGTCGGCGGGCGTATAGGCCGTCAGTCCCCAGGCACTCGTGATGAGGGCGGTGAAGCTGAAGGCGATCAGGTTCAGGCGCGGCCAGTGCTTGAACCAGGCGACGAGCGCCACGCCCAGGCCCAGCACGAAGTCATAGCCGAGCAGCATGGCGATGGCGCCGCCGCCGGTGGACAGCAGCAGCGGCGTGGCATAGCCGCCCAGGGCGGCGACGACGGCCAGCGCCTGCGCGTCCTGCTTGACGGCCAGCAGTGCCGCCAGCAGCGAGACGGCCAGCATCAGCGCGAACACGAGTGCGAGCGGCTCCAGGCCGGCCAGCTTCACGGCGGCAAACAGCGTCAGGTAGACAACGGCCACGCCGCCGCCTTGCAGCAGCAGCCCGTAGCCGCGCGAGCGCAGCCTCAAGCGCCAGCCAATGACCAGCAGCGCAATACCGGTGGCACCGATGCCGGCCAGGCGCACTTCCAGTGGCACCGTGACGTTCTCTGCCGCGAAACGCGCGAGGAAGACGAGGCCGAGGAAGAGCATCGCCAGCCCGACCTTGACGATGGTGTTGGCCGCAGCGAGGCGCTGGGCCCAGACGGGCATGGGGATGGGACGGCGCGGGACGGGCGCCGAGGCCGGTGGTTGGGGTGCCGGCCTGGGCGGCGGCGGTGCAGCAACCGGCGTCGCGACGGTAGGTGGCAACGGCGCGACAACTGCTTCGGTCCGCTGAGGCACGGCCACAGGGGGCGTTGAAGCGGGTGGTTGAGCGGGCAGCGGCGCCGGCGCCGGTCCGCGGGCTGTGAGCTGCTTTTCCAGGTCGGCGATGCGCCGCCCCTGTTGCATCTGCTGCCAGCCCAGCCAGCCCACCGCGGCGCCGAGAAACGCGCCGATCAGACTCTCCGAGGCGAAGCCGCCGAACAGCGCGCCCAGCAGCAATGCAACGACGGCCACGGGGCTCAAACGCCTTCGATCAACACCATGCGCATGACGGCGATGCCCTCGCGGGCCTCACGCGCCACACCGTACTCGGGCGAGTCATAGAAAGCCTGTGCGGCTTCCGGCGTGGGGAACTTCAGCAGCACGACACGCTCGGGTGTCCAGTCGCCTTCGAGCACCGTGGTCTTGCCGCCGCGCACCAGCACCTCGGCGCCGTGTTCCTTCATCGCCAGCGTCGAGAGTCGCCGGTAATCCTCGTACTGCGCTGGGTTGGTGACCTTGACGTTGGCGAGGATGTAGGCAGACATAGGTCTTTCAGCAGGAAAAGTCGTTCTCCAACAGAGGCTGCTTCTTGACGACGCGATCCAGCGCCACCAGTTGCTCCAGCAGCGTCTTCATGTGCTTGAGCGGCACGGCGTTGGGGCCGTCGCTGAAGGCCTCGGCGGGGTTCGGGTGCGTCTCCATGAACAGGCCCGCCACGCCCACGCCCACGCCGGCCCGGGCCAGCACGGGCACCATCTCGCGGGCACCGCCGCTGGAGCCGCCGAGGCCACCGGGCTTCTGCACCGAGTGGGTGACGTCGAAGACCACCGGCGCGCCGGTGTTGCGCATTTCGGCCAGGCTGGTCATGTCGGCGACCAGGTTGTTGTAGCCGAAGCTGACGCCGCGCTCGCAGGCGAGGAAGAGGTCTTCGGACAGGCCCACCTCGCGCGCGGCGGCGCGGGCCTTGTCGATGACGTTCTTCATGTCCCAGGGCGCGAGGAACTGGCCCTTCTTGATGTTGACCGGCTTGCCCGACTGCGCGACCGCGCGGATGAAATCCGTCTGGCGGCACAGGAAGGCCGGGGTCTGCAACACGTCCACCACGCTGGCGACCTCGGCCACTTGGCCAGCATCGTGCACGTCGGTCAGCACCGGCAGGCCGGTCTGGCGACGCACCTCGTCGAGGATCTTCAGGCCGGCTTCCATGCCGACACCGCGCTTGGTGGTGCCGGAGGACCGGTTGGCCTTGTCGAACGAGCCCTTGTAGATCAGCGGAATGCCGAGGGCCGTGCACGCCTCTTTCAACAGGCCGGCGACGTCGAGCGACATCTGCAGGCCCTCGATCGAGCAGGTCCCGGCGATCAGGAAGAAAGGCTTGTCGATGCCGACATCGAATCCGCAAAGCTTCATGGATCAGACCTTTTGATGATGTTCCAGCGCAGCCTTGATGAAGGCCGTGAACAGCGGGTGGCCGCCCCAGGGCGTGGACTTGAATTCGGGGTGGAACTGCACGCCCACGAACCAGGGGTGCACCTCGCGCGGCAGCTCGACCATCTCGGTCAGCTTCTCGCGCTGGGTGATGGCCGAGATGACGAGGCCGGCCTTCTGCAGGCGTTCGAGGTAGTGCTCGTTGGCCTCGTAGCGATGGCGGTGGCGCTCGGTGACGATCGGGCCATAGATGTCACGGGCCAGCGTGCCGTCCTTGACGTCGGAGCTCTGCGCGCCCAGGCGCATCGTGCCGCCGAGGTCGCTTTTCTCGTCACGCTTCTGGATGCTGCCGTCGGCGTCCTGCCACTCGTCGATCAGCGCGATGACGGGGTGGGGCGTCTCGGGATCGAACTCGGTGGAGTTGGCGTTCTCGAGGCCTGCCATGTGGCGGGCGTACTCGATGGTCGCGACCTGCATGCCCAGGCAGATGCCCAGGTAAGGCAGCTTGTGCTCACGGGCGTACTGGGCGGCCAGGATCTTGCCTTCCACACCGCGCTTGCCGAAGCCGCCGGGCACAAGGATGGCGTCGAACTTGGCCAGCGTGTCGACCGTCTCGGGCGTCAGCGTCTCGCTGTCGACGTACTCGATCTTGACGCCGGCATGGTTGTGGATGCCGGCGTGGCGCAGCGCCTCGTTGAGCGACTTGTACGAATCCGACAGGTCGGTGTACTTGCCGCACATGGCGATGGTGATCTCGGTCTTGGGGTTTTCGACCTCGTAGACCAGCGTGTCCCAGCGCCTCAGGTCCGTGCTCTTGGTGTTGAGCTGGAGCTTGGTGCAGATGAGCTGGTCCAGGCCCTGCTCATGCAGCATGCGCGGCACCTTGTAGATGGTGTTCACGTCCCACATCGAGATCACGCCGTACTCGGCGACGTTGGTGAACAGCGAGATCTTCTCGCGCTCGTCGTCGGGGATGCGGCGGTCGGCGCGGCACAGCAGCGCGTCGGGCTGGATGCCGATCTCGCGCAGCTTCTGCACCGTGTGCTGGGTCGGCTTGGTCTTCAGCTCGCCAGCGGCGGCGATCCAGGGCACATAGGTCAGGTGCACATAGGCCGTGTTGGTCGGGCCGGCGCGCAGGCTCATCTGGCGCACGGCTTCGAGGAAGGGCAGGGACTCGATGTCGCCCACCGTGCCGCCGATCTCGACGATGGCCACGTCAACGCCCTCGGCGCCGCGCTTGATGTATTCCTGGATCTCGTTGGTGATGTGCGGGATCACCTGCACCGTCTTGCCGAGGTAGTCGCCGCGGCGTTCCTTCTCGAGCACGGTCTTGTAGATCTGGCCGGTCGTGAAGTTGTTGGCCTTCTTCATCCGCGTGGTGATGAAGCGCTCGTAGTGGCCGAGGTCGAGGTCGGTTTCGGCGCCGTCGTCGGTGACGAAGACTTCACCGTGCTGGAAGGGCGACATCGTGCCGGGGTCGACGTTGATGTAGGGGTCCAGCTTGATCAGGGTGACTTTGAGGCCGCGCGATTCGAGGATGGCAGCCAGGGAGGCCGACGCGATGCCCTTGCCCAGGGAGGACACCACACCGCCGGTGACGAAGACGAATTTGGTCATGTCTTGCAGCACGCAGAACAGCATGCTGAGGTGGGAAATTGCGATTGTACGAGACCCGTCAATTGGGCCCCAGCAACTCCAGCACCAAGTCGGCCGTTTCCTCAGGTTTCTCGAAAGGGAACAGGTGCGAGCCCTCCATCCAGCGCCAGTTCTCCCCAGCCAGTTTCCTGGACGCCGCGGCACCGGCCTGGCGCAGCTCGACCGAGCGCGTACCGCCGACGAAAGCCACCGGGCACTGTGGCGGGCGCAGACGCAGCAGCAGGGGCAGGTGGTGGGGCAAGGTACGGTAGATGTGGGCCTCGACCTCGCGCGTGAAGCGCAGCCTGACCTGGCCGTCTTCCGACTCTTCGAAACCGGCGTCGATGTAGTCGGCCAGCACCCGCGGGTCCCAGCGGGCGAAGAGCTTCTTGGCTGAGAAATGCTTGTAGACGGCCTCGCGAGCCGGCCAGACATGGCGACGCTCGCGGGCGATCTTGGACGGGCCGTAGCGGTGGATGAGTCCCGTCGTCTTGGCCATCGCAACGACCGCGGCCTTCATGCCCGATACGACGGGTGAGTCCAGCATGACAAGGCGGCTGACGAGATCGGGTCGGCGGCAGGTGGCCATCAAACTCAGCATGCCGCCCAGCGAGTGGCCGACAAGGGCGACCTGGCCTTGCGGGCGCACTTCATGCTCGATGAAATGCAGCAGCTGGTCACGCAGGCGGCGCCAGTCGCCAGTCACGGGGAAGCGCGGGTCGTGGCCAAAGCGATCCAGCGCCTCGACGTGCCAGCCGGCGGCGCGCCAACGCTCGAACAGCACGCGGTAGCAGCCGGCGGGATAGCTGTTGGCGTGAGAGAAGACCAGCGTGCGAGTTGTCATGGGCGCGCAGTTTGCCTGCGTCGGGCGACCTGTTCAGCGTCAGTTTTGGAGTGCCGAGTCCAGACGTGGCCGTCAGTCGGGCGGCAGCTCAAGCTCCAGCACGCGGCGCCTGCCGGCGTGGATCTCATCAAGACTGCGCCTGAAGCCGGGAATGCTGCGGAACAGGCGGTCGAAGCTGCCGTCGGCCAGGGCCGCGCGCAGGCCGCGCTCGATGCGGTCGGCCAGGGCGGGGTTGTCGCGGCTGGTGAAAAAGTAGAAGGGCACGCCGTAGTGCAGGAACAGGGTCTGCTCGATGGCCAGGCCGCTGTGCTGTTGCTGCTCGTACCAGGCCTCATAAACGCCGCGCGGCATGTAGTCGAAGCGCCTGGCGCCCAGCATCGCGAAGAGCTGTTCGTAATTGACGGACGTGACCACGGGCAGGCCGTTGGCGCGCAGCACGTCGGTCGATGGCCAGCCCTCGCCGGCCCCGGCCGTGAAGCGGCTCAGGTCGGTCAGCGTGCGCACGGCCCGGAAACGCGCCTGGTCGCCCCTGCGGATCAGGAAGACGCGGTAGTCGTTGAGTTCGCGCAGCAGCGAGAAGCGCACGGGAAGGAGCTCGGCCTCGCGCCTGGTGTTGCTGCCATCCCAGATGACGTTGATGGCGCCATTGTTCTTCAGCTCGACGAACTGGCGCTGGCCGCTCATCGGCTGCTCGTAGTGCTGGATCTCGAAGGCCCCGTCGCTGGCCTGCGTCTTCTCCAACGCCAGGCGCAGCAGTTGCGGGAAATAGCTTGCGTGCTCCTGCGAGCTGGGCGACAACTGCGGGATGGTGACGCGCAGGGGCTCCGCAGCCAGGGCGGCGGAGGGGCCTATCGTGGACAACAGCGCCAAGGCGGCGCGGCGCCGGTTCATGGCGTTCAGCTGGCCGCCAGGCGCTTGAGTTGGTACAGCGCTTCCAGTGCCTCGCGCGGCGACAGCGCGTCGGGGTCGACCTTGGCCAGCGCCTGCAGCAGCTCGCTGGGCTCGGGCAGGGGCGGCGGCGCGGGCGGGGCGGCGAAGAGGTCGAACTGGTCATCGGCCGCGTTCTGGCGGGCCTCCAGGGCCTCCAGCGTCGCGCGGGCCTGGCGCACGAGGCTGGCGGGCATGCCGGCCAGCTTGGCGACCTGCACGCCATAGCTGCGGCTGGCCGGGCCGGGCTGCAGCTCGTGCAGGAAGACGATGTCCTCACCGCTCTCCACGGCCGACACGTGCCAGTTCTGCGCCTGCGCATGCTTGGCAGGGAACTCGGTCAGCTCGAAGTAGTGCGTGGCGAACAGGGTGAACGCGCGGGTCTTGTCGTGCAGGTGGCTGGCGATGGCCGACGCCAGTGCCAGGCCGTCGAAGGTGGAAGTCCCCCGCCCGATCTCGTCCATCAACACGAGGGATTGGTCGGTGGCCGAATGCAGGATGGCCGCGCCTTCGGTCATCTCCAGCATGAAGGTGGATTGAGCGTTGGCGAGGTCGTCCGCCGCGCCGATGCGGGTGTGGATGGCGTCCATCGGCCCAAGGCGACAGCTCGTCGCCGGCACATAGCTGCCTATTGATCCCAGCAAGGCGATCAGCGCCACCTGGCGCATGAACGTGCTCTTGCCGCCCATGTTCGGGCCGGTGATGACGAGCAGCTTGGTACGCGCATCGAGCTTGCAGTCGTTGGGCATGAACTCCGTGCCGCCGGTCTCGTGCAGGCGGGCCTGCACGACGGGGTGGCGGCCGGCTTCGATCTCCAGGCAGGGTTGGGTGACGAACTCCGGCCGGCACCAGTTCAGCGTGACGGCGCGTTCGGCCAGCGCCGCCAGCGCGTCCAGACCGGCCAGCGTGCGGCCCAGCGCCGTCAGCGGCTCCAGGCGGCTGATCAGGGCGTCGATGACCTGCTCGTACAGCAGCTTCTCGCGCGCCAGCGCCCGCTCGTTGGCGGACAGGGCCTTGTCCTCAAAGGTCTTCAGCTCCGGCGTGATGTAGCGCTCGGCGTTCTTCAGCGTCTGGCGGCGCTGGTAGTCCATCGGCACCTTGTCGACCTGGCCCTGCGTCACCTCGATGTAGAAGCCATGCACGCGGTTGAACTGCACGCGCAGGTTGGCGATGCCAGTGCGGGCGCGCTCGCGGGTTTCGAGGTCGAGAAGGAAGCCGTCGCAGTTCTGCTGGATGCCGCGCAGCTCGTCCAGGTCGGCGTCGAAGCCGTCGGCGATGACGCCGCCGTCGCGCGTCAGGATGGCCGGCTCCAGCGCGATGGCGCGCTCCAGCAGCTCCTGGATGTCGGCGGGCGGGTTCAGGCTGGCGTCGCGCAACGCGGCGGGTGTCACAGCGCGCAGTTGCGGCAGCACCTGAAGCGTCGCGCGCAAGCCGGTCAGCTCGCGCGGGCGCACCTGGCGCAAGGCGATGCGGGCGGAGATGCGTTCCACGTCGCTGACCGATTTCAGCGCTTCGCGCAGGGGCTCGAAGCCTTCGTCGTGCAGGGCGGCGATGGCGTCGTGGCGCGAGACGGCTTCCGCCCGGTCACGCTTGGGATGCAGCAGCCACTGGCGCAGCGTGCGGCTGCCCATGCCGCTCTTGCAGGTGTCCAGCAGCGAGAAGAGGGTGGGACTCGGCTCGCCGCGCAGCGTCTGCGTCAACTCCAGGTTGCGCTGGGTGGCGGGCGGCAGGTCCAGCAGCTCGCCGCTGCGCTGCACGCGCAGGGAGCGCACGTGGGCGAGAGCCCGGCCCTGGGTGTGTTCGGCAAACGCCAGCAAAGCGCTGCCGGCCGCGTGAGCCAGCGTCAGCTCATGCGCGTTGAAGCCCTGCAGGCCGGCCACGGCCAGTTGTTCGCACAGCTTGCGCTGGCCCAAAGCGGCGTCGAACTGCCAGCTCGGCCGGTTCGTGACCGGGAAGCGCGCCTTCATGACGCCCGATGGCTGCTGCTCGCGATTCACCAGCACCTCGGCCGGCGACAGGCGGGCCAGCCAGGCGGGCAGCTCCACGTCGCTGCATTCGGCCAGGCCGATCTCGCCCTGGGTCAGCGACAGCCAGGCCAGTCCATGGCGGCGGCCGTGGCCGGAGACGGCCAGCAGCACGGCGTCCTGCTTGTCGGCCAGCAACTCGGTGTCGGTGATGGTGCCGGGCGTGACGACGCGCACGACCTTGCGTTCGACCGGCCCCTTGCTCGCGCCGACCTCGCCGACCTGTTCGGCAATCGCCACGGCCTCGCCCAGCTTGATCAGCTTGGCGAGATAACTCTCCAGCGCGTGCACCGGCACGCCGGCCATGACGACGGGCTGCCCCGCGCTCTGGCCGCGCTGCGTCAGCGTGATGTCCAGCAGTGCGTTGCACTTGCGCGCGTCATCAAAGAAGACTTCGTAGAAATCGCCCATCCGGTACAGCAGCAGCGTGTCCGGGAAATCGGCTTTCAGGCCCAGGTACTGGGCCATCATGGGCGTGTGGGCGCTGAAGTCAGCGGGCTGGGTCATCGGCGTCGAGCAAATAACAAAGCCCCCCGGCGGAGGGCTTCAGAATGGGCGACAGTTTACGCGGCGGCCAAGTAGGCTGGCCCGTCGGTTGAGCGGCCGACGGCCACGGAGCCTTCGCTGTGCTCCTGGCTTGCCGACGAGGCGCGCCGGCTGCCAACCTCCGTCTGGACAAGGGCGAACCGCTGGAGCGCTGGAATCGGCCTTCGCGACGGACAAAGCGCCATCAGTCCCCCACGGAACGAGCGCTGGCGAACGATGCCTACCGATATGTTTTATGTTGCTGTGGCGGTGTATTTGGTGCTATGAATACCCGTCCCACCAGGTGGGCCCCGGATCCTGCACAACAACACATGGAGACCGCCATGAAGACAGGACGTTGGAGGGTGGGCTTTGTGGCCCTGGCCACTGCGGCTGTGGGCGTGCAGGCGCAGCAGGCGGGGAGCGTGCAGCTCTTTGGCCTGATGGACATCGGCGTACAGCAGCTGAAGGCCGACGGTGTCGGCAAGCGCCACCTGGTCACCAGCGACGGCAACGCCTCCAGCCGCTTGGGCGTGCGCGGTAGCGAGGATCTGGGCGGCGGGCTCAAGGTTGGCTTCTGGCTGGAGTCGGCCCTGTTGGTGGACGACGGCAGCAGCGGTGCGACGAGCACCAACAACAAGGACTCCATCAGCGGCGGCCTGACCTGGGCGCGCCGCGCGACGGTGCAGTTGTCCGGTGACTGGGGCGAACTGCGCCTGGGCCGCGACTATGTGCCGTCCTTCATCAACCTGACGATGACCATGCATCCCTTCGGCCCCAATGGCGTCGCCAGCTCGGGGCTGTTGTTCTATCCCGCGCCCGCCAATGGCACGACGCCGCGCACCAATGCGCGGGCGTCCAACTCCATCGGCTACTTCCTGCCGCCGGGCCTGGGTGGTGTCTATGCCCACGTGATGCTGGCCTTGGGCGAGCAGGGCGATGGCCCGACGCACAGGGACGGCCAGTTGCAGGGCATGCGCATCGGCTGGCGCAACGAGGCCTTCAACGCCGCGGTCGCGATTACGCGCACCCGCTACGCGACGGGCGACTACAAGCAGAGCAATGTCGGTGCGGCCTGGCAGTTGGGCCCGGTCAAGCTGATGGGACTGTGGGGCGAGAACAAGGTCGGCACGACGAAGACGACGGCGCGCATGGTGGGCACGCGGTGGCAGGTGGGCCCGCAGGGGGAGGTCCGCTTTGCCTACACGACCTTGAGCGCCAAGGGCGTGGCCAGCGACGCGAGTCATATCGCGCTCGGCTATGTGCACGATCTGTCCAAGCGCACCGCGCTGTATGGCAACGCCGCCCGCGCCGACAACAAGGGCACTGGCGTGCGCTTCAACGTGGGCATGGCGACGACGGTGCCGGGCGGCAACTGCAGCGGTGCCGAACTCGGCGTTCGCCACAGCTTCTGAGCGGCGCAAGAAACACCCATAAAGAGCAAGGCCCGCAACGCGGGCCTTGTTGATTCAGCGAAGCGCTTGGCTAGCGAAGCGTCTAATTAATCTTCCGACTTGAACACCAGCTTGACTTCGTGGGTCTGGGCGGCGCCGGTGCCTTCGAACTTCCACTGGCTCAGGGCTTCGGTGGCGGCACGGTCGAACACGCGCTTGGGTTCGGCTTCGACGATGGCGACATCCGAGACCTTGCCGTCGCCGGCAATGGTCATCTTGGCGCGCACGCTGCCGGCGCTGATGTTCTTCTTGACGGCCTCATTGGGGTACTCGGGAGCGACCTTCTTCAGAACCTTGGCATCGGCGTGGGCCAGGGAGGCAGCGGCGACGAGGGCGAGAGCGACAGCGGAGCGGGCAAACATCAGTAGCGTCTTTCGGGCGGTTTGATTGGGGGAACAGAGCGGCTCTGGCCGCGTTGCAGCACGCATTCTGGCGAGCCCGCCCCCCACGGGTAAGGGGTGCGGCCGTGCAGAAATCACGCACGCATGACCGGGTTAGCCCTTGGTCACCGCTGCTGCCAATTCCTTCACAGCCAGGAAATGACAAAGCCCTCGCGAGGAGGGCTTCGAAGGGGGCGGGTGGCGCTGATCAGGGCGCTGCGTCGCCGCTTTCATCCTTCTTGATGCGCACGGCGCCACGCTTCTTCGGCTCGGCCGGCGCAGGCGCTGCATCACCATTGAGCGTGGGCGCTGCGGCCTCTTCTTCCTTGATGACGCGGGTGTAGGGCGCCAGCATCGTCACCAGCTGCGCGTAGATCTTGGGGTTGCCGGCCACCACTTCACGCTGGTGCAGGAAGTCGGCCTCACCCGTGAAGTTGCCGATCAGGCCACCGGCTTCCGTGATGATGAGCGAGCCCGCCGCCACGTCCCAGGGCTGCAGGCCGGTCTCGAAGAAGGCGTCGTAATAGCCGGCGGCGACATAGCAGAGGTCCAGCGCCGCGGCACCCGGGCGGCGCAGGCCGGCGCAGTGCTGCATGACCTCTTCGAACATCTTCACGTAGCGCTTGAAGTTGTCGCCACGGCGGAAGGGGAAGCCGGTGCCGATCAGCGCGTCGCTCATGCGGGTGCGCTTGGACACGCGCAGGCGGCGGTCGTTGCAGAAGGCGCCGCGGCCCTTGCTGGCGTAGAAGAGGTCGTTGCGGGTCGGGTCGTAGACGACGGCCTGCTGCACGACGCCGCGGTGCGCCAGCGCGATGGACACGCAGTACATCGGCAGGCCGTGGATGAAGTTGGTGGTGCCGTCCAGCGGATCGATGATCCAGACGAACTCGGAATGCTTGGCGCCGTGGGTGCGGCCCGACTCTTCGGCGAGGATGCCGTGGTCTGGATAGGCGCCCAGCAGCGTCTCGATGATCACCCCTTCTGCGGCGTGGTCGACCTCGGTGACGAAGTCGTTCGGGCTCTTGGTGTTGATGCGCAGAGCTTCGAGGTCCAGCGAGGCGCGGTTGATGATGGCGCCAGCCGCACGCGCCGCCTTGATGGCGACATTGAGCATGGGATGGTGAGACGTTTGCAGCATGCGTGGCACTCGCTGGGAAGAAGGGGCTGACGGGAGGAAAGAGCGGCGGGACCCATGGAGGCGGCCCGGATAATCGCGCGATTCTAGCCGCAGCCTCCGTACAAACCCGTGGAATCCACACGCTTCGTTCTCATCAACACCAGCCACGCCGGCAACGTGGGCGCGACGGCGCGGGCGATGAAGGTGATGGGTTTCCAGGACCTGGTGCTGGTGGCGCCGCGCTTTGCCGACGTGCTCTGCCACGAAGAGGCGGTGGCCATGGCCAGCGGCGCGGCCGACATCCTGGCACGCGCCCGCGTCGTGCCCACGCTGGCCGAGGCGCTGGACGACGTGGACTTCGCCTGCGCCACCGCGATGACGCCGCGCGACTTTGGCCCGCCGACGCGTGAGCCACGTGCACTGTTCGGCGAGCTGGCCGCGCGTGAGGCCGCGCCCCGCCTGGCGCTGGTGTTCGGCTCCGAGCGCTACGGCATGAGCAACGAGGACGTCTACCGCTGTCATGCGGTGCTGAGCATCCCGACCCATCCGGACTACGGCTCGCTCAACCTTGCCCAGGCCGTGCAGTTGCTGGCCTACGACCTGCGCCAGGCCCTCGGCGGCTTCGGCGTGCAGGCGCGCACGCCTGACCCGCAACTGGCCGACGCGCGTGCCGTGCAGGGCCTGCTGGATCATCTACAGGCAGCGCTGGTGCACATCGACTACCTCGACCCCGCGGCGCCCAAGAAGCTGATGCCCCGCCTGAACCAGCTCTTCAACCGCGCCGGGCTCACGAACGAGGAAATCCACATCCTGCGCGGCATTGCGCGACAGATGCAGAAGACCGTAGTGCCAGCAGGCTCAAAGTAGCCCCACCTAAACTGGCCTGCCTTTCTCCCCTGGCTGCACCATGTTCCAGCGCCTGCGCGAAGACATCGCCCTGATCCTCGAACGCGACCCGGCCGCCCGGTCGGCGTGGGAGGTGCTGACCTGTTACCCGGGCCTGCATGCGCTGATGTTCCACCGCCGTGCTCACTGGTTCTGGCAGCGTGGCTTCAAGTGGCTGGCGCGCTGGGTCTCGCACTGGAGCCGCTTTCTGACGGGCATCGAGATCCACCCCGGCGCGCGCATCGGCCGCAAGGTCTTCATCGACCATGGCATGGGCATCGTCATTGGCGAGATGGCCGAGATCGGCGAGGGCTGCACCATCTACCAGGGCGTCACGCTCGGCGGCACCTCGCTCGTGAAAGGCGCCAAACGCCATCCGACCCTGGGCCCGGGCGTCATCGTCGGCGCCAATGCCAGCGTGCTGGGCGGCTTCACGGTCGGCGCCGGTGCGCGCATCGGCTCAGGTGCCGTCGTCACCAAGCCGGTGCCGGCAGGTGCGACAGCCGTGGGCAACCCGGCGCGCATCATCGAGGCCGCCAGCGAACAGGCCCGCGAGGAGGCGGCCGCCAAGATGGGTTTCTCGGCCTATGGCGTGACCCAGGGTGACGACCCGGTCGCGATGGCCATGCGCGGCCTCATCGACAGCGCCTCGGGCCACGAGCACCAGATCGCGCTGCTTTGGAGCGCGGTCTGCAAGTTGTCGACCCAGGCCGGCCGGCCGATCGGTGACTGCGTGCCCGATGACGCCCAGCGCGACGAGGCCTTCGATGCGGCGCAGATGAACCGGCTGGTCAAGTAGCGGCCGCGCCGGCGAAATAGACCGTCAGCCGGCCACGTCTTTGCCGCCGGCCGGCCCGGCGTGAATGAGAATCGCCGGTTCCGGGCCGCGATGGCCCGCCCTGTGTCGGCCTGCTGTGTTCCTGCGCGAGTTACGACTGCGGCTTTCCACTGGCTGGCGCATGGCGCTGTGCCTGGTCATGGCCCTCTGCCTGGCTGAGGCAACTGCGGCACCGGCGCCCAAGCGCTGGTCCAGCCTCGCCGACATCAGCTTCCAGCATCTCAGCCAGGAGCAGGGCTTGCCCAACGCCATCGCGACGGCCGTGGCCGAAGATGGCCAGGGTTTTCTGTGGGTGGGCACGCTCGGCGGTCTGGCGCGCTGGGACGGCTACCACTTCAAGGTCTACAAGGCCGATGCGCAGCGCCCCGGCGCCCTGCCGGACAACTATGTGCAGTCCTTGCATGGCGATGCCAAGGGGCGGCTCTGGGTGGGCACGAGCGCGGCAGGGCTGCTTCGGCATGACCCGACGACGGACCGTTTCGTCGCCATCCCGGTCGGTGGCGCCGCGGGCCTGAGCCATGTCAGCGTGCGGCAGATTGCCGACGACGGCGCGGGTGGGCTGTGGGTCGTGACCGACGGCGGCCTGGACCACCTGGATCCCGACAGCGGGCGCATCGAGCGTGCCAGCACCGTGGGCGGCTGGGCGGCCGGTGCCGGCACCCAGGTCTGGACCCTGCTGCTTGATCGCCGCGGCCAGCTCTGGATCGGTAGCGCCGCGGGCCTGTTCCGCCGCGCGGCCGCGGGCGCGCCGCTGCAGGCCGTGCCACTGGCGGTGGGCCGCGTCGTCCAGCCCCAGGCCCTGGCCCAGGACAGCGCCGGGCGCATCTGGGCCGGCGGCAAGCACGATGGCGTCTTCGTGCTCGCCGACAACGGCGAGGCGCCAGCCGTCGAAATGCGGGAGGCCGGCGTCGCCGCGAACGAGGACCTGCTGGGCAACAGCCAGATCACCAGCCTGCTCGAGACACAGCCGGGGGAGATGTGGGTGGCGACCCTGGGGCAGGGTGTCGTGGCCGTCGACGTCGAGCGGCGCGACAGCCGGCGCATCCGCCACGTGCCGGCCTGGCCGGTCAGCCTGGCGGACAACGCGTTGCGCACCCTCTACCGCGACCGGTCCGGGCTGATCTGGGCTGCGTCGAACCGCGGCCTGAGTCGCCACGACCCCCGCCAGGGCGGGGTGCTGACCCGCCTGGGCGCCAGCGCCGAGGTTGGCGATGCACTCGACTCCCGTTTCATCAGCGCCGAGATCAGCTGGATCCTGCCGATGCCCGAGGGCCGCCTGTGGCTGGCCACGCACAAGAGCGGCATCGACATCCTCGACGCCACCGGTGCCCGCGCCGGTGCATTGCGGCCCGATGCGAGCCGGCCCGAGGCCGCGCTGCCGCCGGACATCGTGCTGGGCATGGCGCGCGTGGCGGATGGCAGCGTCTTCGTCGCCACCAAGCGCGGTCTTTATCGCTGCGATGCGAATGGGCGCCATTTGCGTCGCGTGAGCCTGGCGGGCCGCAACCCTGCCGCATCCACCTGGGCCCTGCTGGTCGATGGCGGCACGCTGTGGATAGGCGGCCAGTTCGACGGCCTGTGGCGGTTGGACATTGCCAGCGGCAGCGCCGCGCCCGTCACCCTCCCGGCACCGGGCTTGACCGACCAGCGCATCATGGTGCTGGCCCGCGGCGCGGCGGGTGAGCTGTGGGTCGGAACGCGCAACGGCCTCAACCGGGTCGATCCCCTGAGCGGTGGTGTCGTGCAATACCCGGCCGGCCCGACGCTGGCGCGCGGCCTGTCGGCCGGCTTCGTCACGGCGCTGATGCTGGATGCCGAAGGCCGGCTCTGGGTGGGCAGCTATGGCGGCGGCATCGATGTGCTGCCGGCGCCGGGCCAGGGTGAAGCCATCCTGCGCGTGGGCGTTGCCCAGGGCCTGCCGGACGGCACTGTCAACGCGCTGCTGCCGGACCTGCAGGGCCAGGTCTGGGCCAGCACCGACAACGGTCTGGCGCGTATCGACCCGGCCCGCATGACGGCGCGCGCGCTGCGCCGGGCCGAGGGCGTGGTCTTCCCGACCTACTGGACGGGCTCGGCAGCGCGCACCGAGCGCGGCGAGCTGCTGTTCGGCGGTGCCGGCGGCATGACCGTGGTGCTGCCCGAGAAGCTGCAGGCCTGGACCTACCGGCCCGACGTGCTGGTGGCGGACGTGCAGATCGGCGGGCGCTCTGTGGCGCTGCCCCCGGGTGGTACGGCGCTGCTGGACGTGCCGGCCGACGGCAACAGCCTGGCCGTGGAGTTCGCGTCCACCGACTTCTCGGCGCCGGAACGCAATCGCTATGCCTACAAGCTCGAAGGCTTCGATGCCAGCTGGATGGCGGCCGACGCGGCGCGCCGGGTGGCCGCCTATACCAACCTGCCACCGGGTGACTACCGGCTGCGCCTGCGCGCCTCCAACCGCGACGGCCAATGGGGCGAGCGCGAACTGGCCCTGGCGGTGACGGTGAGGCCTGCCTGGCACCAGACCTGGTGGTTCCGCGCTGCCCTGGTGTTTGCGCTATGCCTGCTCGTGCTCGCGGCGGTGGCCGGGCGCACGCGGCTGCTGCGCCACCGTCAGCTCGAGCTGGAGCACAAGGTGCGCGAGCGCACGGTCGAGTTGCGGGCGATGCACCACGCTTTGCAAGAGAAATCAGAGCAGCTTCAGTTGAGCAGCGTGACCGACCCGTTGACGGGCCTGCACAACCGCCGCTTCCTGAGTGACCACATCGAGCAGGACCTGGCAGCCAGCCTGCGCCGATCACAGGAGACGCTTGCCGCCGGGGGCCAGCCGCTGGATACGGACAACGTCTTCCTGCTGCTCGACATCGATGCCTTCAAGCGCATCAACGACCGGCACGGCCATGCCGCGGGCGACGCGGTGCTGGTGCAGTTCGGCGCCCGGCTGCGTTCGGTGATGCGCGAGTCCGATTACCTGGTGCGCTGGGGTGGCGAGGAATTCCTGGCCGTGGCGCGCGACACCGATCGCCTGCGCGCTGAGGAGCTGGCCGAGCGCATGCGCGCCGTCATCGCCGCCACGCCGTTTGAGCTCGACGACGGCGGCCGCCTCGATGTCAGCTGTTCCGTCGGCTTTGCCTGCGTGCCCTTCGAGCCGGCGCGGCCACAGGCACGCAGCTGGCAGCAGGTCGTCAACCTGGCCGACGTTGGGCTTTATGCCGCCAAGCGCGCCGGCCGCAATGCCTGGGTTGGCGTGCACACCGCCACGGCGCGCGGCGCCACCGGTCAGCGCGTCGTGGGCGGGTTCGGCCTGAGCAGCAATCGCAGCCTGGATGACGTGGCCGCCGCGCTGGCCGAGCCAGGAACGGTCGAAGGCTAGACGGGGCGTTGTGCGCTCTTGGGTCTGAAAGCCTTGCAGACCTCGTCGCGGGTCTCGAGGTAGGGCCCGCCGATCAGGTCGATGCAATAAGGCACGGCGGCGAAGATGCCGCTGGCCTTCTCGTGGCCAGCCAGAGTTTCGGCGATGGCCTTGGGCTGGCCGGGCAGGTTGATGATCAGACTCTTGCCGCGGATGACGGCGACCTGGCGCGACAGGATGGCCGTGGGCACGAAATGCAGCGAGATCTGGCGCATCTGCTCGCCAAAGCCCGGCATCACGCGGTCAGCCACGGCCAGCGTCGCCTCGGGCGTGACGTCACGCGGTGCGGGGCCGGTGCCGCCGGTCGTCAGCACCAGGTCGCAGCGTTCGGTGTCGACCAGCTCGGTCAACGCCGCCGAGATGTCGGCCTGCTCGTCAGGAATCAGGCGGGACACGAACTCGATGGGGTTGTGCAGCGCGCCCGTCAGCCAGTCCTTGAGGGCAGGCAGGCCCTTGTCTTCGTAGACACCGGCTGATGCCCGGTCGCTGATGGACACGACACCGATGCGGACCTGCTCACTCATCTTCGGCCGCGGCTTCGGAAGCCTTGATGAACTGGAACAGCTCGCGGAAGGCGCGGCCGCTGCGTTTCTCCGGCTCATTGGCCGCGTCCTTGCGCGCCGCGCGCACGAGGCTGCGCAGCTGCTGGATGTCGACGTCGGCGTGCTCGGCGAGGAACTCCTGCAGCGCGTCGTCGGTCGCCAGCAGGCGTTCGCGCCAGCGCTCGGACTGATGCAGCTTGAGGCTGTCCTGCGCATGACCGAGCTTGAAAGCGGCCACCGCTTCCCGGATCGGCTCGGGATCGATCTTGCGCATCAGCTTGCCGATGTACTGGATCTGTCGGCGCTTGCCCTCGAAATTGGTGATCTTCTTGGCGTGGCGCAGCGCGTCGTAAAGGATTTCGGGCAGCGCCAGCGGCTCCCAACGGCTCTCGGGCAAGACGAGCAATTCTTCGCCGAGCTTCTGCAGCGCGGTCATGTCGCGCTTGAGCTGGCTCTTGCTGGGGCCGTCGAAGTCGTCGTCGTCTTCGAATTCAGGGTTGGGATCGTGCATCGCGGTGCGGGGGGAGGGCGGAGTCTTATCATTGTCCCCCACCCCATTGACACCGGCGCCGGCATCGCCCGGCGCTTTGCTTTCATGCCTCAGCCCCAGAACGGTTTTGCCTACAGTCCCGAGCAGTTCCAGCAATGGATCGAGGATGCGCTCGGCGAAGCGAAAAAGATCGGCGCGACCGATGCCGGTGCGGAAGTGTCTGAGGGCTGCGGCCTGTCGGTATCGGCGCGCCTGGGCCAATTGGAGAACGTCGAGCGCAACCGTGACAAGTCGCTCGGCATCTCGGTCTACCTCGGCCAGCGCCGCGGCAATGCCAGCACGTCGGACTTCTCGCCACAGGCTATCCGCGACACAGTGCGTGCGGCTTACGATATTGCCCGCTTCACGGCCGAGGACGAGTTCGCCGGGTTGCCCGATGCGGCCGACCTGGCGTTGGATGCGACCCAGCGGCCCGAGCTGGATCTCTTCCATCCCTGGGCCGTCGACGCCGCTGCAGCCGCCGAAATTGCGCTGCGCTGCGAGGCCGCTGCCCTTTCCGTGGACAAGCGCATCACCAACAGCGAAGGCGCGGCCGTGTCGGCCCAGCAGTCGCATTTCTGGATGGGCAATACGCGCGGCTTCCGGGGCGGCTATGCCAGCTCGCGGCATTCGCTGTCGGTTGCGCCCATCGCTGGCCGCGGCGCGGGCATGCAGCGCGACGCCTGGTACAGCTCCATGCGCGACGCGGCAGATCTGGCCTCGCCCGAGGCGGTGGGCCGTTACGCGTCGGAGCGTGCTTTGTCGCGGCTGAAGGCACGCAAGGTGGCAACCGCCGAGATCCCGGTGCTGTTCGAGAGCACGGTGGCCATCGGCCTGCTCGGTGCGCTGGTGCAGGCGACCAGTGGCGGTGCGCTCTACCGCCGCACCACCTTCCTGCTCGACAGCTTGGGCAAGCCGGTCATGGCGCCGCATATCGACATCTCCGAAGACCCGCATGTGAAGAAGGGCAAGGGCAGCTCGCCCTTCGACGACGAAGGTGTCGTCACGCGCGCGCGCTCGGTCGTGGAAGGCGGCGTGCTGCAGGGCTACTTCCTGTCCAGCTACTCGGCGCGCAAGCTGGGCATGAAGACCACAGGCCATGCCGGCGGTTCGCACAATCTGCGCATGACGAGCCGTGCCACCGCGCCTGGCGACGACCTGCCGACGATGATCCGCCGCCTCGGCCGCGGCCTGCTCGTCACCGAGCTGATGGGGCAGGGCGTGAACTACGTGACCGGCGACTATTCGCGGGGCGCCAGCGGCTACTGGGTCGAGAACGGCGAGATCGCCTACCCGGTTCATGAGGTCACCATCGCCGGCAACCTCAAGGACATGCTGCACAACATCGTCGGCATTGGCGCCGACGAGTACACGATGGGCACCAAGACCATCGGTTCGGTGCTCGTCACGGGCATGAAACTCGCTGGCAACTGACGCGCATCTGGCGCGTCAGCGCCGGGGTAAATCCGGGCCGGAGGCCGGTGCAGCCTTCCTAGAATCGCTGCCGGCAATTTTCTCTCTTCGCAAATCCGAAAACAGGAGACTTCAATGACCATGGAACGTCGTTCCTTCGTGCGCCACGCCGGCCTGGCTGGCGTGCTGGCGGCAGGTGCCGCCCCGGCCGTCGTGCATGCCCAGGCGCAGGTGCGCTGGCGCCTCGCATCGAGCTTCCCGAAGTCGCTGGACACCATCTTTGGCGCCGCAGACGTGTTCGCGAAGAAGGTCTCCGAGATGACCGGCGGCAAGTTCCAGATCTCCGTGCATGCTGGCGGCGAGATCGTGCCGGCGCTGCAGGTGGTTGACGCGGTGCAGAACGCCACCGTCGAGATCGCGCACACGGCGCCCTACTACTTCTTCGGCAAGGACGAGACCTTCGCGCTGGGCTGCGCCATCCCCTTCGGCCTGAACAGCCGCCAGATGACGGCCTGGATGGTGGAGGGCAACGGCCTGAAGCTGATGCGCGAGTTCTATCGCAACTACAACATCATCAACTTCCTCGGCGGCAACACCGGCGCACAGATGGGCGGCTGGTATCGCAAGGAGATCAAGAGCGTCGCCGACATCAAGGGCCTGAAGATCCGCATCGGCGGCTTCGCTGGCCGCGTGATGGAGCGCATGGGTGCTGTGCCGCAGCAGATCGCCGGTGGCGAGATCTATTCGGCGCTGGAAAAGGGCACCATCGACGCGGCCGAGTGGGTTGGCCCCTATGACGACCAGAAGCTGGGCTTCAACAAGGTCGCGCCCAACTACTACTACCCCGGCTGGTGGGAAGGCGGCCCGCAGCTCGACTTTTTCATCAACACCAAGGCGTACGAGGGTTTGTCGGCCGAGTACAAGGCCGTGGTCGAAGCAGCGTCTGCCATGGCGCATATCGACATGCAGGCCAAGTACGATGCCAAGAACCCTGGCGCGCTGAAGCAGCTGGTGGGCTCGGGCACCAAGCTGTTCCGCTTCCCCAAGGACGTGATGGACGCCGCGTTCAAGGAATCCATGGGCATCTACGCCGAGCTGTCGGCCAAGAACGCCAACTGGAAGAAGGTCTACGAGGACTTTTCCAACTTCCGTCGCGACCAGAACCTCTGGTTCCGCTTCTCGGAAGCCGGCTTTGACGACTTCATGCAGGCGCAGAAGCTGTAAGCCTCGCGCCGCAGCAAAAGCAAAGCCCCGCGATGCGGGGCTTTTTCGTTGGCGGCCCGGAGTGCCTACTTCTTCGCCGCGTCCTCCAGGGCACGCCGCACGGCGTCGCCGTCATCCGCGGGCGCGCTGGCACCTGACGCCGCTGGTTCAGGGGCGAACAGCTTGCTCGCATCGTCCGAGCTCATGTCAGCGGGCTTGTCGTGGCCGCCCATCTGCTGCAACAGCTCCGACGCCTGGTTCAGGTCCACTGCCTTCTCCTTGTCGAGAAAGACGGTCACGGTCTGCGGGAAGAAGATGACGATGGCGACGAGGATGAGCTGCATGAACACCCAGGGTATGGAGCCCATGTAGATGTCGCTGGACAGCACCTTCTTCGGGATCGAGCCGTTCTTGAACAGCGTGTCCGAGATGCCGCGCAGATAGAACAGCGCAAAGCCGAACGGCGGGTGCATGAAGCTGGTCTGCATGTTCACGCACAGCATGACGCCGAACCAGACGAGGTCGATGCCCATCTTCTCGGCCACCGGCCCGAGCAGCGGCAGGATGATGAAGGCGATCTCGAAGAAGTCGAGGAAGAAGGCCAGGAAGAAAATGAACAGGTTGACGACGATCAGGAAGCCGATCTGGCCGCCCGGCAGGTCGCTCAACATGTGCTCGATCCAGCGCCCGCCTTCGACGCCCTGGAACACCAGCGAGAAGGTGCGCGAGCCGATCAGGATGAAGACCACCATGGCGGTGATGCGCATCGTGCCGAGCATGGTCTCCTTGATCAGCGGCCAGTTCAGCCGCTTGTGCAGGCCGGCCAGGATGAAGGCGCCGACCGCACCCATCGCACCGGCCTCGGTCGGCGTGCAGATGGCCGTGTTGATGCCGGGCAGGCCGCCCATGGAGCCGAGCACGGCAAAGATCAGCACGGCCGACGGCACGATGCCGCGCAAACACTTCTTCCACAGTGCCCAGCCTTGCAGCGTGCGCGCTTCCTTGGGAACACCGGGTACGTGGTCCGGCTTCACACGGCTCAGCACGAAGGTGTAGAGCGCAAAGATCAGCACCTGCAGGATGGACGGGCCCCAGGCGCCCTTGTACATGTCGCCCACGGAGCGGCCGAGTTGGTCCGCCAGCACGACCAGTACCAGCGACGGCGGCACCAGCTGCGTGATCGTGCCCGACGCGGCCAGCACGCCGGTCGCGTAGCGCATGTTGTAGCCGTAGCGCATCATGACCGGCAGCGAGATCATCGCCATCGCGATGACCTGGCCCGCGACGGTGCCGGTGATGGCACCCAGGATGAAGCCGACGATGATGACCGAATAGCCCAGGCCGCCGCGCACCGGGCCGAACAGCTGGCCCATGGAGTCGAGCATGTCCTCCGCGAGGCCGCATTTTTCCAGCAGCGAGCCCATCAGCGTGAAGAAGGGAATGGCCAGCAGCAGGTCGTTGGACAGGATGCCGAAGACGTTCTGCGGCAGCGCGCTCATGAACTCCGGCGGGAACCAGCCCTGGCTCACCGCGAAGAAACCGCAGGCCAGGCCGAGTGCTGCCAGCGAGAACGCGACGGGGAAGCCGATCAGCATGATCACGATCAGCCCCGCGAACATCAGCGGCGGGAAGCTCTCCATCGAGATCATTGCAGGGGCCTCTCGTAGTGGATGTCCATGTCGAACTTGTGCGCGAGCCAGGCCACGCGCTTGATGATTTCGGCCACGCCCTGCAGCGCAACGAGCGCGAAGCCCAGGGGCAGCACCAGCACGGCCGGCCAGCGGATCAGGCCGCCGGCATTGCTCGACACCTCGCCCGAGGTCAGCAGCTTGGTGACATAGCCCATGAAGCCGAGGCTGGCGACCGAGTCACTGGCGCTCATGCCGGTGCTGAGCTTGACGACGAACAGGCCCCAGGACAGCCAGGCCATGTAGCAGATGACCGGCATCAGGAAGACGACGAGGCCGAACAGGTCGACATAAACCTTGCCGTGGCCGGTCAGCCGGCTGTAGACCAGGTCCACACGCACATGCTCGTTGAGTCGGAGCACCTGGGCCGCGCCCAGCATGACGCAGGTGGCAAACAGATACCACTGGATCTCGAGGAAGGAGTTGGAGCTGTAGTCCAGCCCGTAGCGGACGACGGCGTTGGCGGCGCTGATGAAGCAGGACAGCAGCACGGCCCAGGCGGCAATCTTGCCGAAGCGGTCGTTCAGGCTGTCGATGCGCCGCGCAAGGGAGAGCAGGGCGTTCATGGGCTGGGCAGGAGAAAAGCGAAGCGGCCGCCAATGTAGCGACCGCTTGGGGGGCGTCGGCTTCATTCAGCCGTCGTTCAGGGTAAGCCCCGAGGGGGTTCAGCCCAGTTGCTGGGCCTGCATGAACAGGCGAGTCGATCGGGCACCGGAGCGGCAGAAGACCAGCAGCGGCCGCGGTAGTTCGGCCAGCAGATCGGCGAAGGCCGCAATCTCCTCGGGCGACTGGTAGCCGCCGGCCACCGGCAGGTGGCGATACGCCAGGCCTGCAGCTTCAGCGGCAGCTTGAATGGCTGCCGAGGTCGGCTGGTCGGGGCCGTGCTCGAAATCGGGCCGGTTGTTGACGACGCTCTTGAAGCCCATCGCCGCCGCTTCCGCCATGGCTTCGGGCGTCAGCTGAGGGGCGGCGCAGATGTCGGGGGCGATGGCTTGCATCGGCAGGCTCATGGCGGCTCCTTACTTGGCCAGCGCGGCCTTGACCGCGGCCGACACTGCACTCATCTCTGCCACGCCGGCGAGTGCGGCCTTGGCAGCCGCCATGACCTTGCCCATGTCGCCCGGGCCGCTCGCGCCCAGCTCAGCCACGATGGCTCCGACCTTCTCAGCCACAGCCTCGGCCGACAGGCGCTCAGGCAGATAAGCCTGCAGCACCGCCAGCTCGGCGGTTTCCTTGGCAACGAGGTCGTCGCGGCCGGCGGCGGCGAACTGACTGATCGAGTCCTTGCGCTGCTTGATCAGCTTGTCGACGATGGCCACCAGGGCCGTGTCGTCCACAACGACGCGCTCGTCCACTTCCTTCTGCTTCACGGCGGCCAGCAGGCCACGGATGGTCAACAGACGATCGGCTTCCTTGGCGCGCATCGCGGCCTTCATGTCTTCGGTGATGCGGTCTTTGAGGCTCATGGCGTAGAGGGTATGAAAAAAACAAAAACCCGCGACAGCGTCCTGTGGCGGGTTTTGGTGTCAACCGGAGCTGCTATGGAAACAGGCTCCGGGTCGCGTCAGACGATCAGAACAGCTTCTTGGGCAGCTGCATGCTGCGCACACGCTTGTAATGGCGCTTGACGGCGGCTGCCTTCTTGCGCTTGCGCTCGGCGGTGGGCTTCTCGTAGAACTCGCGGGCGCGAAGTTCGGTCAGCAGACCCAGCTTTTCGATGGTGCGCTTGAAGCGACGCAGGGCGACGTCGAACGGCTCGTTTTCCTTGACGCGGATGGTGGTCATTTATTTCCTTCAGATTGCGCTCGGTGTTCGCGGCTGGGATCAGCAGCAGGTTCCGGATTACTGCTTCTCTTGAGTCTTCTTCGAGAAGTGCAGCGAATCGACGCGCAGGTTTGCCAGCAAAGCCGGGGATTGTAGCCAGAAAATCAACGACTTGCCAAGATTCGCTCAAGCTGTTGTGGCGGTGTCCGCCATGGCCCGGGCGCAGGCAGCTGCACTGGCCCACGCCCATTGAAAGTTGTAGCCGCCCAGCCAGCCGGTCACGTCCACGACTTCACCGATGAAATACAGGCCCGGGACGCGCTTGCTCTCGAGCGTTTGCGAACTCAGTTCCTTGGTGCTGACGCCACCGCGCATGACTTCGGCCTTGCGCCAACCCTCGTCGCCGCTGGGCATCAACTGCCACTCATGCACGCTGCGGCCCAGGCGCTGCAGGTCGGCGTCGCGGCAGTCGGGCAGCGGTTTGGTGGCATCCAGGTTCGCGCGCTCCAGCCAGGCGGCCGCCAGGCGCTGCGGCAGGCGGGACGCAAATTCGTTGCCGAGTTGGCGGCGTGAGGTGGCCTTGGCCTGGACAAGTTCCTTCTCCAGTTGGAGGTCGGGCGCCAGATTGAGCTGCAGCGCCTGATCATCGGCGCGGTAGCTTGAGATCTGCAGGATGGCAGGGCCGCTGAGACCACGATGTGTGAACAGCAGGTCTTCAAGGAACCGCATGCGCGCTTTGCCACTGCCAACGCTGACTTCCACTGGCAACGACAACCCGGCCAGGGCGGCGAAGGGTGCCCAGGCGTCCGCATCGAAGGTCAGAGGCACCAGCGCCGGGCGCGGCTCCACGATGGCGTGCTCGAAGCGCTTGGCCAGTCGCAGGCCCCAGTCGCTGGCGCCGATCTTGGGCACAGGCAGCCCGCCGGTCGCGACGACGACGCGCGGCGCCAGCACCGGGCCCTGGCTGGTGTCCAACTCGAAGCCACCTTCGGGCAGCCTGCGCACGTCCGCCACCGTGCAGGGCTGCCAGCGCGTCACGCCACCCGCCTCGCATTCCTTGACCAACATCTGGATGATCTGCTCAGCGGAGTCGTCGCAGAACAACTGGCCCTTGTGCTTCTCGTGGAAGGCGATGCCATAGCCCTGCACGAGCTTGATGAAGTCCTGCGGGGTGTAGCGGGCCAGGGCTGAGCGGCAGAAGGCGGGGTTTTCGGACAGGAAATTGGCCGGCCCGGCCTCACGATTCGTGAAATTGCACCGGCCGCCGCCCGAGATACGAATTTTTTCGGCCAGCTTGGGCGAGTGGTCGATCAGCAGCACCTTGAGACCCCGCTGGCCCGCCAGGCCAGCACAGAACAGCCCTGCCGCCCCCGCGCCCACCACCACCGCATCGAATCCCCGCATAGACCTCCCGTGAATGGGGCGGCATTGTCGTGGGTGGGCGCATCGAAACTCGTTAGGATTCACGCCGGGTAGCAAAAGGGTCTTCTAGGGGGGAGGCCCGATTCATGGGGTGGCACGGCCTTGCTGGTGCTGCTTTGGCCCCACTACAGTCCCCCGACACCTTTGGTATTCGCGGCATTGCGCCGCGAATACACGATGGCATCACAACGATCTCATGGACATGACCGCTGACCAGACCGCGATGCAGCCGCCGCCCGGCAGCTTGGCGCATTGGCTGGCAGGCCACGGAGAACTGGGCGGCGAGACACTGGCCGGCCTCATCTCGTTGATCGAGCCCCTGGGCAGCCAGGCGGCGATCAAGGCGATGTCCACCGGCCGATACGTATTTGCGAGCACGGGCCTGGCGCAGATGTTCGAGCGTGAAGCGGTGGTCGGCCACACGGACGCCGAGTTGCTCAAGGCCGACGAGACGACGGCCTTGCGTCGTGTCGAGCAGACGGTCATGGCCCAGCGTCACCCGGTCGTCAGCGAGCACAAGCTGGAAATCAACAGCCGTCGCCGCGAGTTCAGCGTCACCCGGCTGGCCCTGAGTGCCGACTTCCTGCTCTCGGTATGGCATGAGCGCACCGAGGAGCGCCACCGAGAGGCCCATCTGCAGCGCGCCCTGGCCCAGATTGAGCAGCAGCAGTCCTCCATCGAGCAGATCCGCCGCGAGCTGCAGCAGGGTTCGGGCCGCGACGATGTTTCGGGCCTTTACATGCGCGCCCAGTTCGACGACCAGCTGCTGCGCGAAATCGACCTGTCCTCGCGCGAGCATCGCGAGTTCGCCCTCGTCATCATTGCGCTGGATGCCTCGCCGGCCATCACCGGCCTGGGTGATGACGCCCAGCAGCGCCTGCTCGAGGGCATCGGTCGCATGCTGCGCGCCAACACGCGGGCAATGGACTCGGCCTGCCGCATCGGGCCGCAACGCTTTGCGGTGCTGCTGTCCGGCGTGGGCCTGGCGACGGCCCATGCACGCATGGAGCAACTGCGCCGCCAGTGCGCGGCACAGATCGTCGTGTTGAATGGCCAGGACCTGGGCTTGTCCATCTCGATGGGCGTGTCCAGCTTCCCGCATACCGCCTCGCGCCAGGACGAGCTGATGGCCGCCAGCGAAGCGGCCGTCCACGAGGCGCAACGCCGCGGTGGCAACCAGGTCGTGCTGGCGTCCATTGCCTTCGGCTAAAGCTCCGACAGCCCCTTGTAGAGCATGTAGGCCGCGAGCGCGAACAACAGCATCGCGAAGACCCTTTTCAGCTGAGCCACGTCCATGGCATGGGCTGTGCGTGCGCCGAGCGGTGCCATCGTCACGCTGGCCACGGCAATCAACGCCAGCGCTGGCAAATAGAGGTAGCCCACCGATCCCGGCAGGGCCGGCGTCAGCCCCCAACCGCCAATGACGTAGCCAAGCGTGTTCGCGACTGCGATCGGGAAGCCCAGGGCGGCGCTTGTCGCGACGGCGAGGTGCACCGGCACATTGCACCAGACCATGAAGGGCACGCTGACAAAGCCGCCACCAGCCCCCACCATGCCCGAAAGCAGGCCGATTCCCGCGCCCGCACTGAACTGGCCGGTCGTGCCAGGCATCTGCCGGCTGGGCGCCGGGCGCTTGTTGCGCAGCATCTGCCAACCCGAAAAGCTGACGAATGCGGCGAAGACCATGGCCAGCCAGGCGCCTTTGAGAAGGGCGAACAGGCCGGCACCCGCCAGCAGGCCGCCGATGAGGATGCCGGGCGCCAAGCCCTTGACGAGATCCCAGCGCACCGCGCCGCGCTGGTGATGGGCGCGCACGCTGGACAGCGACGTGAACATGATGGTGGCCATGGACGTCGCGATGGCCATCTTGACCGCCAGGCCCGGCTCGACGCCGCGCTGGCTCAGGATGAAGGTCAGGACGGGCACCATCAGCATGCCGCCGCCGATGCCGAGCAATCCCGCGAGGAAGCCAGCCGCGAGGCCGAGTGCGAGCAGTTCCGCGGCGAGGGTGGCTGTCATTTGCCGTGCAGGCGCTTCAACACAGCTTGCCATTCGGCCGGCGTGACCGGCGTGATCGACAGCCGGCTGCCGCGCTCCAGCACGCGCATCGACGCGAGCTCCGGCGCCTCGCGCATTTCCTTCAGGCTCAGCAACCGCGTCGTCTCGCGCCAGCGCACGTCAACATGGACCCAGCGCGGTGCCTCGGGCTTGGACTTGGCGTCGTAGTAATGGCTGCTCGCGTCGAACTGCGTCGCATCCGGATAGGCCGCGCTGCTGACCTCGGCGAGGCCGGCGATGCCCGGCTCGGGGCAGGAGGAGTGATAGAAGAGCACGCCATCGCCCACCTGCATGTCGTCGCGCATGAAGTTGCGCGCCTGGTAGTTGCGAACGCCCGTCCATGGCAAAGTGCCGGCGCGTTGCAGGTCGAGGATCGAAGCCTCGTCGGGCTCTGATTTCATCAGCCAGTAGTTCATCAGCTGATGCTAAGCGGGAAGAAGGTGTCCACCGCAATCCGGGGGGCCGAGATCCTGAACACCCAGGGGTAATCAGGTGGGCGAGGTCAGCCGGACTTCGGGTTCATCTGACGCGAGACGATCACGCCCGTCCGGCATGTTCCAAGCCCTTGCTCATAGAGCATCGGATGAAGGAAATAAAGCCCCGGGGAAAGCGGTGGACGACGTGAATTCTAAGTCTTAGAGCAGCTGCCCGTCGTGACCGAGTGCTTCATCCAGGCGCTTGACGAGGGTATCGATTTCGGGCGATGACACCGGCGTCTCACGCGAGGTGTCGGCGAGCTGGTAGGCCAGGTTCAGCGCGGCCAATACGGCGATGCGTTCGCGTGCCTTGACCTTGCCGGCGTCGCGGATGGCGCTCATCTCGCGGTCCACCTGGGCCACGGCGGAACTCAATGCAGCTTCGCCGCCTTCGGGGCAGCCGAGCAGATAGCTCTGGCCCATGATGGTCACTTCCATCTGCTTCATACGTCTTCCTTGGGCGTCTCGACGGGCAGGCGCTCCAGCAGCGCATCGACGCGCGCTCGCGCCGCATTCAGCCGCGAGCGCAGGCTGTCGCGCTCTTGCGTGAGGGCCGCCACCTGCTCGAGCAGCAGGGTGTTGGTTCGGGTCAACTCGTCGTGGCGCAGCAGCAGGCGTTCGACGCGTTCGGTGAGGTCGCTGAGTTGGGCCATGGCGTGTGAGGGTTCAGGCGGCGGATTTTAGGTTCCGGCCGTAGTCGCATTCGTTGATGACCGCGCAAACATTGCACAGCGGCTTGCGCGCCTGGCAGACATAGCGGCCGTGCAGGATCAGCCAGTGATGGGCGTCAACCAGATAGTCTGTTGGCACGCGGTCCAGCAAGCCCAACTCGACGGCCAGCGGCGTCTTGCCTGGTGCGAGGCCGGTGCGGTTGCTGACGCGGAAGATGTGCGTGTCAACCGCCATCGTCGGCTCGCCAAAAGCAACGTTGAGCACGACGTTGGCCGTCTTGCGGCCGACACCAGGCAAGGCTTCGAGATCGGGGCGTGAGCGTGGCACTTCGCCACCATGCAGGTCGATCAGCATGCGGCAGGTCTGCAGCAGATGCCTTGCCTTGCTGCGGTACAGGCCGATGGTTTTGATGCACGACTCGAGGCCTTCCTGGCCAAGGGCGAGGATCTGCGCGGGTGTGTTGGCAACCGCGAACAGTCGCCTGGTGGCCTTGTTGACACCCACGTCGGTGGCCTGGGCGGACAGCAGCACGGCGGTCAGCAACTCGAAGACGCTGGTGAACTCCAGTTCGGTCTGGGGCGCCGGGTTGGCAGCCTTGAGGATGGCGAAGAAGCGTTCGACTTGGCTCGCGTTCATGCCGCGATTGTCATGTCCGTTTGGCCCTGGCGCGGGCAAGCGCGGCTTCAATGGCCGCGCGCTTGCGGTCGAGCTGCGCGGGGTCGGTGATCGCAGATGCCGCCGGCAGGTCCGCCAGCTTGGCTTCGGCCTTGACAACCAGGCGCGCTGCGTTCTCTTCGGCTTCGCGATGGCGGCGGAACTGGCGAAAGGCGTAGCGCTCGCGCGCCTCGTCGGCCTGCGGCGGGCTCCAGGCCGCCCAGCCGGTGGCAGTGGTGACCTCGGGCATGGAGATGCAGTCGACCGGGCAGGCCGGTACGCACAGTTCGCAGCCGGTGCACTGAGCAGTGACAATCACGTGCATGGCCTTGGGTGCCCCGACGATGCAGTCGGCCGGGCAGGCCTTGATGCAGAGGGTGCAGCCGATGCACCAGGCTTCGTCGATGACGGCGACGCCACGCGTGGCTTCAATGCCGTTGACGGGATTCAATGGCAGGGCAGGGCGCCCGGTGATCGCGGCGAGTCGTGCAATGCCCTCTGCACCGCCAGGAGGGCATTGGTTGATCTCGGCCTCACCCGCGGTGATGGCGTCGGCGTAGCGGCGGCAGTCCGGGTAACCGCAGCGAGTGCATTGGGTCTGCGGCAGTGCGGCGTCGATCAGCTCCGCGAGGTTCACGCTCTGCGCTTGCGGGCCGCCGGCTTGGCTGTGGTCTTGGCCACCGCCACCTTGGCCGTCTTCTTTAGCGGCGCAGCTTCGTATTTGGCGATGAAGTCGCGCACTTCGGGATAGACCTTCTCGCGCCAGCGGCGGCCCGAGAAGATGCCGTAATGGCCGGCGCCAATGGCGTCGTAGTGGTACTGGTGCTGCTTGGCAACACCCGAGCAGATGTCGTGTGCCGCCTTGGTCTGACCGGCGCCGGAGATGTCGTCCAGCTCGCCCTCGACAGTCAGCAGCGCGGTGGTCTTGATGTCCTGCGGGCGCACGAAGTGGCCGTCAACTGCCCAAGTGCCGTTCACCAGCGCGAAGTCCTGGAAGACGGTCTTGATGGTGTCGAGGTAGTACTCGGCCGGCATGTCGAGTACGGCGTTGTACTCGTCATAGAACTTGCGGTGGGCTTCAGCGCTGTCATCGTCGCCGCGCACCAGGTCCAGGAAGTAGTCGTAGTGCGACGACAGGTGGCGGTCCGGATTCATCGCAACGAAGCCAGTGTGCTGCAGGAAGCCCGGGTAGACCTCGCGGCCGGCGCCCGGGAAGTTGGTCGGTACGCGGTAGATGACGTTGTTCTCGAACCAGCTGTAGCTGCGGTTCATGGCCAGGTTGTTGACTGCCGTCGGGCTCTTGCGGGCGTCGATGGGGCCACCCATCATGGTCATGCTGCGCGGCGTGGCTTCACCGGCGCTGGCCATCAGCGAGATGGCAGCCAGCACAGGCACCGTGGGCTGGCAGACGGAGATCACATGGCTGTCGGCGCCGCCGACGTGGCGGATGAACTCCTGCACGTAGTGGATGTAGTCGTCCAGGTGGAAGGGGCCGACTTCGAGCGGCACCATGCGCGCGTCGGTCCAGTCGGTGATGTAGACCTTGTGGTCCTTCAGCAGTTGCTTGACGGTTTCGCGCAGCAGCGTGCTGTGGTGGCCGGACAGCGGCGCCACGACCAGCACCGTGGGCTGGTCCTTCATCTTGGCCAGCACCTTGAGATCGTCGGTGTAACGCTTGAAGCGCAGCAGGCGGCAGAAGGGCTTCTCGAGCGCCACCAGCTCCTGCACCGCGACGTCGACGCCGTCGACCTCCACGGACTTGATGTCGAACTCGGGCTTCTCGTAGTCCTTGGCCAGCCGATGCATCAGGTCCAGGCCGGCAGACAGGCGCTGCGCCATCGGCGTGTGGGTGAACGGTGACAGCGGGTGGCTGTAGAGCTTGGCCGACGCGGCTGCGAACTCAGAGAAGGGACTGAGCAGCGCGCGCTGGGTTTCGAAGAACTGATACAGCATTGGCAAACCTTGAACTAGGGGCCGGGACGCCCCGATGGTGCCAGAAAACGCTTTCGGCCTTGTGCGCTGCAGCATCGGATGGGCGGTCAAACCGCCAATCCTGCGCACTTGGCTGGTGCATTGAAGGGTTTTCAGCCCTTGATGACCGCCGCCATCGCGCTGGCGACGGTGGGCAGATTGCCCTCATTCAGTGCGGCGACACAGATGCGGCCAGAGTCCACGCCATAGACGCCGAACTCGCTGCGCAGACGCTGCATCTGGGTGGCGTTCAAGCCCGAGTAGCTGAACATGCCCAGTTGCTCAGTGACGAAGGACAGATCCTGGGTCACGCCGGCAGCTTTCAGCGCGGCGACCAGCGCGCCGCGCATGGCCTTGATGCGCACACGCATGCCGGCCAGCTCCTCTTCCCAAAGCGCGCGCAGCTTGTCGTCGGACAGCACCTGGGCGACGACCTGGGCACCATGCGTGGGCGGGTTGGAGTAGTTGGTGCGGATCATGATCTTCAGCTGCGACAGCACGCGCACGGCTTCCTCGTCGCTGCTGCAGACCACGCTCAACGCGCCGCAGCGTTCGCCGTACAGCGAGAAGCTCTTGGAGAAGCTGGTGGACACGAAGAAACCGACACCGGCGGCCATGAACTGGCGCACCGCCTCGCCATCTTCCTTCAGGCCGAAGCCGAAGCCCTGGTAGGCCATGTCCAGGAAGGGCGTCAGGCCCTTGGCCTTGACGGCGGCGACGACCTGGGCCCACTGCTCGGCCGTGATGTCATAGCCGGTCGGGTTGTGACAGCAGGCGTGCAGCACGACGACGGTGCCGGCGGGTGCGGCATTCAGCGCGGCCAACATGCCGTCGAAGTTGATGCCCTTCTTGGCCGCGTCGTAGTAGGGGTAGGCCTCGACCGTGAAGCCGGCCTGGGTGAACAGGGCGCGGTGGTTCTCCCAACTCGGGTCGGAGATCAGCACCTTGGAGGCGGGGTTGAGCTGCTTCAGGAAGTCGGCGCCGATCTTCAGCGCGCCGGTGCCGCCCAGGGCCTGCACGGTGGCGACGTTCTTCAGTTCGGAGCCGAAGACCAGCTTCTGAACGGCCTTGTCATAAGCGGCAATGCCATCAATGGGGAGGTAGCCGCGCGGCTTGGGGGCGGCGGCCATGGCGGCCTCGGCTTCGCGGACGCATTTCAGCAGCGGCAACTTGCCGGCTTCGTCGTAGTAGACGCCAACGCCGAGATTGACCTTGCCGGGGCGGGTGTCGGCGTTGAACTGCTCGTTCAGGCCGAGGATGGGGTCACGGGGAGCAAGGGCGACATCGGCGAACAAAGACATGGCGGGTTCCTGAAGGGACGTTGGCAGGAGGGGAGGCTTGAAGAATCAGGGTCTGCGCTAACCTGACCGCTTCTGCATTGCAGCAATGCAGCGCAGCAATTTTGCCGCCGAACCCAGGGAATTCCCCATGCAAGAAGCCTTGAACGTCATGTCCGGTCCAGAAAGTGACTCGGAGGAACGCAAGGGCGAATTCGTCAGCTTCGAAGGCTCGCCGTTCCAGCTGTTCCAGCCTTTCCCGCCGGCGGGGGACCAGCCGACCGCCATCGCCAAGCTCATAGAAGGCATCAACGACGGCCTCAGCTACCAGACCCTGCTGGGCGTCACCGGTTCGGGCAAGACCTTCACGATGGCCAATGTCATCGCCCGCTTGGGGCGCCCGGCCATCGTCTTTGCTCCCAACAAGACGCTGGCGGCCCAGCTCTACAGTGAGTTCCGGGACTTCTTTCCGAACAACGCCGTCGAGTATTTCGTCAGCTATTACGACTATTACCAGCCCGAGGCTTATGTGCCGCAGCGCGACCTTTTCATCGAGAAGGACAGCGCGATCAACGAGCACATCGAGCAACTGCGGCTTTCATGCACCAAGAGCCTGTTGGAGCGGCGCGACGTCATCATCGTGGCGTCCGTATCGGCCATCTACGGTATCGGCAACCCGAGCGACTACCACCAGATGGTGATGACGCTGCGCGTGGGCGACAAGATGGGCCAGCGCGACGTCATCGCCCACCTGATCCGCATGCAGTACACCCGCAACGAAATGGAGTTCGTGCGCGGGCATTTCCGCGTGCGCGGCGACACCATCGATGTATTCCCGGCCGAACACTCGGAGCTGGCCATCCGCATCGAACTCTTCGACGACGAGATCGAGGCGCTGTCGCTGTTTGACCCTCTCACGGGGCAGATCCGCCAGAAGATCCCGCGCTTCACCGTTTACCCGAGCAGCCATTACGTGACGCCGCGCGACCGCGTGCTGGCGGCCACCGACGCGATCAAGGCGGAGCTGCGCGAGCGCGTTGATTTCTTCGTCAAGGAGGGCAAGCTGGTGGAGGCGCAGCGCGTCGAGCAGCGCACGCGCTTCGACCTGGAGATGCTGCAGGAGGTGGGCCACTGCAAAGGCATTGAGAACTACACGCGGCACCTGTCCGGCGCCCAGCCGGGCGACCCGCCGCCGACGCTGGTGGACTACCTGCCCAAGGACGCCCTCATGTTCCTGGACGAGAGCCACGTGCTGATCGGCCAGTTCGGCGGCATGTACAACGGTGACCGGGCGCGCAAGACGACGCTGGTGGAATACGGCTTTCGCCTGCCGTCCGCCTTGGACAACAGGCCGCTGAAGTTTGCCGAGTTCGAACGCAAGATGCGCCAGGCCATCTTTGTGTCGGCCACGCCGGCGCAGTACGAGCAGGACAACGCGGGGCAGGTCGTCGAGCAGGTCGTGCGGCCGACGGGCCTGGTTGACCCCCTCGTCGAGGTCCGGCCGGCCACTCATCAGGTCGACGACGTGCTTCAGGAGATCCGCCTGCGTGTCGAGGTGCATGAGCGCGTGTTGATCACGACCCTGACCAAGCGCATGGCTGAGCAACTGACCGACTACCTCAGCGACAACGGCGTCAAGGTGCGCTATCTGCACTCCGACGTGGACACGGTGGAGCGTGTCGAGATCCTGCGCGACCTGCGACTGGGCGCTTTCGACGTGCTGGTGGGCATCAACCTGCTGCGCGAGGGGCTGGACATCCCCGAGGTGTCGCTTGTCGCCATCCTGGATGCCGACAAGGAAGGCTTCCTGCGCGCCGAGCGCAGCCTGATCCAGACCATCGGCCGGGCCGCGCGCAATCTGAACGGCAAGGCCATCCTGTACGGCGACCGCATCACCGAGTCGATGCGCAAGGCCATTGGCGAGACCGAACGCCGGCGCGCCAGGCAGATCGCCTTCAACGAGGAAAACGGCATCACGCCGCGCAGCGTGCAAAAGCGCATCAAGGATTTGATCGACGGCGTCTATTCGGCCGAATCCGGCCGAGACGATGCCAAATTGCTCGCGGCGGCCAAGGTCGAGGACTTGTCCGAGAAGGATCTGGCCAAACGTATCAGCCAGCTCGAAAAGCAGATGCTCGAACACGCCCGCAACCTGGAGTTCGAACAGGCTGCGCGGATGCGCGATCAACTGGCTCAACTGCGCGAGCAGGCCTTCGGCGCCCGCGTGCACGACAACATCGTGCCCCTGGACAGCGCTCGAAAGGCAGGTTCAGTTCGCTGAAGCTGCTGCGCCGCAGCAAAAAACCTGCCGAAACCTAGGGATACCTGGCGGCCATAGGAAGTGGCCGAGTAGTCGAGTAAAATCATCGGAAATGATTCGCTCGGGTATTGTCTGGGCGTGCCGGGTTAACCCGAAATCATTTGTCCAGGACAAATCCTGGTCGTGCCATTCGCTAAGGAGTTTTTATGCGTCTCACTACCAAAGGCCGGTTTGCAGTCACCGCGATGCTGGACCTGGCGCTGCGCGAGAATACAGGCCCCGTGGCCCTGGCGGCGATCAGCCAACGGCAGCAGATTTCGCTCTCCTACCTGGAGCAGCTCTTCGGCAAGCTGCGTCGCCATGAACTGGTGGAAAGCACCCGTGGCCCGGGTGGCGGTTATTCGCTGGGCCGCAAGGCCGAGAACATCACCGTGGCCGACATCATCGTCGCCGTGGACGAGGCGCTGGACGCCACCGGCTGCGGCGGCAAGGAAAACTGCATGGGCGAGGACAGCGGCCGCTGCATCACCCATGAACTCTGGACCAATCTGAACGCCAAGATGATCGAGTACCTCGATTCCGTCTCCCTGCGCAAGCTCGCCGATGAGCAACTGGCCAAGGGCTTCGAGGTCGAGGCGGCGCCGGTCAAGCGCGCCATCTCCAGCCAGCCGGTGCTCAAGCCCATCCGCGTCACGGCGCCGAACTCGGTCTTTGCCCTGGGTGGCAATCTCGGTGGCGCGTTCAGCAAGTAAGACCAAGAACTCAAAAGAAGTCGCTCCATGGACATGACCCCGCATTTCCCGATCTACCTCGACTACGGCGCGACGACGCCGTGCGATCCCCGCGTGGTGGACGCGATGATTCCCTGGTTGCGCGAGCACTTCGGCAACCCGGCGTCCCGCAGCCACGCCTGGGGCTGGGAAGCGGAAGAGGCGGTCGAGAAGGCGCGCGTGCAGGTTGCCGAGCTGATCGGCGCCGACCCGCGCGAGATCGTCTGGACGTCCGGGGCCACCGAGTCCAACAACCTGGCACTCAAGGGCGCCGCGCAGTTCTACAAGACCCGCGGCAAGCACCTGATCACCGTGAAGACCGAGCACAAGGCCGTGCTCGACACCATGCGTGAGCTGGAGCGCCAGGGCTTCGAGGTGACCTATCTCGACGTGCAGGAAAACGGCCTGCTGGACCTGGAAGTGTTCAAGGCCGCGCTGCGCGCTGACACCATCCTGGCCTCGGTCATGTACGTCAACAACGAGATCGGCGTCATCCAGGACGTGGTCGCGTTGGGCAACCTGTGCCGCGAGCGCGGTGTCATCTTCCACGTCGATGCGGCGCAGGCCACCGGCAAGGTCGCTATCGATATGGCCAAGCTGCCCATCGACCTGATGAGCCTGGCCTCGCACAAGAGCTACGGCCCCAAGGGCATTGGCGCTCTCTACGTGCGCCGCAAGCCGCGCATCCGCCTGGAAGCGCAGATGCACGGCGGTGGCCACGAGCGCGGCATGCGCTCCGGCACGCTGCCCGTGCACCAGATTGTCGGCATGGGCGAGGCCTTCCGTATCGCCCGCGAGGAAATGGGCGCCGAGAGCGAACGCATCCGCGCACTGCACAACAAGCTGATCAAGGGCCTGTCCGGTATCGAGCAGACCTTCATCAACGGTGACCTCGAGCACCGCGTGCCGCACAACCTGAACATCTCGTTCAATTACGTCGAGGGCGAGTCGCTGATCATGGGCGTCAAGGGCCTGGCGGTGTCGTCGGGCTCGGCTTGCACGTCGGCGAGCCTGGAGCCCAGCTATGTGCTGCGCGCACTGGGCCGCAGCGACGAGCTGGCGCACAGTTCGCTGCGCATGACCATCGGCCGTTTCACGACCGAAGAGGAAATCGACTACGCGATCAGCGTGCTGACCGACCGCGTGGCCAAGCTGCGCGAACTGTCCCCGCTTTGGGACATGTACAAGGACGGCATCGACATCTCGACCATCCAGTGGGCTGCCCACTGACGGACGACAGTCCACTGCGGACTGTCGTCCGCGGTGGGCAGGCCAAGGGGCTTGCAAGCCCCTTGGCAACCTAGAAGGAGAACACCATGGCATACAGCGAAAAGGTCGTTGACCACTACGAGAACCCCCGCAACGTCGGCAAGTTCGACAACGGCGATGACGACATCGGCACCGGCATGGTCGGCGCGCCCGCCTGCGGCGACGTGATGAAGCTGCAGATCAAGGTCAACCCGGCGACCGGCCTCATCGAGGACGCCAAGTTCAAGACCTATGGCTGCGGCTCGGCCATCGCCTCCAGCTCGCTCGTGACCGAATGGGTCAAGGGCAAGACGCTGGACCAGGCGCTGACGATCAAGAACACGCACATCGCCGAAGAGCTGGCTCTGCCGCCGGTCAAGATTCACTGCTCCATCCTGGCTGAAGACGCCATCAAGGCAGCGGTGGACGACTACCGCGCCAAGCACGCCAACTGACATGTCAGTCACGCTGACCGAAGCCGCAGCCCGCCACGTCAAGCGCTACATCGCCAAGCGCGGCAAGGGCGTGGGCGTGCGGCTGGGCGTGAAGACGACCGGATGCTCGGGCCTGGCCTACAAGCTGGAATACGCCGACGAGGTGGCGCCCGAGGACGTGATCTTCGAGGGCCATGAGGTCAAGATCCTCATCGACCCCAAGAGCCTGCCCTACCTCGACGGCACCGAGCTGGACTTCGTCCGCGAAGGCCTCAACGAAGGCTTCAAGTTCCGCAATCCGCGCGAGAAAGACAAGTGCGGCTGCGGCGAGTCCTTCCGTGTCTGAAACTCGCTGACTCGACGACAGGCGCGGTGTGAACCGCGCCTTTTGCTTTTCCACTCTGCCATGCGCCTGACCGACAACGATTTCCAGCTCTTCGGCCTGCCTGAGCAGCAGGCCCAGGTGCGCGCCGACATCGATGCGCGCTGGAAGTCGCTGCAGGCCGAGGTCCACCCTGATCGCTTTGCGTCGGAAGGCGCTGCCGCCCAGCGCCTGGCCATGCAGTGGGCCATGCGTGTCAACGAGGCCCACCAGCGTCTGCGCGACCCGCTCAGGCGCGCCGCCTATCTGTGCGAGCTGCGTGGTGCGCCGGTTCAAGCCGAGAACAACACGCAGATGCCCGCGGCCTTCCTGATGCAGCAGATGGAATGGCGCGAATCGCTTGACGACGCCGACGGTGAAGCCGCCCTCCAGGCGCTGGACGACGACGCGGCGCAAGCCGAAACCTCCGCGCTTGCCACCGTGCAGCGCCTGCTCGACGAAGCCGGCGACGCGCCGGCTGCCGCATCCCAGGTCCGCGCGCTGATGTTCATCCAGCGCTTCCGTGCCGATATCGACCAGCGCCTCGCCGCGCTGGATGCCTGAACACCATGGCTCTTCTCCAAATCTCCGAACCCGGCGCGTCGCCCGACCCGCACCAGCGCCGCATCGCCGTGGGCATCGACCTCGGCACGACGCATTCACTCGTCGCCGCCGTTCGCCACGGCGTGGCCGAATGCCTGCCCGACGAGCAGGGCAGGGTCATCCTGCCGTCCGCCGTGCGCTACCTGCCAGAAGGCCGCCGCCAGATCGGCGCTGACGCGCTCGCGGCCCAGGCCGAAGACCCCGAGAACACCATCGTCTCGGTCAAGCGCTTCATGGGCCGCGGCCTGGCCGACGTGGCCAACCGTGAGCAGCTGCCCTACCAGTTCGAGGACCGTCCCGGCATGCTGGCCATTGCCACGCGCGACGGCGTGAAGAGCCCGGTCGAGGTGTCCGCCGAGATTCTGGCTACGCTGCGTTTTCGCGCCGAGGACAGCTTCGTCGACGACCTGTTCGGTGCCGTCATCACGGTGCCGGCCTACTTCGATGACGCCCAGCGCCAGGCTACCAAGGACGCCGCCGAGCTGGCCGGCCTCAAGGTATTGCGCCTCATCAACGAGCCGACCGCTGCTGCCATCGCCTACGGCCTGGACAACGCCAGCGAAGGCTTGTACGCGGTCTACGACCTGGGTGGCGGCACCTTCGACATATCGTTGCTGCGCCTGACGCGTGGCGTGTTCGAGGTCGTCGCGACCGGCGGCGATGCGGCTCTGGGCGGCGATGACTTCGACCGCGTGCTGGCCGACTGGGCGCTCGCGGGTCGCGCCGTCGAATCTGCGCATGACAAGCGCGCCGTCCTCGTCGCCGCACGTGCGGCCAAGGAGGCGCTGTCTGACGCTGACTCGACCGAATTGGTCGCCGCGCTGGACGCGGGTGAACTGCGCGTGATCGTTTCGCGCGAGCAGTTCGAGCAATTGGCCCAACCGCTGATCGCCAAGACGCTTTCGTCCGTGAAACGCGTGCTGCGCGACGCCAAGGTCAAGGCGGCCGATGTGGCGGGCACCGTCATGGTCGGCGGCTCCACGCGCATGCCCATCGTGCGCCATGCGGTGGGCGAGCTGTTCGGCCGCGAAGTGCTGACCAACCTGAATCCCGACGAGGTCGTCGCGCTGGGTGCCGCCATCCAGGCCAACCAGCTCGCCGGGAACGCGGCCGATGGCGAGATCCTGCTGCTGGACGTGATCCCGCTGTCGCTGGGTCTTGAAACCATGGGCGGCCTGACTGAGCGCGTCATCGAGCGCAACTCGACCATCCCCGTCGCCAAGGCCCAGGACTTCACGACCTTCAAGGACGGCCAGACGGCGCTCGCCATTCACGTTGTGCAGGGCGAGCGCGAGTTGGTCAGCGAATGCCGGTCGCTGGCGCGCTTCGAGCTGCGCGGCATCCCGCCCATGGTGGCCGGCGCGGCGCGCATCCGGGTCAGCTTCCAGGTCGATGCCGACGGACTGCTGAACGTATCGGCTGAGGAGCTGACCTCGGGCGTGCAGGCGGCCATCACCGTCAAGCCCAGCTACGGCCTCGGCGACGACGAGATTGCCAACATGCTGAAGGATGGTTTTGCCAGCGCCGAGGGCGACATGGCTGCGCGCAAGCTGCGCGAAGCCAAGGTCGAGGCCGAGCGCATGGTCCTGGCGACGCGCAGCGCGCTGGCTGCCGATGGCGACCTGCTGCCGGCGGCGGAGCGCGACGCTCTGGAGGCGCGGTTGAAGGACCTGGCCAAGATGGACGGCGATGCCGACGCCATCGACGCCGCCGTCAAGGCGCTGGCCGAGGCGACCGAAGGCTTTGCCGCCGAGCGCATGAACCGCTCCATCGCCCGCGCGCTGACCGGCCGTGCCGTCAACCAGATTTGAGAACTGACATGCCCGTCATCAAGATCCTTCCCCACGCCGAGTATTGCCCCGACGGCGCCAGCATCACCGCTACGCCCGGCACGTCGATCTGCGAAGCGCTGCTGGCCAACGACATCCACATCGAGCACGCCTGTGACCAGGTCTGCGCCTGCACGACCTGTCACGTGATCGTGCGTGAGGGCGGCCGTTCGCTGAGCGAGATGGAAGAAGACGAAGAGGACATGCTCGACCGCGCCTGGGGGCTGGAGCCCGACTCGCGCTTGTCCTGCCAGGCGCTGTTGCGCCAGCAGGATGTGACGGTCGAGATTCCCAAGTACTCGATCAACCACGCCAAGGAAGGCAAGTGACCTCCGTGCAGCGCATCCTTGGGTTCGAGTCGTCCTGCGACGAGACCGGGGTTGCGCTTGTCGAGATCGATGGCGATGCGCCGCCGCGGCTGGTGGCGCAGGCGCTGCACAGCCAGATCACGATGCACCAGGCCTACGGCGGCGTCGTGCCCGAGTTGGCCTCGCGAGATCATGTGCGCCGCGTGCTGCCGCTGACGCGCGAGGTTCTGTCCCAGGCCGGCTTGGCGCTGCAGGACGTCGATCTGATCGCCTACACGCAGGGCCCCGGCCTCGCGGGGGCGTTGCTGGTGGGCGCCGGCGTGGCGGTGTCGCTGGCCGCTGCGCTCGATGTGCCGGCGCTGCCCATCCATCACCTGGAAGGGCATCTGCTGTCGCCCTTCCTGTCGACAGACCCGCCGGAGTTTCCCTTTGTCGCGCTGCTGGTCAGCGGCGGCCACACGCAACTGATGCGCGTGGACGGCGTGGGCAGCTACGAGATCCTCGGCGAGACCATCGACGACGCGGCCGGCGAGGCCTTCGACAAGAGTGCCAAGCTGCTCGGCCTGCCTTACCCCGGCGGCCCGCATCTGGCACGCATGGCCGAATTCGGTAACCCGGAGGCTTTCGCGCTACCGCGTCCGCTGCTGCACAGCGGCAAGCCGGATTTCAGCTTTGCCGGCCTGAAGACGGCGGTGTTGACGCAAGTCAAGAAGATTGGCGATTCGCCATGTGACCAGACACGCGCCGACTTGGCCGCCTCCACACAGGCGGCCATCGTCGAGGTGCTGGTGAAGAAGTCGCTGCTGGCCTTGAAGATGACCGGGCTCAAGCGCCTCGTCGTCGCCGGTGGTGTTGGCGCCAACGCCAAGCTGCGCGAGCAATTGAACGCCGCTTGCGCCAAACGAGGCGTGCGCGTGCACTACCCCGAGTTGTCTCTGTGCACCGACAACGGCGCCATGATCGCGATGGCCGCCGCGCTGCGGGTGCAGCGCGGCATGGCCAATCCCAGCCACGATGGCGGCTTTGCAGTCCGCCCGCGCTGGGACCTGACTGCGGCTTAGTTGACCGTCAGCTGGCCGCCGTTTTCGGCAACGCGCTTGACCAGATTTAGCGTCAGCACGCCGTTCTCGAAGCGGGCTTCGGATTGGCCCTGGTCGATCTCGGCCGGCAGCGAGAAGCTGCGGGCATAGCTGGCGGCGCGGCGCTCGCGGTACAGCACGCGGGAACCGTCAGTCGGCGCAGCCGCTTCTTCGGTGGCGGTCTCGATGTTGACGCGGCGGCCTTCGATGCGGACCTTGACGGCATCCTTGGCCACGCCAGGCATGTCGACCGTCACGCGGTAGGCCTTGTCGTCCTCGCTGACGTCGAGGGCCGGGGTGCGAGTGGCATTGGCCTCCGCATCAAACTGGCGCAGGACGCGGGCGACATGGCGGGGGTGGGTCAGATAGAACATGGTGAAACTCCGTGGCGGTTTGACGCTGCTTCGAAGGGTCGGGAGCAGCACCCGATGACCCAGAGATGTGGCGGTGTGAGAGCGCTTCAAGAGCCTTTCATGCGCTGACGAATAGAAGTCACGCATTTGCAGGGCAGGGCGGTTTTGGCTCTTGAAACCAGCATCCACGTCCACATGTCCGCTCGCTTGGCCTGCCGCGGTTTGGGGCTCCCACCGCTTTCGGCTAGAATCCGCAGGTTTTGCGCGTCCAACGTCCTTGTTGGGCTGCAGAACACCAGCACGGCTCGGGGCGGTTTCCCCCTTGTCCGCAAGTCAACCCCGGAAACCGTCTGCGGCAGCGCCAGTAGTTGCGTCTCGCCCGGCCGGACTTCCGAAACCTTTTGGAAAACAAATGTCCATCGCCGAAAAGAAGGCCGAGATCGTCAAGGCCAACGCACGCAGCGCCAATGACACCGGCTCGCCGGAAGTCCAGGTCGCCCTGCTGACCGCCCGCATCAACGACCTGACTCCCCATTTCAAGACCCACGCCAAGGACCACCACGGTCGCCGCGGTCTGCTGAAGATGGTCAACACCCGCAAGAGCCTGCTGGCCTACCTTAAGCGCGTTGATTCCAGCCGTTATGTCGCGCTGATCGCCAAGCTGGGCCTGCGCAAGTAATTCGCCCCATCCGACATGGAGCCTGTCTGGTCCTCAAGCCCAGTACAGGCTCTTTGTCCATCTATCTACCGGAACCGAGCTGACGTGGTGTCGGATCATTCCAAGACGGTTTTTTCGAGCCGCCCTGGAATGGCATCTGGACCAAACCCAGTCTCGTTCCCGGTTCCCCCGGGTGCCCCCGCACCCACCACAACCAGGAGATGAGCATGTCCATTTTCAACAAGGTCACGAAGTCCTTCCAATGGGGCCGCCACAACGTCGTGCTGGAAACGGGTGAAGTCGCCCGCCAGTCCACCGGCGCCGTCCTTGTCAACATCGAAGGCACCGTCGTGCTGGCCACCGTGGTCGCCAAGACCGAAGCCAAGGCCGGCCAGGACTTCTTCCCGCTGACCGTCGACTACCTCGAGAAAACCTATGCCGCCGGCAAGATCCCCGGCAGCTTCTTCAAGCGCGAGGGCCGCCCCTCCGAGCACGAGACGCTGACCAGTCGCCTGATCGACCGCCCGATCCGCCCGCTGTTCCCGGAAGGCTTCTTCAATGAAGTCCAGGTCGTCATCCACGTGGTGAGCCTGAACCCCGAAGTCCAGGCCGACATCGCCGCGCTGATCGGCACGTCCGCTGCGCTGGCCATCTCCGGCATCCCCTTCAATGGCCCGATCGGTGCCGCCCGCGTGGGCTACGTCAACGGCGAATACGTGCTGAACCCCAGCAAGTCCGAACTGGCCAACAGCCAGATGGACCTGGTCGTCGCCGGCACGCAAGCCGCCGTGCTGATGGTCGAGTCTGAAGCCTCGGGCCTGTCTGAAGAAATCATGCTCGGCGCCGTGGTCTACGGCCACGAGCAAGGCAATGTCGCCATCGCCGCCATCAATGACATGGTGCGTGACGCCGGCAAGCCGACCTGGACCTGGACTGCCCCCGCCAAGGACGAGGCCTTCATTGCCAAGGTCAACGGCCTGGCCGAAGGCCCCCTGCGCGAGGCCTACCAGATCCGCTCCAAGCAAGCCCGCACGCAAGCCTGCCGCAGCGTGACGTCCAGCGTCTTTGCCGCGCTCAAGGGCGAAGGCGTCGAGTTCGACAAGGTCGAGGTCGAAGGCCTGCTGTTCGAGATCGAAGCCCGCATCGTGCGCAGCCAGATCCTGGCCGGCGAGCCGCGCATCGATGGTCGCGACACCCGCACTGTGCGCCCCATCGAGATCCGCAACGGTATCCTGCCGCGCGCCCACGGCTCGGCGCTGTTCACGCGTGGTGAAACCCAGGCGCTGGTCATCGCCACGCTGGGTACGGACCGTGACGCACAGCGCATCGACGCGTTGGACGGCGAGTTCGAAGACCGCTTCATGATGCACTACAACATGCCCCCCTTCGCCACCGGCGAGACGGGTCGTGTGGGTTCGCCGAAGCGCCGCGAAATCGGCCACGGCCGTCTGGCCAAGCGCGCGCTGATCGCCGCACTGCCGAGCAAGGAAGACTTCCCCTACTCGCTGCGCGTCGTCTCGGAAATCACCGAGTCCAACGGCTCCTCGTCGATGGCTTCGGTCTGCGGCGGCTGCCTTGCACTGATGGACGCCGGCGTGCCGATGAAGGCCCACGTGGCCGGCATCGCCATGGGCCTGATCAAGGACGCCAACCGGTTCGCCGTGCTGACCGACATCCTGGGTGATGAAGATCACCTCGGCGACATGGACTTCAAGGTGGCCGGCACGACGACCGGCATCACCGCCCTGCAGATGGACATCAAGATCCAGGGCATCACCAAGGAAATCATGCAGGTCGCCCTGGCGCAAGCCAAGGAAGCCCGCCTGCACATCCTGGGCAAGATGGTCGAAGCCATGGGCACGGCCAACACCGAGGTGTCGCAATTCGCGCCCCGCCTGTACACGATGAAGATCAACCCGGAGAAGATCCGTGACGTCATCGGCAAGGGCGGCTCCACGATCCGTGCGCTGACCGAAGAGACCGGCACGACCATCGACATCGGCGAAGACGGCACCATCACGATCGCTTCCACGGACGCCGACAAGGCCGAACTGGCCAAGAAGCGCATCCAGGAAATCACGGCCGAAGTCGAAGTCGGCAAGGTCTACGAAGGCCCGATCACCAAGATCCTGGACTTCGGTGCTCTCGTGAACCTGCTGCCTGGCAAGGATGGTCTTCTGCACATCAGCCAGATCGCCCACCAGCGCGTCGAGAAGGTCACCGACTTCCTGAGCGAAGGCCAGATCGTCAAGGTCAAGGTCCTGGAGACGGACGAGAAGGGCCGTATCAAGCTGTCGATGAAGGCACTGCTGGACCGTCCCGAGCGTGAAGCTGCTCCGATGCCGGCCGCTGACCACACGCCGCCCGCCGCAGAGTAATTGCGAGAGCGATGAAAGCCATCGCGATCACCCGCCCCGGCGGACCCGAGGTGCTGGAGCTGGCCGAACGGCCGGATCCAGTCGCGGGCCCGGGTGAGTGCCTGATCCGCGTCGCAGCTTCGGGCATCAACCGCCCGGATGTGCTGCAGCGCAAGGGTGCCTACCCGCCGCCGCCGGGTGCGAGCGATCTGCCGGGGTTGGAAGTTGCGGGCGAGATCGTCGCTGGTGACTCCGAGGCTCTGGCGGCGCATGGCTTCAAGTTGGGCGACAAGGTCTGCGCGCTGGTCAATGGCGGCGGCTATGCCGAGCTGTGCACGGCGCCGATCGGGCAATGCCTGCCGGTGCCCAAGGGTTGGACGCTGGCTCAGGCCGCGACGCTGCCCGAGACCTGCTTTACCGTCTGGGCCAATGTGTTCGACCGCGCTGCATTGCAGCCGGGCGAGACGCTGTTGATCCACGGCGGCAGCAGCGGCATCGGCGTGACCGCCATCCAGATCGCCAAGGCGCTGGGTGCCCGGGTGCTGGTGACGGTCGGCAGCGCCGACAAGGCCCAAGCCTGCCTCGCGCTGGGTGCTGACGTCGTGATCAACTACCGCGAGCAGGATTTCGTCGTTGAAGCCAAGGCCGCCACCGGCGGCCGCGGTGTTGACGTGATCCTGGACATGGTGGCCGGCGACTACATCGGCCGTGGCGTTCAGGCGCTGGCCGAGGATGGTCGCCTGGCGTTGATCGCTGTGCAGGGCGGCGTGAAGTCGGAGATCGATGCTGGCCTCGTGCTGCGCAAGCGCTTGACGATCACCGGTTCGACACTGCGCCCGCGCTCGGCAGCGTTCAAGGCGGGCCTTGCGCGATCACTGCGCGACAAGGTCTGGCCGCTGATCGAGGCCGGTCGCATCAAGCCCGTCATTGACCGCGAGTTGCCCGCGGCCCAGGCGGCCGAGGCGCACACGCGCATGGAATCCAACCAGCACATCGGCAAGATCGTGCTGACCTGGTCAAGGAGTGAGCCGTGAGAAGAAAACTCGTCGTTGGCAATTGGAAGATGCACGGCAGCCGCGCTGCCAACGCCCAACTGCTGGCCGGCCTCAAGGAGGCAGGCCCCTGGAACGCTGACGTCGCCGTCTGCGTGCCCACCCTCTATATCGCCGAGACGGCGCTCGCGTTGACCGGCACGGCCATCACCTACGGCGCGCAGGACTGCTCCTCGCACGAGCAGGGCGCCTACACCGGTGAGGTCTCGTCGGCCATGCTGGCGGACGTCGGCTGCCGCTACGCCATCGTCGGCCATTCGGAGCGCCGCGCTTATCACGCGGAAAGCGACCAACTGGTCGCCGACAAGGCCAAGGCCGCGCTGGCCCATGGCGTGACGCCCATCGTCTGCGTCGGCGAAACGCGTGCTGAGCGCGAAGCCGGCCAGACCGAAGCCGTCGTCAAGCGGCAACTCGCCGCCGTCATCCACACGCTGGGCCATTGCTGCGGCGAAATGGTCGTTGCCTATGAGCCCGTCTGGGCCATCGGCACCGGCCTGACCGCCTCGCCCGCCGAGGCGCAAGCCGTGCATGCGGTGCTGCGCGCGCAGTTGCACGCCGCGACGGACAAGTCCGGTGTCATGCGCATCCTTTACGGCGGCAGCGTCAAGGCTGACAACGCGGCCGAGTTGTTCTCGCAGCCCGATATCGACGGCGGCCTGATTGGCGGCGCGTCGTTGAAGGTGGCGGATTTCGCCGCCATCTGCCTGGCGGCGACGCACTGAGTTTTTCGGGCGCCTGGCACTGAGGCCGGGCGTCAACAAGTTTTGATGGAGTGTTTGGAATGCAGTTCTTTGCGAATCTGGTGTTGATCGTTCAGTTGCTCTCGGCCCTGGTGATCATCGGTCTGGTGCTTGTGCAGCACGGCAAGGGCGCCGACATGGGCGCGTCCTTCGGCAGCGGTGCCTCGGGCAGCCTGTTCGGTGCCACCGGCAGTGCCAACTTCCTGTCGCGCAGCACGGCCGTCGCCGCCACGCTGTTCTTTGGTTGCACGCTGGGCCTGGCCTTCCTGTCCAACGGCCGCACAGCCGCACCGACTGCCGACAGCGTGCTGGACCGCGCCGCCGTCATCGCCCCCGCCGCGTCGGGCGCTGCCGCCATCCCTGGTGCCGTCGTTGCGCCTGCTGCAACGGCCTCGGCTGCTGCGTCTGCCGCAACCAACTGAAGTCCGACTAAAAACCTCGCTTCCTCACCGGGAGACCCCTAATTCCCGGTATAGAATTCGAGGCTGTCTGGCACGCAAACCCTCACTAGCTGCCAGGCATGTTTGAGTACCTGCCGTCGTGGTGAAATTGGTAGACACGCTATCTTGAGGGGGTAGTGGCGAAAGCTGTGCGAGTTCGAGTCTCGCCGACGGCACCAGAACATCGGCTAGGATTCCCGCGGCACTGATGCGGGAGCCAGCCATAGCGGCCTGTCGCCAAAGTCGCTCAGCCTCAGGCTGGGTTGATTGAGGCTAGGTTCAAGGCGGGCGCGATCCGCGAGCGAGACTTTGGTTTTGCTGGTGACGCGCCCGTTTGCTTTTGTGGCTCGCGTATGCGGGCCACGTTGACGAAGACGTTTAGTCGACCCGAGAAAGCCCAGATGAATCTCGATCAATACCTGCCCGTCATCCTCTTCATTTTGGTCGGCGCAGTGGTCGGGATTGCACCCCAGGTGCTCGGCGCGCTGCTCGGCCCCAATCGGCCCGACGCGGCCAAGAACTCCCCCTACGAATGCGGCTTTGAGGCCTTTGAAGACGCGCGCATGAAATTCGATGTGCGCTACTACCTCGTCGCCATTCTGTTCATTCTTTTCGACCTGGAAATTGCCTTCCTGTTCCCTTGGGCCGTGGCGCTCAAGGAAATCGGTGCGACGGGCTTCTGGGCGATGATGATCTTCCTCGGCATTCTGGTCGTCGGCTTCGCCTACGAGTGGAAAAAAGGCGCCCTCGATTGGGAATAAACGTCCGCCGACACAAGCTGGGAATTCCAAATGGGTATTGAAGGCGTCCTGAAAGAGGGCTTTGTCACCACCTCGGTCGACAAGCTCATCAACTGGTCCAAGACCGGCTCACTCTGGCCGATGACGTTCGGTTTGGCCTGCTGTGCCGTCGAGATGATGCACGCGGGTGCCGCGCGCTACGACATCGACCGCTTCGGCATGCTGTTTCGCCCGAGCCCGCGCCAGTCCGACCTGATGATCGTGGCCGGCACGCTGTGCAACAAGATGGCGCCGGCGCTGCGCAAGGTCTACGACCAGATGGCCGAGCCGCGCTGGGTGCTGTCGATGGGCTCCTGCGCCAATGGCGGCGGCTATTACCACTACAGCTATTCCGTCGTGCGCGGCTGCGACCGCATCGTGCCGGTGGACGTCTACGTGCCCGGCTGCCCGCCGACGGCCGAGGCGCTGCTCTACGGCATCCTGCAACTGCAGGCCAAGATCCGCCGCGAAAACACCATTGCACGCTGAGCGCCAAGGTATGAGCCTGAATCTCGAAACCCTGGCCCAGCAAGTTGGCGCCGTCCTCGGTGAGCGCGTCGTTGCGCTGAAGAACGCCCTGGGCGAACTGACGCTGACCGTGCGCGCGGCCGACTACCTCGAGGTCGCGACGACGCTGCGTGACCACCCCGAGCTGAAGTTTGAGCAGTTGATCGACCTCTGCGGTGTCGACTACAGCAGCTTCGGCGATGGTGCCTACGAAGGCGCCCGCTACGCCGCAGTCAGCCACCTGCTGTCGATCAGCAAGAACTGGCGCCTGCGCCTGAAGGTCTTCGCCACCGACGACGACTTCCCCTGCGTGGCCTCGGTCACCGGCGTGTGGAGTTCGGCCAACTGGTTTGAGCGCGAAGCCTTCGACATGTATGGCGTCATCTTCGACGGCCACAACGACCTGCGCCGCATCCTGACCGACTACGGCTTCATCGGCCACCCGATGCGCAAGGACTTCCCGGTGTCGGGTCATGTCGAGATGCGCTACGACGCCGAGCAGAAGCGAGTCATCTACCAGCCGGTGACCATCGAGCCGCGTGAGATCACGCCTCGCATCATTCGCGAAGACAAGTACGGCGGGCTCTGAACACCATGGCCGAAATCAAGAACTACACCCTCAACTTCGGTCCGCAGCATCCGGCCGCCCACGGCGTGCTGCGCCTGGTGCTCGAACTGGACGGCGAAGTCATCCAGCGCGCCGACCCGCACATCGGCCTGCTGCACCGCGCGACCGAGAAACTTGCCGAGAGCAAGACCTACATCCAGTCGCTGCCCTATATGGACCGCCTCGACTATGTGTCGATGATGGCGAATGAGCAGGCCTACTGCCTGGCCATTGAAAAGATGATGGGCATCGAGGTGCCGATCCGCGCGCAATACATCCGCGTGATGTTTGCCGAGATCACGCGCTTGCTGAACCACCTGATGTGGCTGGGTGCGCACGGCTTGGATTGCGGTGCGATGAACGTGCTCATCTACTGCTTCCGCGAGCGCGAAGACCTGTTCGACATGTACGAGGCGGTCTCGGGCGCGCGTATGCACGCGGCCTACTTTCGGCCGGGCGGCGTCTACCGCGACCTGCCGGACACGATGCCGAAGCACCAGGCCAGCAAGATCCGCAATGCCAAGGCCATCGACAGGCTCAACGAGAACCGCCAAGGCTCTCTGCTGGACTTCATTGATGACTTCACCGCGCGCTTCCCGAAGAACGTCGACGACTACGAAACGCTGCTGACCGACAACCGGATCTGGAAACAGCGCACGGTCGGCATCGGCGTCGTGTCGCCAGAGCGCGCGCTGAACCTGGGCTTCACCGGCCCCATGCTGCGCGGCTCCGGCATCGCCTGGGACTTGCGCAAGAAGCAACCCTACGACGTCTACGACAAGCTGGACTTCGACATCCCCATCGGCACCAACGGCGACACCTACGACCGCTATGTCGTGCGCGTGGAAGAGATGCGCCAGTCCAACCGCATCATCCAGCAGTGCTCGGCCTGGCTGCGCGCCAACCCCGGCCCGGTCATCACCGACAACCACAAGGTGGCGCCGCCTTCGCGCGTGGACATGAAGTCCAACATGGAAGAGCTGATCCACCACTTCAAGCTCTTCACCGAGGGCTTCCACGTGCCCGAGGGCGAGGCCTATGCGGCTGTCGAGCACCCCAAGGGCGAGTTCGGCATCTACATGATCAGCGACGGCGCCAACAAGCCCTACCGCCTGAAGATTCGCCCGCCGGGCTTTGCCCATCTGGCGGCGCTGGACGAGATGGGTCGCGGCCACATGATTGCGGACGCCGTCGCCATCATCGGCACCATGGACATCGTGTTCGGCGAGATTGATCGATGAGCTACCAACTCTCTGACGCCACCCGCGCGCGCTTCGACCGCGAGGTCGCCAAGTACCCCTACGAGATGCGCCAGTCTGCCGTCATGGCCTGCCTGGCCATCGTGCAGCAGGAAGAGGGCTTCGTGCCCCGCGCCGCGGAAGACGTGATCGCCGCCCATCTCGGCATGGCGCCCATCGCCGTGTACGAGGTGACGACCTTCTACAACATGTTCAACCAGCGCCCGACGGGCAAGTTCAAGCTGAACGTCTGCGCCAACCTGCCTTGCCAGTTGCGTGACGGCCAGAAGGCGTTGGACCACCTGTGCAGCAAGCTCGGCATCGAGCAAGGCGGCACGACGGCCGACGGCCTCTTTACCGTGCAGAAGAGCGAGTGCCTGGGTGCCTGCGCCGACTCGCCGGTGATGCTGGTCAATGACCGTCAGATGTTGAGCTTCATGACGACCGAGCGCCTGGACGAGCTCGTCGACGTGCTGCGGTCTGAAGCAGCCAAGGCCTGAGGACGACGATGCTGGACCTTTCCAAATTCCAAGCCACCGGCGCCGAGACCTGTTTCCACGGCCGCCACATCAGCCCGCAGATCTATGCGGACCTGGACGGCAAGAACTGGTCGATCAAGGACTACGAAGCCCGTGGCGGCTATGCGGCCCTGCGCAAGATCCTGGGCAAGGACGGTGGCGAAGGCCTGACAGCCGATCAAGTCATTGCCGAAGTGAAGACCTCGGCCCTGCGCGGCCGTGGCGGCGCAGGCTTCCCGACCGGCCTGAAGTGGAGCTTCATGCCCCGCCAGTTCCCGGGCCAGAAATACCTCGTCTGCAATTCCGACGAAGGCGAGCCGGGCACCTGCAAGGACCGCGACCTGCTGATGTTCAACCCGCATCAGGTCATCGAGGGCATGGCCATCGCCGCCTACGCGATGGGCATCAAGGTCGGCTACAACTACATCCACGGCGAGATCTTCGAGGTCTACGAGCGCTTCGAGGCGGCCCTGGAAGAGGCCCGCGCCGCTGGTTACCTCGGCGACAAGATCATGGGCTCGGACTACAGCTTCCAGTTGCACGGCCACCATGGTTTCGGCGCCTACATCTGCGGCGAAGAGACTGCGCTGCTGGAATCGCTGGAAGGCAAGAAGGGCCAACCGCGCTTCAAGCCGCCGTTCCCGGCCAGCTTCGGCCTGTACGGCAAGCCCACCACCATCAACAACACCGAGACGTTTGCCGCGGTGCCCTGGATCATCCGCAACGGCGGCCAGGCCTACCTCGAGATCGGCAAGCCCAACAACGGCGGCACCAAGCTGTTCTCGGTGTCGGGTGACGTCGAGAAGCCCGGCAACTTCGAGGTTCCGTTGGGCACGTCCTTCGAGAAGCTGCTCGAGCTTGCCGGTGGCGTGCGCAAGGGCCGCAAGCTCAAGGCCGTCATTCCTGGCGGCTCGTCCGCGCCGGTGCTGCCGGCCGACGTGATGATGCAGTGCACGATGGACTATGACTCCATCGCCAAGGCCGGCTCCATGCTGGGTTCGGGCGCCGTCATCGTCCTCGACGACTCGCGCTGCATGGTGCAGAGCCTGCTGCGCCTGTCCTATTTCTACGCCCACGAGTCCTGCGGCCAGTGCACGCCCTGCCGCGAAGGCACGGGCTGGATGCACCGCGTGCTGGAACGCATTTACCACGGCGAGGGCAGGGCAGAGGACATCGACCTGCTGAACTCGGTAGCCGACAACATCCAGGGCCGCACGATCTGCGCGCTGGGCGACGCTGCCGCGATGCCCGTGCGCGCCATGATCAAGCACTTCAAGCACGAGTTCGTGCACCTGATTGAACACAAGAAGCCCCTGGTGGCTCCGACCTGAGCGCCTAGAGAAACACCACCATGGTTGAAATCGAACTCGACGGTCAGAAGGTCTCGGTCCTGGAAGGCAGCATGGTCATGCATGCCGCCGAGAAGGCCGGCACCTACATCCCGCACTTCTGCTATCACAAGAAGCTCAGCATCGCGGCCAACTGCCGCATGTGCCTGGTGGACGTGGAGAAGGCGCCCAAGCCCATGCCGGCCTGCGCGACGCCCGTCACGCAGGGCATGATCGTCCGCACCAAGAGCGACAAGGCGATCAAGGCCCAGCAGGGCGTCATGGAATTCCTGCTGATCAACCATCCGCTGGATTGCCCCATCTGCGACCAGGGCGGCGAGTGCCAGCTGCAGGATCTGGCCGTCGGCTACGGTGCTGGCAAGAGCCGCTACACCGAAGAGAAGCGCGTCGTCTTCCACAAGAACGTCGGCCCGCTGATCTCGATGGAAGAGATGAGCCGCTGCATCCACTGCACCCGCTGCGTGCGCTTCGGCCAGGAGATCGCCGGCCAGATGGAGCTGGGCATGGCCCATCGCGGCGAGCACAGCGAGATCCAGACCTTCGTCGGCCGCACGGTGGACTCCGAGCTGTCGGGCAACATGATCGACATCTGCCCGGTCGGTGCGCTCACGAGCAAGCCGTTCCGCTACAGCGCCCGCACCTGGGAACTGTCGCGCCGCAAGAGCGTCAGCCCACACGATTCGACCGGTGCCAACCTGATCGTCCAGGTCAAGAACCACCAGGTCCTGCGCGTCGTTCCGCTGGAGAATGAAGACGTCAACGAATGCTGGATCGCCGACCGCGACCGCTTCAGCTATGAAGCGCTGAACAGTGACCAGCGCCTGACCGCGCCCATGATCAAGCAGGGCGGTGCCTGGAAGCAGGTCGACTGGACCACGGCGCTGGAATACATCGCCAACGGCCTCAAGACCATCAAGGCCGACCATGGCGCGGCCGCCATCGGCGCGTTGGGCTCGGCCCACAGCACGGTGGAAGAGCTGCACCTGCTCGCACAGCTTGTGCGCGGCCTGGGCAGCGACAACATCGACCACCGCCTGCGCCACAGCGACTTCGGCAATGTCGCGTCAGCCGGCCAGGCGCACTGGCTGGGCACCAGCATCGCGAGCCTGTCCGAGCTCGACCGCGCCCTCGTCGTCGGCTCCAACCTGCGCAAGGATCACCCGCTGTTCGCCGCCCGCCTGCGCCACGCCGCGCGCCGTGGTGCCGCCGTGCATCGTGTCGGCCTGAGCAGCGATGACTGGCTGATGCCGCTCGCCGGCTCGACCTCCGTCGCGCCCTCGGGCTGGGTGCAAGCCCTGGCCGATGTGGCTGCCGCCATTGGTGCTGGTGCACCGCTCGCCGGCACGGCCACCGACGAAGCCAAGGCCATCGCCGCCAGCCTGCAGTCCGGTAAAGCCAAGGCCATCCTGCTGGGCAACGCTGCCGCCGAGCACTCGCAAGCCGCCAGCCTGCTGGCGCTGGCGCAGTGGATTGGCCAGCAGACCGGCGCGAGCGTCGGCTACCTGACCGCCGCCGCCAACACGGTTGGCGCGCAGCTCGTGAAGGCCCAGCCGCAGATCGACGGCCTGAATGCCGGCCAGATGCTGAACGGCACCTCGCTGAAGGCCGCACTGCTGCTGAACACCGACCCGGTGCTGGACTCCGCCAATGCCGCCGCCGCCGCCAAGGCGCTGGACGCGGCCGAGATGGTCGTCGTGCTGAGCCCGTTCAAGAGCGGTCTCGAATACGCCGACGTGCTGCTGCCGATCGCGCCCTTCACCGAAACCTCCGGCAGCTTCGTCAACGCCGAGGGCCGACTGCAGAGCTTCGTCGGCGTCGTGCGCCCGCTGGCCGAGACGCGTCCGGCCTGGAAGGTGCTGCGTGTGCTGGGCAATCTGCTGGGCCTGCCGGGCTTCGACCAGGACAGCTCCGAGCAGGTGCGCGAACAAGCCCTGGGTGGCGACATCGCCGCCCGTCTCAGCAACGCCACCACCTCTGCGCCGCAAGCCGCGGTCAAGGCTGAGGGCGTCGAGCGCTTCGGCAATCTGCCCATCTACGCGACCGATGCGCTGGTGCGCAACTCGACCTCGCTGCAGCTGACCACCGACGGCCGTGAAGCCGCCACGGTCGGCCTGCCCAGCAGCCTGTGGCAACAGCTTGGCTTGGCTGAGGGCGATCAGGTCCGCGTCGTGCAGGACGGCGGTGCCGCCCAACTGCCCGCACGCCTTGAAGCCGGCCTGCCGCAAGGCGTGGCCCGCGTGCCCGCTGGCCTGGCACAAACCGCCGCGTTGGGTGCTGCCTTCGGCACGCTCAACATCAGCAAGGTCTGAGGGAGCTGACAAGAATGATCGACACCCTCTACCAACACGGCGCCTCGCTGCTGGGGGCCCTGTGGCCCCTGGTGTGGAGCCTGATGAAGATCATCGCGGTCGTTGCACCGCTGATGATCTGCGTCGCCTACCTGACGCTGTGGGAGCGCAAGGCCATCGGCTGGTCGCAGATCCGCCCGGGCCCGAACCGCGTCGGCCCCTACGGCCTGCTGACGCCCATCGCCGATGCGGTCAAGCTGATCTTCAAGGAGATCATCAAGCCCGCAGCCGCGAGCAAGGGCCTGTTCTTCCTCGGCCCCGTCATGACCATCATGCCGGCGCTGGCCGCCTGGGCCGTCGTGCCCTTCGGCCCGGATGCCGCCGCCGCCAACGTCAATGCCGGCCTGCTGTACCTGATGGCCATCACCTCGCTCGAGGTCTACGGCGTCATCATTGCCGGTTGGGCTTCGAACTCGAAGTACGCCTTCCTCGGCGCGCTGCGCGCCTCGGCGCAGATGGTCTCCTACGAGATCGCGATGGGCTTTGCGCTGGTCGTCGTGCTGATGGTGACGGGCAGCCTGAACATGACCGAGGTCGTGCAGGTGCAGGAACGCGGCTGGTTTGCATCCCACGGCGTGCCGCTGCTGTCGTGGAACTGGCTGCCGCTCTTCCCGATCTTCATCGTCTACTTCATCTCGGGCCTGGCCGAAACCAACCGCCATCCGTTCGACGTCGTCGAAGGCGAATCGGAAATCGTTGCCGGCCACATGATCGAGTACTCGGGCATGTCGTTCGCGATGTTCTTCCTGGCCGAGTACGCCAACATGATCCTGGTGTCGGCCCTGGCCGTCCTCATGTTCCTGGGCGGCTGGAGCGCGCCGATCTCCTGGAGCCTGTTCGGCATGGAAACGCCGACCTTCATCCAGCACACGATGGCGTTCTGGAATTGGGCCTGGCTGTTCGGCAAGACCTTCTTCGTCGTCACGACGTTCCTGTGGGTGCGCGCCACGTTCCCGCGCTTCCGCTACGACCAGATCATGCGTCTGGGCTGGAAGATCTTCATTCCCATCACGCTGATCTGGCTGGTCGTTGTCGGTGCCTGGATGCAGACACCGTTCAACATCTGGAAGTGAGGCGGCGCCCATGACTGCAATCACGAATTTCGCGAAGACCTTCTTCCTCTGGGAACTGCTCAAGGGGATGAAGCTCACCGGGAGGCATTTCCTCTCGCGCAACATCACCATCCAGTTCCCCGAAGAGAAGACGCCGCTGTCCCCGCGTTTCCGCGGCCTGCACGCGCTGCGCCGCTACGAGAACGGTGAAGAGCGTTGCATCGCCTGCAAGCTCTGCGAGGCTGTCTGCCCCGCGATGGCTATCACCATCGAGAGCGACGTGCGCGCCGACGGCAGCCGCCGCACGACGCGCTACGACATCGACCTGACCAAGTGCATCTTCTGCGGCTTCTGCGAGGAAAGCTGCCCGGTGGACTCCATCGTCGAGACCAGCATCTTCGAATACCACGGCGAAAAGCGCGGCGACCTGTACTTCACCAAGGACATGCTGCTGGCCGTCGGTGACAAGTACGAAGCCGAAATCGCGGCCCAAAAGGAGGCTGATGCCAAGTACCGCTGATCGCTGACCGGCCTTGCGGCCGCAGCGGTCCAGCTCAGCTGGCCTGGATACGTATGGACATCACGACCATCCTCTTCTACGTCTTCTCCGGCATCCTGCTGGTGAGTTCGTTCCGCGTCATCACGGCGCGCAGCACCGTGCATGCGGCGCTGTTCCTGATCCTGTCCTTCTTCACGGCGTCCTGCATCTGGATGCTGCTGAAGGCCGAGTTCCTGGCGATTGCGCTGGTGCTCGTCTACATCGGTGCCGTCATGGTGCTGTTCTTGTTCGTCGTCATGATGCTGGACCTGAACACCGACAGCCTGCGTGAGGGCTTCTGGAAGCATCTGCCGCTGGCGGCCGTTGTCGGCGCTCTGATCGCCTTCGAGATGGGCATCGTGCTGATGGGCGGCTTCCAACTGTCTGACGTGCCGGTGGCCACCGCCGAGCAGCTGAAGATGGGTAATACCAAGCTGCTCGGCATCGAGATCTACACCGCTTACCTGTACCCGCTGCAGATCGCCGCCGTGCTGCTGCTCGTGGCCATCGTCGCGGCCATCGCCCTGACGCTGCGCCGCCGCAAGGACTCGCGTGCCATGGACGCATCCGAACAGGTCAAGGTCACCAAGGCCCAGCGCCTGAAGATCGTCAAGATGGCGCCCACCGTCGCCACGCCGCCGGCCCCGCCCGCCGCACCCACCGAAGGAGGCCAGGCATGACCGCCATTACCGGGCTGAGCGGCCTGACCCTGGGCCACTTTCTGACGCTGGGCGCGATGCTGTTCGCGCTGTCGGTGATCGGCATCTTCCTGAATCGCAAGAACCTGATCGTGCTGCTGATGGCCATCGAGCTGATGCTGCTGGCGGTCAACATGAACTTCGTCGCCTTCTCGCACTACCTGGGCGACATGGGCGGCCAGGTCTTCGTGTTCTTCATCCTGACCGTCGCGGCGGCCGAGTCGGCCATCGGCCTGGCCATCCTGGTCGTGCTGTTCCGCAACCGAGCCAGCATCAACGTCGAAGAGCTCGACGCGCTGAAGGGTTGAGAAAAAGATGTCTGCACAACTCTCCCAGAACCTGCTGCTGACGGTGCCGCTGGCGCCGCTCGTGGGCGCCATCGTGGCCGGTTTCTTCGGCAAGACGGTGGGCCGCCGCGGCTCGCACATGGTCACCATCCTCGGCGTGCTGATCGCCTTCATCCTGTCGGCGATGACGCTGTACAGCGTGGCCGTCGACGGCGCGCGCTTCAACGCCACCATCTACGAATGGATGAACCTCGGCGCGCTGAAGATGGAAGTCGGCTTCCTCATCGACGGCCTGACGGCCATGATGATGGTGGTCGTGACCTTCGTGTCGCTGATGGTGCACATCTACACCATCGGCTACATGGAAGAGGACGACGGCTACCAGCGCTTCTTCTCCTACATCTCGCTGTTCACGTTCAGCATGCTGATGCTCGTCATGAGCAACAACATGCTGCAGCTGTTCTTCGGGTGGGAAGCGGTGGGCCTGGTGTCGTATCTGCTGATCGGCTTCTGGTACAAGAAACCGACGGCCATCTTCGCCAACATGAAGGCTTTCCTGGTGAACCGGGTCGGCGACTTCGGCTTCATCCTGGGCATCGGCCTGCTGGTGGCCTTCGGGGGTTCGCTGAACTACGCCGAGACCTTCGCCAAGTCCGAGATCCTGTCGCAGATGATCTTCCCCGGCACCGATTGGTCGCTGATGACGGTCACCTGCATCTGCCTCTTCATCGGTGCGATGGGCAAGTCGGCGCAGTTCCCGCTGCACGTCTGGCTGCCGGACTCGATGGAAGGTCCGACGCCCATCTCCGCGCTGATCCATGCCGCCACGATGGTGACGGCCGGCATCTTCATGGTGGCGCGCATGTCGCCGCTGTTCGAGCTGAGCGACACGGCGCTGAACTTCGTCATGGTGATCGGTGCGATCACGGCGTTGTTCATGGGGTTCCTCGGCATCATCCAGAACGACATCAAGCGCGTCGTGGCGTACTCGACGCTGTCCCAGCTGGGTTACATGACCGTCGCCCTGGGCGCCTCGGCCTACTCGGTGGCCGTCTTCCACCTGATGACGCACGCCTTCTTCAAGGCGCTGCTGTTCCTGGGCGCGGGCTCCGTCATCATCGGCATGCACCATGACCAGGACATCCGCAACATGGGCGGCCTGCGCAAGTACATGCCCATCACCTGGATCACGTCGCTGCTGGGTTCGCTCGCGCTGATCGGCACGCCGCTGTTCTCGGGCTTCTACTCCAAGGACTCGATCATTGAGGCCGTGCACGCCAGCCATCTGCCGGGTGCGCACTTCGCCTACTTCGCCGTCATCGTCGGCGTGTTCGTGACGGCCTTCTATTCGTTCCGGATGTACTTCCTCGTCTTCCATGGCAAGGAGAACTTCCACCACAAGCCCTTCCCGGGCGAGCATGATCATCACGACGATGACCATGGTGACCACGGCCACGCCCACGTGCCGCACGAGTCGCCCTGGGTTGTCACCGCGCCGCTGGTGCTGCTGGCCATCCCGTCGGTCGTCATCGGCTTCATGACCATCCAGCCGATGCTGTTCGGCGACTTCTTCAAGGACGCCATCTTCGTCAACCTGCACGCCCACCCGGCGATGGAGGAACTGGCCGAGGAGTTCCATGGCGCCGCCGCAATGGCCCTGCACGGCTTGACCTCGCTGCCGTTCTGGCTCGCGCTGGCCGGTGTCGTGACGGCCTACGTGTTCTACATGGTCGCCCCGAGCATTCCGGCCACGCTGGCCAAGGTGCTGCGCCCGCTGATCATCGTCCTGGAGAACAAGTACTTCATGGACTGGATCAACGAGAACATCCTCGCCCGCGCCGCACGCCTCATCGGCATGGGCCTGTGGAAGGGTGGCGATGCCGGGCTGATCGACGGACTCATCATCAATGGCTCGGCGCGTGGCGTCGGTGGCATCGCGGGCCTGGTGCGCCGCCTGCAGAGCGGCTACCTGTACTGGTACGCCCTCGTCATGATCCTTGGCGTCACCGGCCTGATGACCTGGCAGCTCTGGCCCTATATCAAGCCCCAGTTCAGCGCCCTGTTCGGGTTCTGAGCGAGAGGCGGAGAACAAGAATGTTGCTGAGTCTTGCGATTTTTCTGCCCATCGTCTGCGGCGCCTTGCTGCTGGCGCTCGGGCGCGACGAGCAGGCGCACGCCGTGCGCTGGCTGGCCCTGGTCGCTGCCGTGGCGAGCTTTCTCGCCACCATCCCGCTGATCACCGGCTTTGACACATCGACGGCTGCCATGCAGTTCGTCGAGAACCAACCCTGGATCGACCGCTTCAACATCAGCTACCACCTGGGCGTGGACGGCATCTCGATGTGGTTCGTGCCGCTGACGGCCTTCATCACCATCATCGTGGTGATCTCGGCCTGGGAGGTCATCGAGACCCGCGTCAACCAGTACATGGGCGCCTTCCTGATCCTGTCGGGCCTGATGGTGGGCGTGTTCAGCGCGCTGGACGGCATGCTGTTCTACGTCTTCTTCGAGGCCACACTGATCCCGATGTACATCATCATCGGCGTCTGGGGCGGCCCGAACCGCGTCTATGCGGCCTTCAAGTTCTTCCTCTATACGTTGGCCGGCTCGCTCTTGATGCTGATCGCGCTGCTCTACCTGTACTCCCAGGTTCCCGGCGGCAGCTTCGACATCCAGACCTGGCACAAGTTGCCGCTGACCGGTGGCGCCCAGACCTGGCTGTTCTTCGCCTTCCTGGCTGCCTTCTCGGTCAAGGTGCCGATGTGGCCGGTGCACACCTGGCTGCCCGACGCCCACGTCGAGGCACCCACCGGCGGCTCCGTCGTGCTGGCGGCCATCATGCTGAAGCTGGGTTGCTATGGCTTCCTGCGTTTCTCGCTGCCGATCGCGCCGGACGCCGCCCGCCACTGGTCCTGGCTGATCATTGCGCTGTCGCTGATCGCCGTCGTCTACATCGGCCTGGTGGCCCTGGTGCAGAAGGACATGAAGAAGCTGGTGGCCTACTCGTCCATCGCCCACATGGGCTTCGTGACGCTGGGCTTCTTCATCTTCAACGAACTGGGCGTCTCTGGCGGCCTGGTACAGATGATCTCGCACGGCTTCGTGTCGGGTGCGATGTTCCTGTGCATCGGCGTGCTCTACGACCGCGTGCACTCGCGTGAGATCGCTTCCTATGGTGGTGTCGTCAACACCATGCCCAAGTTCGCTGCCTTTGCCGTCTTCTTCGGCATGGCCAACTGCGGCCTGCCCGCCACGGCCGGCTTCGTCGGCGAGTGGATGGTCATCCTCGGCACCGTCAAGGCCAACTTCTGGCTGGGCGGCATCGCCGCGACGGCCCTGGTCTTTGGCGCGGCCTACACGCTGTGGATGATCAAGCGCGTCTACTTTGGCGATATTGCCAACGACGACGTGCGCGCGCTGACCGACATCAATACCCGCGAATTCCTCATGCTCGCTCTGCTGGCCGTGGCGACGCTGTACATGGGCCTCTATCCCAAGCCCTTCACCGACGTGATGCACAACTCGGTCACCGAGCTGCTCAGGCATGTCGCGCTCAGCAAGATCCCGGCCTGATTTCGAGCAGAGGCAAGAACAATGAACGACATGAACTGGCTCGCGATCTACCCCGAAATCCTGCTGCTGGCGATGGGCTGCGTGGTTGCCCTGGTGGACCTGTGGGTCACCGACGAGCAGCGCCGCCCGACCTACTGGCTGACCCAGCTGACCCTCATCGTCGTGGGTGGCCTGCACTTCAGCTACTTCAACGCCGGCCTGACCACCTATGCCATGCAGGACATGGTGGTCGCCGACCCCATGGGCCACCTGCTGGCCGGCTTCGCCTGCGTCGCGACGCTGATCACGCTGGTCTATGCACGCCCCTATGCCGCTTTCCGCGAGATGCTCAAGGGCGAGCTCTTCATCCTCAGCCTGTTCGCGCTGCTGGGCATCAACGTGATGCTGTCGGCAAACAACTTCCTGGTCGTCTACCTCGGCCTGGAGCTGATGAGCCTGTCGCTGTACGCGCTGGTGGCCCTGCGCCGCGACCATGCGGTGTCGACCGAGGCGGCGATGAAGTATTTCGTCCTCGGCGCCCTCGCCAGCGGCTTCCTGCTGTACGGCCTGTCGATGATGTACGGCGCCACCGGTTCGCTGACCATCCCCGAAGTCTTTGGCGTCATCTCCCAGGGCATCCCGAACAAGAGCGTGCTGATCTTCGGCACCGTCTTCGTCGTCGCCGGCCTGGCCTTCAAGCTCGGCGCCGCGCCCTTCCACATGTGGGTGCCTGATGTTTACCAGGGCGCACCGACGGCCGTCACGCTGCTGATCGGCGGCGCGCCCAAGCTGGCCGCGTTCGCGATCACCGTGCGCCTGCTGGTCGAAGGCATGAGCGGCCTGGCCGTGGACTGGCAGCAGATGCTGGTCGTGCTGTCCGTCATGTCGCTGCTGATCGGCAACCTCGCCGCCATCGCCCAGAGCAATCTGAAGCGCATGCTGGCCTACTCGACCATCGCCAACATGGGCTTCATGCTCTTGGGCATGACTGCCGGCGTCGTCAATGACAGCACGACCTGGGGCACCAACGCCTACAGCTCGGCCATGTTCTACGTCGTCACCTATGTGCTGACGACACTGGGTACCTTCGGCATGGTCATCTTGCTGTCGCGCCAGGGCCATGAGGCTGAGGAGATCAAGGACCTGGCGGGCCTGGGCAAGCGCAGCCCTTGGTTCGCCCTGGTCATGACGCTGTTCATGTTCTCGCTGGCTGGCGTGCCGCCCACCGTGGGTTTCTACGCCAAGCTGGCCGTGCTGCAGGCTCTGGTGGCCACGCAGATGCCGTTCTACCTGTGGCTGGCCGGCTTCGCCGTCGTCGTGTCGCTGGTTGGCGCCTTCTATTACCTGCGCATCGTCAAGGTCATGTTCTTCGACGCCCCGACCGATACGGCCCCGCTGGCCGCGCCGGCCGACGTGCGCTTCGTCATGACGCTCAACGGCGCCGCCGTGCTGGTCTTCGGCCTGCTGCCGGGTGGCCTGTTGGAGCTGTGCAAGGTCGCCATCCGCCAGGCCCTCGCCACCTGAACGCATCCATGGACCAGTCCGCCGCTGTCTGGCTGGTTCTCGTCGCGGCCGTCATCGCGGCGAACCTGCCTTATTTCAACGAGAGGCTGCTGCTCGTCGGCCCACGCCAAGCGCCTAAATCGGCGTGGTGGCGGTTGCTGGAGTTGCTGCTGATGGCCATGTTGACCTTCGGCCTCGGCTCGCTGCTGGAGGCCCGCATCGGCCAGCGCCATGCGCAAGGCTGGGAGTTCTATGCCGCGGCGACCTGTCTCTTCATCACGCTGGGGTTTCCCGGCTTTGTCTGGAGATATCTGCGCCGTGGCCACCTCTGACAGCGAAGACCCCCATCTCGTCGAGCGCCTGCTCGAAAGCACGCAGGTCTACGCCGGCCACTTCCTCGACGTGCGCCGCGATCGTGTCGCGCTGCCGGACGGCACTGCCGCGCACCGCGAATACATCCGCCACCCCGGCGCCGTCATGGTCGTACCGCTGCTGGACGACGGCCGGTTGTTGATGGAGCGCCAATACCGCTACCCCATGGGCCGCGTGATGCTGGAGTTCCCGGCTGGCAAGCTCGACGCCGGCGAAGACCCGCTGGTCTGCGGTCGCCGTGAGCTGCTGGAGGAGACCGGCTACAGCGCCACCGAATGGGCCTATGCCGGTGTGCTGCACAACGCCATCGCCTACTCGGACGAAGGCATCCACATCTACTTCGCGCGCGGCCTGAACAAGGGCGAGCAGAAGTTGGACGAGGGCGAGTTTCTCGAGCTTGTCACACACACGGTCGACGATCTCGACCGCCTCGCCGCCCAAGGCGAGCTGACCGATGCCAAGACCCTGATCGGCCTGCTGTGGCTGCAGCGCTGGCAGCAGGGTGCCTGGGCGCTGGACTGGCTAAAGTAGCGCCCCTCGTCCAAGGCATACCTTGGCCGGTTCCAGGGAGACGGCGACGCATGCAGCGTCAAGCCGCATGCACATCGCCAGGCGGGCCGGCCAGGTGAACTGGAGTCGGACACAAGAAGTCCCTGCGGACTGCTTGTGCCTACGGAAGGCCATGGGCCTCTGGCCCACGGCAGGCCCGGCGCTCGGCCCGAAAGTTCTTCCGTTTCGTACATGACCTCTGGCGCCGTGTTGCCAGACCGTTAAGCTCCGGCGTTTGAGCCGTCCGACCTTTGCCCTTTCGAAGAAAGCTTGTCTCCATGACGCGTGCATCGCTGACCCTGACCGCATTGACATTGGCCCTGGCCCTTACCGCTTGCGGCAAGGGTGGCAAGCCCGATGAGGCCAAGGGCGCCGCGGCCAAGACGTCTGCGCCGCTGCTGCTCGCGCCCGAGGATCTGCGTCAGGTTGGCCAGAGCGGCCTGATCGGCGCGCCCGTCATCACGGGCGCCATCCAGCCGGCCCGCCGTGCCGACCTGCGTGCCGAAGTGGCCGCCGTCGTGCTGCAGGTGGCCAAGGACAACGGCGAGCGTGTGCGCGCGGGTGATCTCATCATCCGACTGGACCCCACCTCCATCCGCGACGGCCTGACCTCGGCCGATGAGGCGCTGCGCGCCGCCCAACAGAGCTTCGAGCAGACCGAGCGCGTTCTGGCCCGCCAGCGCACGCTGAACCAGCAGGGCATGATTTCCATGCAAGGCCTGGAAGACGCCGAGGTGCGCCGCAACGCCGCCCAGAGCGAGTTGGCCGCAGCCAAGGCGCGCGCCGTCACGGCCCGCCAGCAGGTTTCGCGCACCGAGATCCGCGCGCCGTTCGATGGCGTCGTCAGCGAGCGAAAGATCTCCGTCGGCGACACCGTGCAGATCGGCCGCGAACTCATCAAGGTCATCGACCCGGCGTCGATGCGCTTCGAAGGCCAGGTCTCGGCCGATCGCCTGGGCGAGCTCAAGCTGGGCCAACCGGTGTCCTTCCGCATCAACGGCTTTGGCGACGCGGAGTTCCGCGGCAAGCTGGCCCGCATCGATGCCGCTGCCAATGCGACGACGCGTCAGGTCGAGCTCATCGCTGAATTCAACGATCGCAGCAAGGCCCCTCAGGTCTCCGGCCTCTATGCCGAAGGCCGCGTCGAGAGCGCCGAGCGCAAGGCGCTGGTGCTGGCCGAGGGCTCGGTGCAGCGCCAGGGCGATAGCGCCTATGTCTGGAAGGTCGATGGCAATCAGCTCAAGAAGGTCAACGTGATCTTGGGCGAGCGTGACGACCGCCGCGGCGAGGTCGTCATCGCTTCAGGCCTGGCTTTGGGAGACCAGGTGCTGCGCGCACCCACCGGCAACCTGACCGATGGTGCGCCGCTGCAGCGCGTCACGGCCGGGGCCGGCGCGGCCTCAGCCGTCGCGGGCACGGCGTCACC